>NZ_JAGKJL010000044.1:0-73610 GCF_020329495.1 Bradyrhizobium australafricanum | reverse complement strand
AAGCGCTCATTCAGGATGTTCCAGTCGATCAGCGCTGCCAACCGCACCAGCGGATGACCCATGTCGATGATCTGATCAAGCGCCGGAAGCAACAGGTCTTTCTGGCGATCATCCCGCGGCTTGCTCATCGCATTCCCCAATGTCGACGACGCTGTCAGGGAATCACGAATCACCCAAAAGCAAAACCTAAAACGCAAGAAAGCGAGGTCCAATACCCCGCTTTCCTGCAAAATCGAATACTACATCAAGACCAATTCTGCTTATTTCTCAAGTCAATCCGCATTCTTCACGGACGACGCCTTACTTTGTCAGTCTGCAAACAGCGCCAGGCTTGAGGTTGAGTTCCTCGAACGTACTTTGCTGCTTATCCGTCAAGTTGATGTTGAGGGCAAAGTAGACACGCATAGACATCTCGGCGATCTCGGCCTCGACACGAAACGGAGGCGCAAAATGCGGAGGCCTGCGCGGCTTATAGCGGAGGAACAATACGACGCAAGCGCTCGGGATACTATTTGCTCGCGGCGAAAAGGTCCCATTTCCCGGGCAGCCCCTTTAATTCGTATGAACCTCGCTCGGAGAACTTCAGATCGGTGCCTGCTACGAGGTCGGTGACCACCCGCGAGACAAATACCTCATTGCTTCCCGACTGCGACATCACTCGCGCGGCTGCGTGGACGGCAATGCCACCGATGTCGTTGCCTCTGATTTCGACCTCGCCGCAATGAAGACCTGCGCGTACGGGCAGGCCAATACTCTTGCTCTCTTCACTGAGCGCCAAGGCGCATCGCACAGCCCGCCCCGGCCCGTCAAAGGTCGCCAGAACGCCATCGCCTGTGCTCTTCACCAAAGTGCCGCGATGCTTGCTGACAATCCGGCCAGAAAGATCGTCGTGATTGTCCAAGAGGTCACGCCAACGGTGATCGCCGAGTTGCAAAGCGAGATTGGTCGACCCAACGATATCAGTAAAGAGAACGGTGGCGAGTATGCGCTCCAGATCAATTCCCTCGCTGGCGCGTTGTCCAGTGATGAATTCTTCGATGTCTCCGGTAACTCGCTCAATGTCTCCCGTCCAGAACGCGTGATCGCCCGACGGATATTCAATGTATTTCGCTCCCGGGATACCGGCGGCGAGCTTGCGGCCTAACGTTACAGGCACCTGCGCGTCGGTTGTTCGGTGCAGCACTAGAGTTGGCGTGCGGACGACTGGGAGGATGGGGTTGATGTCTATCCGTCGGTTCGAAAGTATGTAGGATTTTAGTGCGCCAGGACTGCTGCCCAACTTTTCGAATTTTGCGATGCGAGCGAGTATCTCCGGATTGCCAGCATCACTCGCGAAAACTCGCTTGAGGAAGTCCCCGTTTCCCCAACTCTTTACGACGTAAGCTAACCGTTCCTGAACCTCCGATGGCGTGAGGTTGGGCGGGAGCAGGTCTGATATCCGCGCCAGCCCTCCGAATAAGACCAAGTGGGACACGCGCTCTGGGTAGGTCGTCGCGAATAGAACGCTCATCGACGCGCCTTCAGAGAAGCCGACTAGCGCAGCACGCTTGGAGTTGATGGCGTCCATGATCGTGCGGACATCGTCGATACGTTCCTCAAGAGACGGTACGTCGGCCAACCGATCTGATAGTCCTTGACCTCTCTTGTCGAACGTGACGACCCTTGAGAACTTCGCCAAGCGACGAAGAAAGCGCGTATAGCCCGGGAGTTCGTGCTGAAAATCGATGTGGGATATAATGCCCGGAACTAGGATAATGTCGGTGGGCCCGTCGCCCATGACTTGATAGGCGATGTTGAAGTCGCCGCTCTGCGCATACTGCGTCTCGGGCAACGCTACTTCCGTCATCGCGGCCCCCACCGATTGTTCGCGTTTCTAACTATCTTCCAGATCAGGCCGGACATCAACGGACGTCATCCACCGTAAATGCCCGGTATTTGCCCGTCACACGATGGGCCGAAGCTATGGTCTGGCACCGGCGGACCTGAAGGTGAACGGTCTAAGGGCCTATTGGGACCCAGCTCAAGCGGCTCTGTTTAAGCCATTGACAGACATGGATTTTATTCGTTCTTTGGATCATGAAAAAAGGCTTGGCATCAGGACCACACGACTTCACCGTCCACGTCATGCGCACTCGTCAGTTGCGCAATCGGCGTCCACCGCATCTCGACCCACGTTCGTGACGACCGCGAAGCGCCCCTCAATCGGGTGAGACGGGCGGAATTGGATCACTGATTTGCCCGACGACGGAAGCGGGATTTTGCCCGTCGGGGTGATTTGTCGCAGCCGTCGTGCGGTGGGCGCGGAGCGTCGTGCCGTTCAGCTTCCGAGCTGAATGGTTCGCTCCAGCGCCGCGGCGAAGCCGTTGAGGGGGACGTTAAAGACGACGGCCTGCCCGTTGCTGATGCTCTGTGCGGCAACGGTGAGCATTTTGGCCCTGCTGATGGTGTCGGTCACGACCGTGGGAAAGGATACCGGCAGCAAGCAGCCTTGCGTCGTGCAGGTGGAGAAGCGCGTCTGCTCCAGATCCTTGCCGTCAAGCTTGAGGAGGGCCCCGGCGTCGAACTTCAGCCCGAACGGCATCAAGATGTTGCCTTCGGCCTTTCCGTCCCTGGAATCAGTTCGATGGCGAAGATTTGCTGATTGGTTTCCTTGGCGAGCTGTGTCTGCCCGAGGGTACACAGCTTGGCCCCGCCGTCGAGCTGGCATTTGACGATCCAGTCTCCGTAGGTCTCGCTGATCGCGGAAGCGCCCTTGGGAAGCTGGACGGCGCGGACCACGCCATCCATCGCGGACGTCTGGCTCCGTGTGTCGATCGGCATGGAGACGGCGCTCCCACTGGCATCCGACACATCGGGTGTTCGGGCGGCTTGCGCCGAACCGACGCCGGCCATGACGACGAGAGCAACGATCGCCCGAAGACGCCTGTCTGCTGCGCTGACCGTCACCATCGCATTCGCTCCGCCTCGTTACGTCCCGAAACCGATCTGCCTTTTCGTGGGCGTATTCGTGGGCATAATTCCCACATAAACGAGATACACCTACTTGGAGAACCGCTGATATGCAAGAGCTGATCGCCGCCGGCGTGATTGTCGCGATTGTTGCATTCTGCGGCGGGTATTTCTGGGCGATTGCACGTGAAGCCAGGACCGCGAACAAGGCCGCGAACAAGCAACAACGCAAATGGTAGTCGGGCGCCGCCACCTTGCTCCCGTGATTTGCCCGCGGGATGCGTTTTCAACTAAGCTCGCCGGATGGACATGCTCGTCAAGCTCTACGCCCTGCCCGATTCCCGGCCCACCTATGATCGATTGCTCAAGGCCGGAATTGTGATGCGCCGCGCGCTCGCGCCGGAAAAGCACAAGGTCGTGGCCTGGGTGCGGGAGACATTCAGCGAGGCGTGGGCCAGCGAAGCCGAGGTCGCGTTCAGCCGCCAACCGGTCTCCTGCTTCATCGCGATCCAGCAAAAGAAGATCGTGGGATTTGCCTGCCATGACGCGGCCTGTCGCAACTTCTTTGGCCCGACCGGTGTCGCGCCGAAGGCGCAGCAGGGCGGAATCGGCAAGGCGCTGCTGTTCGCCTGCCTCGAGGACATGAAACACCAGGGGTTTGGCTATGCCATCATCGGCGGCGTCGGGCCGGCAGAATTCTATACGAAAGCTGTCGGCGCGGTGGCCATCGAAGGTTCCGCGCCGGGGATCTATCGAGGATTGCTGTAGCTGCGCCGCAGGTCCATTTCCGGTCTTGTCGCGCTACGAGACAGACTGGCAATGTCTGCGTTCACGGAGATCGGGTAACCCAAGGATGGCTGGCGGGTTGAAGATCACGACCGGCATCATCGCCGCGGTGCTGGTCATTGCGGCGGTGGCTCAGGCGCGCAGCGTGCTCGCCCCGCTTGCGGCCGCCCTGTTCATCATCGCGATCGTCTGGCCCGTTCAGCAACGGCTGCAGTCGTGGCTGCCGAAACTCCTCGCGCTCGCCGTTACCGTCGTTGTTACGGTTGCCACCTGCATCGCGTTTGCCTCGCTGGCAGCATGGGGGTTCGGCCGCGTCGGGCGCTCCTTGATTGCGGATGCGGCGCGGTATCAGGCCTTCTACGATGCCGCGGTGATCTGGCTCGACGGCCATGGCGTCTCGTTCGCCGGCGTCTGGGCGGAGCATTTCAATGTCGGCTGGCTGCTGCGTACCACGCAATACGTCACGGGTCGCGTCAACACCACATTGAGTTTCTGGCTCATCGCGCTGGTCTATGTCGTGCTGGGACTTCTCGAGGTCGAAGACGCTGGTCGACGAATCCAGCGGTTGGAGAATCGCACAGCTGCGCGCGTCCTGCTCAAGGGCAGCAAAGCGACGGCCGCCAAGTTTCGTAAATATATGCTGGTGCGGACGCAGATGAGCGCGGTGACGGGTCTCTTGGTCGGCCTGTTCGCCGCTGTGACCGGGCTGCCATTCGCATTCGAATGGGGCGTGATCGCCTTTGTCCTCAACTACATTCCTTTCGTCGGTCCTTTCATCGCGACGCTGTTCCCCACGCTGCTGGCCATGACACAGTTCGAGAGCTGGCCCGCGGTGTTTGGCGTGTTCGCCTGTCTCAACGTCATCCAGTTCGTGGTCGGCAGCTATATCGAACCGCGGGTGGCCGGCTCGACGTTGTCGATCTCGCCGTTTCTGGTGCTGTTTGCAATCTTCTTCTGGAGCTCGCTTTGGGGCCTGTTCGGGACCTTCATCGGCGTGCCGATCACGCTCGCTATTCTGACCTTCTGTGCCGAGAGTCCGTCGGCCGCATGGATAGCCGATCTGTGTGGCGGATCGCACCAAGATAAGCCGGAAGCTCCCTAGCTTGCGGCAATCTCGACCCGCTCGGGCTCGGCGAGGCAGAGCTTCCGGTCCGCGCCGACCATCATTTTGTGGATATAGAAATAGCTGGCTGCATCGTCGGCCCCCATCACCGGCGACGGGGCCGAGACGATCCTCGACGCACCGCATGTACCGATCCAATCGATATGCCGGTGACCGTGCATCACCACTGAGCGATCGGAAAACCTTTGCAACCTGCGTACAAACCAGCTGCCGTTGATTAAGGCTGTCCCAATGCGCTCGGCAAATGTCTTCACTGGCATGGGATATTCCATCACATGATGATGTAACGCGATGGTCCAGCATGCCGTCGGAAAATGACGGATCGCAGCCTCCAACCGCCGCGTTTGCGCTTCCGAAACCAAACCGAGCGCGTTGGTGAAGGAGAAGTGGGTTTCGGCGTTGGAGTTGAGAATGGCGATCCCGAGGCCACCGTCCTGGTCCGGCGGCAGGATCATTGGGAATTGATCATCGAACAGGCCACGGAGCGCCGCTGCGCGGAGCACGCCCCCGTGCTGCGCAAACTGTGTTATCCGATCATGATAAGGGGCAAGCGCCTGGTTCAGCGTGGCCGACGGTTTGCCGGAACCGTCGATGACGCGCACGCGATCGCCCTGGACGGCCGCGATCGCCGACAGGGTACGCATCTGCCGTAGCCGCTTGCCTGGGCTGAACGGCAGGTCGAGGCGCGCAGGATTGGCACGATCCACGACGTTAACGTCATGATTGCCCGGAAGCATGATGATGCGTGCTGCAAGCTCGGGATGACCTGCCAACGCATCGAGAAATTCTGCCCATTCGCCGGGCCGCCCAGCGTCCGTCATATCGCCGCTGATCAGCACGTGGTCGAGCGGATCAACGGTGTGAATTTCGGCAAGGCGAGCCAACACGCGATTGAAGTGCTCGTTTCCCTGCGGACCGGCGGTCCCGCTTTCGATGCGGAAGCCGTACCGCTCGCCGACCACGTGAAGATCGGACAGATGCGCAAGGCGCCAGCAGCGGCCTCCGGACGACGTCGCGTCGAATCCGGCCAGGTCGGCCGGTTGTTCCATACTGGCGTCGGCCACGCTCCAGGCCAGTGATGCGACCGCAAGATAGCAGGACACCAGCACTACGGCGTTCGCGAACGTCGGCAACACCAGACGATGGATCAGAACAAGGTCATTGACGGTCGCAGTCCATTGCGAGGCAGGCCAGGCCAGGGCCGCGATCAATGCCGCCCCCGCGGAGAGCAGTATGCCGGCGCCGACCGAGCAACCGCGGCGCAGCCTCGTGCGAGAAGCAGGAGTTGCGCCGGTGCGCCAAAGCAGCTCCGCCAGATGGCCCAGCGCCTCGCGCGTGAAGGCATAACTCGGTTGGACAGCGAGCGCGTTCAGCGACCAGAAGCTTGTTTCCGCGATTTGAAGCAGCGGTCGTCCGCCGAGCCATCCCAAGGCCGCGATCACAATCAGCATCAGCACGGCGCCCACTTCGGACAGGGCAAGAGCGTGTTGCGAAAGGCTCGAAATCCAGGCGGATGCGACCAGTGGCGCAAGGCCGAGCAGTACGCCCGGAAGCAGAAGCGAGACCGTCCAGGCGAACAACAGTTTCGCCGGGCTTATCTCGACCAGAAGGCTACCCAAGATCGCGAACAACGAACGCTGTTCCGGGCTGGCGGCATTGTCCTCAAAGTCGCCGAGGCGGGGATCAAGCAGCACGCCGACGTCCTCCGTTGCACGGCGCATTCTGTCACAAACCGCTTCAGACCAACATACGCGTCAGGCTTAGCGCAGCTTCCCGAAGAACTCGCGCACCTCGCCGATGAACAGCTCGGGTTGCTCGAATGCCGAGAAATGTCCGCCTTTCGGCATCTCGCTCCAGTGCTGGATGTTGGTGAAGTCTGTCTCCATCCATTTGCGGACCGGCGTGACGATCTCCTTGGGGAACACGGCAACGCCGGTCGGCACGCTCACCTTGTGCGGGGTTCGCTTGCCCGGCCCAAAACTTTCCCAATAGAGCCGCGCCGATGACGCAGCCGTCGCGGTGACCCAGTACAGCATGACGTTGTCGAGCAGTTCGTCGCGGCTGAGGATGTTTCCGGATGGCCGTCGCAATCGGTCCAGGCCCAGAACTTTTCCAGAATCCAGGCCGCCTGCCCGCTGGGCGAATCCGTCAGGCCATAGCCGAGCGTCTGCGGCCGCGTGGACTGCTGCTTGGAATAGCCGGAATCCCAGTCGGCATAATATTTGATGCCGTTGAGCGCCCTCGTCTCCTCCGGCGTCGGCTGCCCCTCGACATTGGGCCGGGTCGACATCGCAAGCGTGATGTGGATGCCGGCGCAATGTGCAGCATCCTGCCCGCCGATCGCGGTCGTGACCGCGGAGCCCCAGTCGCCGCCTTGCGCGAAATAGCTGGCGTAGCCGAGCCGCTGCATCAGGACGGCCCAGGCCGTCGCGATCCGGTCGACGCCCCAGCCCGTCGCTACAGGCTTGGCCGAGAAGCCGAAGCCCGGCAATGACGGGCACACCACGTGGAAGGCATCGGCGGCGCGGCCGCCATGCGCGGTCGGATCGGTCAGCGGCTCGACCACCTTGTGGAATTCGACCACCGATCCCGGCCAGCCATGGGTGATGATCAAGGGCCGCGCCTCCGGATGCTTCGAGCGGACATGAATGAAGTGGATGTCGAGCCCGTCGATTTCGGTGGTGAACTGGCTGAAGCGGTTGAGCCGCGCCTCGCGCTGCCGCCAGTCATAGGTCTCGGCCCAATAATGGCAGACGTCCTTGATCCATTGCAGCGGCGCGCCCTGGCTCCAGTCGTCGACCAGTTGGGCTTCCGGCCAGCGGGTCCGGCGCAGCCGACTACGCAGATCCTCAAGGACATCGTCGCTGACGGCGATGCGGAAGGGGCTGATGGCGGTCATGGCGTCTCCCCGGGGATGCTGAACTTTCGGGGAAGATAGGCTGGCGCGGGTCGCCGATCAAACCCCGCGCCGCAAACCTCGCCTGCACGAACCCTGCACGACTAGCCGCGAAATCTGACGACAAGAACCATTATCGGCACCGCGATCTTGCTAAGACATCGGCCACAATAGATCGACATCACGCGCAGGCGATCGAAGCGCTGATGTCGCAGAGGACGGAGCTTGTTGTGGCAATCTATCTGATTAGCATCCGTGACAGGCAAGATGCCGTGTTGAAGTTGGGATTGCCGCTGGTCAATAGCTCGCTGAGCTATTTGCCGATCGCCGCCTCGAGCAGCGCCTGGGCTTGCCTGGTGGCCGCGGCGAAGGCCGGCTGTTGCGGCGCGCGCTCGGTGAAGCAGCGCTTGAACGCATCCTCGCCCTGCTGGTGCAGGTCGCCGAGCTTGTCATAGGCCTGCCTGGTGATCTGCCTGCGCTCGAGCTTCTCGGCCGCCGCATCGGCCTTCTTGTTGTAATCGGTGCGGATCGCGGTGCAGGCCGGCACTTGCACCGCCGGCTCGATCTCGCCATAGGCGACATACATCTTGCCGCCGGCGAGCGCCGCCACGAACACCTCGTCCGCCTGGTCGGGGAACGAATCCTGGGTGCGGCCGGCCAGGAAGCCGTAAGCCACGGTGGCCGACGCCGGCTTGGCGATCGGCAGCTCGTCGAAATTGACCACCGCGGCATCGGTCGAGATCGCCTGGGTGTAGAGGCCCTCGAACTTCAGGGCGGCATCGACCTGCTGCGGCACGTTCTTGCTACCCTTGTCCCACCAGGTCTTGTGTTCGTGCAGCCAGCGCGTGAACAGAGGCTCGGTGGTGACGATGATATGGGCTTTCGGCTCGACGAAGCTGCCGTCGGCACGCTTTTCTCCGATCTTCGCCCCGTCCCTGCCGGTGTCGGCATCGAAGCGCAGGCCGTCCAGCATGCCGAACCCCATATCGCTTTTATATAGAGTGTCGAGGTTGAGCTGGGCGGGAGCAAAGCCCGGCCGGGCGGGCTGGGACAGGATGGCCGTCAGCTGCCCCTTCAGCTCGTCGCGCGCGGCCGCCTCGGCCTTGTCGACGGCCTCATTGATCTTGTTGTCGTTCGACAGCTTGGCGAATTTGGCGATCGCAGCGTCACGCGCGGCGATATAGCGGTCTTCCGGTGACGCGGCGCGGGCCGGCGAAAGCAGCAGGATCGGGGAAAGGACGAGGGCAAAGCGGAAAATAAAATGCATGCCCTGTGGTCGTCCGCAGGGCATGCAAGGTTCAAGGTCACGGGTACTACCAGCATATCCCTCGCCGGCAGACGCTCTGCCGGCGCAGGATCTCGTCAAGGCGAGCCGGTCAGGCCGCCTTTGTCACGGTGCCGTCGTCAGGCCGCCTTGGACTTCGCCACGTGGGTGGCGATCGCATCCATCAGCGGCGGCGACAAGCAGTCATAGGGCTCGAGCCCAAGCTCCTTGAGCCGCGACCTGATCCCGGCCATATCGGCCGGCTTGACGCCGGACTCGATCACCGACGACACGAAGGCAGCAAATCCGGGCGCAGCCGAGCCGGACTCCTGGAACAGCTCGGGATGGATGAAGTCGAGGCCATAGAACGGATGGCCCTTGTTCTCGATCCGGCCGTACATGTGGGTGCCGCATCCGGTGCAGGCATGGCGCTGGATCACCGCCGCGGCATCGACGATCTTCAGCTTGTCGCCGTTCTCCAACACGGTGACGTTCTCGCGCGGCACCACCGCGACCACCGAGAAGGTGGCGCCCGAAGGCTTCCAGCACTTGGTGCAGCCGCAGGCGTGGTTGTGGGCGACGTCGCCCTTGATGCCGACCTTGACCTGCTTGTCCGCGCATTTGCAGACCAGCGTGCCGCCGGCAAAACTGCCGGAGCCTTGCTTGACGCCATTGTCAACCGACGGGTGGATATGAACAGTCATTGACCTATCCTCCTAGTGCTTGGTGTTTTGATTTCAGAATACGACGACCGAACGGATCGATTTTCCCTCGTGCATCAGGTCGAAGCCCTTGTTGATCTCGTCGAGTTTCAGCACGTGGGTGATCATCGGATCGATCTGGATCTTTCCGCCCATGTACCAGTCGACGATCTTCGGCACGTCGGTGCGGCCGCGCGCGCCGCCGAAGGCCGTGCCCTTCCAGACCCGTCCGGTGACGAGCTGGAACGGCCGGGTCGCGATCTCCTTGCCGGACTCCGCGACACCGATCACCACCGAGACGCCCCAGCCGCGATGGCAGGCTTCCAGCGCCTGCCGCATCACGTTGGTGTTGCCGGTGCAGTCGAAGGTGTAGTCGGCGCCACCATCGGTGAGCCCGACCAGGTGCTGCACGATGTCGCCCGACACCTTGGTCGGGTTGACGAAATGCGTCATGCCGAACTGTTTGCCCCAGGCTTCCTTGGAGTCATTGATATCGACGCCGATGATCTTGTCGGCGCCGACCATCTTGGCGCCCTGGATCACGTTGAGGCCGATACCGCCGAGGCCGAACACCACCACGTTGGAGCCCGGCGTCACCTTGGCGGTGTTGACGACCGCGCCGACACCGGTGGTGACGCCGCAGCCGATGTAGCAGCTCTTGTCGAACGGCGCGTCCTCGCGAATCTTGGCCACCGCGATCTCAGGCAGCACGGTGAAGTTCGAGAAGGTCGAGCAGCCCATATAGTGGAAGACCGTCTTGCCCTTGTAGCTGAAGCGCGAGGTGCCGTCGGGCATCACGCCCTTGCCCTGGGTGGCGCGGATCGCGGTGCAGAGATTGGTCTTCTGGCTCAGGCAGCTTTTGCACTGCCGGCATTCCGGTGTGTAGAGCGGGATCACATGATCGCCCGGCTTGACCGACGTCACGCCGGCGCCGACTTCGCGAACGACGCCCGCACCTTCGTGCCCGAGGATCGAGGGAAAGATGCCCTCGCTGTCGAAGCCGTCGAGCGTGTAGGCATCTGTGTGACAGATGCCCGTCGCCTTGATCTCGACCAGGACCTCGCCAGCCTTGGGACCCTCCAGATCGAGTTCGACGATCTCAAGCGGCTTCTTTGCTTCAAATGCGACTGCGGCGCGGGTCTTCATCTTGGTCTCCACTAAACGTCAAACAGGTTTCTCGTTCGCACCGGACGGGCTCACTTCTTGTCGTTGTGCCCCATGCAGGCGTCTTCCGCCTTTCCATAGGCTTCCGACTTGTCTTCGTGCTTGGCCGGCCGAACACGCCCAACCGCGTCATTGGCGCGGGCGCGCAGGTAGACATAGAGGTCGTCCATGTAGCAGGCAACGTTCGGGTTATCGCCGAACGCCGGCATTACGTTCTCCTGCGCCGTGGAAACGTTCTTGCGTCCGCTCGCGACCACGCCCATGAAATCCGCGTAGCTCATGGTCTTCAGCGAATTCGCCAGCGCCGGCGCATAGGTCGATCCCATGCCGTCGGGGCCGTGGCAGACATGGCACTCCGAATGATAGCGGCGATAGCCGGAGTAGGTGTACCAGTCCGTCGTGCCGTCGGCCGTAACCTTGAACGTCGGGTTTCCATCCTTGTCGAGATACTTGCCGTCCTCGGACTTGACGGCGGTCGGGTCGCCAGCGTCCTCGGCGGAGGCAACTCCACCCATTGCCACGACAAAGATCGCAGCACTCACAAACCAGATCTTACGCAAAAGCATATCCTCGCGTGCAGATTGAAGACGGACCGGCGCATGGAGATCGCTCCATGCGCCGGAACGAGGTTGCTCAGCTCACTGCTGCGGCAGCGAGAACACGGTGAGCGTTCCGCCGAGCGCAGTGTAGTTGCTCAGCGCGGCATAGCCGCCGACTGCACCGAGACCGGCCGTCGGATCAGTCAGACCAGCCGCGAGGCCGATGCCTGCCCAACCGCCAACACCCGACAGAATGGCGACGTACTGCTTGCCGCCATGCTCATAGGTGGTGACGTTGCCGATGATGCCCGACGGGGTCTTGAACTTGTAGAGCTCCTTACCCGTCTTGGCGTCGACAGCCTTCAGGTAGCCTTCCAGCGTGCCGTAGAACACCACGCCGCCGGCGGTCGCGAGCGCACCCGACCAGACCGAGAACTGCTCCTTGTTCGACCACACGATCTTGCCGGTCTTGCCGTCCCAGGCGATGAAGTTGCCCATGTTGGTCTCACCGGGAGGCGGATACATCGACAGCGTCGCGCCGACATAGGGCTGACCTGCGGTGTAGCTCACCTTGAACGGCTCGTAGTCCATGCAGACGTGGTTGGTCGGCACGTAGAACAGCTGCGTGTCCGGCGAGTAGGCTGCCGGCTGCTCGTCCTTCGAGCCGAGCGCTGCCGGGCAGATGCCCTTGACGTTGACGTCCTCGCCCGCTTTGTCGGTCGACGCTGCGTCAAGAACCTTCGGACGACCATAGGTCGGCGAGTCCTTCTTCATGTCGACGCCGGAGGTCCAGTTCACCTTCGGATCGTACTTCTCGGCGACCAGCAGTTCGCCGGTGGCGCGATCGAGCGTGTAGCCGAGGCCGTTGCGATCGAAATGCGTCAGCAGCTTGCGCGCCTTGCCGTCGATCGTCTGATCCGAGAGGATCATCTCGTTGACGCCGTCATAGTCCCATTCGTCATGGGGCGTCATCTGGTAGACCCACTTGGCGACGCCGGTATCCGGGTTGCGCGCCCAGATCGTCATCGACCACTTGTTGTCGCCGGGACGCTGCTTCGGATTCCAGGTCGAGGGATTGCCCGACCCGTAATAGACGAGGTTCAGTTCGGGATCGTAGGAGATCCAGCCCCAAGTCGCGCCGCCGCCGATCTTCCATTGATCGCCCTGCCAGGTCTTCAGGCTCGAATCCTTGCCGATCGGCTTGCCGAGCTCGGTGGTCTTGTCGTCGACCAGGAGCTGATCATCCGGACCTTCCGAGAAGCCACGCCAGACCTGCTTGCCGGTCTTGATGTCATAGGCGGTCACATGAGCCTGGACGCCGAACTCGCCGCCGGAGATGCCGAGCAGCACCTTGTCCTTGACCACCAGCGGCGCGGAGGTGCCGGTCGAGCCCTTGCTGGGATCGCCGTTCTTCACCGTCCATTCCACCTTGCCGGTCTTGGCATCGAGCGCCACCAGCGTGGTGTCGGCCTGGTGCAGGAAGATCTTGCCGTCGCCATAGGCAACGCCACGGTTGACCGTGTCGCAGCACATCACCGGAATGACGTTCGGATCCTGCTTCGGTTCGTACTTCCAGACGATCTTGTTGTCCTGCGAAAGGTCAAGAGCATAGACCTTGTTCGGGAACGGGGTGTGGACGTACATGATGTTGCCGACGATCAGCGGGCCACCCTCGTGGCCGCGCAGCACGCCGGTCGAAAACGTCCAGGCGACCTGTAACTTTCCGACGTTCGAGGCGTTGATCTGATTCAGCTTGGAGTAACGCTGATTGGCGTAGTCTCCGGCCGGCATCACCCAGTCTTTCGGGTTCTGCGACATTTTGTGGAGTTCGTCATTGGCGTTGGCCGCTCCGGCGGCAAATACCGCCATTGCCCCAAGACCGGTCGCGTAAAGCATCTTGCGCATCGTGGATTTCCTCCCAGGTTCAAGAGCTCAAGGGTTTCCGCCGAAACGGCCCCACTTCTTCCATTTTGGTGCCCCAGTCATAGTCCTCTCGAAGCGCGCTGACTTGCCCAATAGAGAAGAGCCGTTTGCTCAAAAGCGAAGCTTCGTCAGATTTTTGTCGCCCGGCCCTGAATTGGCTGGAAAGCTTGCTTCATGTTGCAGGGCATCAATCGCGGCCGGCGCGATCCGGATGCCAGATTGACGCGTGCTAAGGTTGCGCTTGACGAGCCCAGAACTAAGTCGGAGGATCACCCGACATTAACCGGGAAGAAATCCCGCCGCCTCCCTAAGCTATTCAGAATCAGGGAGAAGGCGCATCATCCCGGGCCAGACTTAAGCTCGGTGAGCAGTCACGTGGGGATCGAATCGGTGGCTGGAAAGATGTCCGATACAGTCCATTCTCTCAGCACGAACGGATTGACGCCCAAGCGGCAGATTCAGCGCTGGTCGGATGCGCTCACTGACCTTTGCGGCCAGTTCGACGTCGATGCGCTGGAAGGATCCTCGCTCGAAGCCCGGGTCAATTTCACGACGGTATCGCGCCTGAAGCTGTGTCAGATCGAGGCAAGCCAGCACCGGATCGCGCATACCATCTCGCGCATCAAGCTGAGCGAGCACCCCTACATCAAGATCGTGTTCCAGACTCACGGCGTCTCGCATTTCGAGCAGGACGGCCTGCACTTCGACATCATGCCGGGCGACTGCTTCGCCTACGACGTGTCGTGTCCGCACACCATCATCAGCCCGTCGCTGACGCGGCACGAGGTTGTCATCGTTCCAAAGGACCTGCTCAAGGAGCGCGGCTTCCAGCTCTCCAAGATGGCGCCGTGCAAGCTGTCGGCGCGCAACGGCACCGGCCGCATCGCGTATGATTTCGTCCATGCCGCTTTCGGCGAGGCACCGACGCTGACGCCGGTCAACGCCGTCGGCGTGGCCGATGCGCTGATCGACTTGCTGCTGTTGCCGCTGCGCGAGACAGGCGCCATGTTCGACCGCGGCAGCGCCGAGGCGACCTATGTGCGGGCCCAGGGCTTCATTCGCGAACATCTGCGCGATCCGGACCTCTGCATCGACCGCATTTCGGCGGCGCTCGGCTGTTCGAAGCGCTATCTGCACATGCTGTTCAGCGATCGCGGCATGACGGTCAGCGACTACATCTGGAAAGCCCGGCTGCAGAATTGCCGGCAGGAACTGGAGTCCCAGAACGGCAAGACCATCACCGACGTCGCGTTCTCCTGGGGCTTCTCGAGCTCGTCGCATTTCAGCCGCGTCTTCCGGAAGTATTTCGGCATCGCGCCCTCCTCCGTCCACAAGGGCCTGCACGGCGGTATGCCGGCGGATGTGGTGCTCGAATAGCGGTTCCATCCGACGTGCAGGCGTTGCGCCATGCCGTCCGCCAACAGACTTTCCCCAATCAAGTTGTCCTCAACCAAGCTGTCCTCGATCAAGGTTTGGGCACGCAACCTCAAGCGGGACAGCGTTGCGCTGTATCTCGCATCGCGTGATCCGCGCGTACCCTGGTATGCCAAGGCCCTTGCCGTCGCCGTCGCGGCCTATGCACTGTCTCCCATCGATCTGATCCCGGATTTCATTCCGGTGATCGGCTATCTCGACGATCTGATCCTGCTGCCGCTCGGCATCTGGCTTGCGATCTCGCTCGTGCCGGACGAGGTGATGGCGGAATGCCGTGCCAAGGCGAGCGCCGTCGTGCAGCGTCCGACCAGCCGGGCGGGAATGATCGCGATCGTCGTGCTCTGGATCGCCGGCGCAGCGGCGCTGGCTTGGGCGGCTTTCACATATTGGCGACAGCCAATCGTCTAGGACCGCGCGGCCTTTGGCACGAGCGCCTCGACCGTCACGCCATCATCGCTGGAATTGATGTTAAGCGTGCCGCCAAGCGCGAGGATCCGCTCCCGCATGCCGGTCAAACCGCGGCCAAGCCTGTGATCCCTCAGCAGGCCGCGGCCATTGTCGCGAACCCGCACCAGCGCACAGTCGCGGCTGCCGCGTAGGCCTGCCTGCCGTTCCGCCGGTTCGATCGTGATATCGACCGCCGTCGCGCCGGCATGGCGGAATACGTTGGTGAGCGCTTCCTGGACGATGCGATAGATCGTCAGGTCGGCCATCTCGCCGGTATCGCCGAGCACCGGCGAGATGCGGCTCTCGATCTCCACCTCCGGGTGCGTTTCGCTCCATAGCCGCACCAGCGCGCCGAGCGCTTCCGCAAGCCCGAGCTCGGCCAGGCCGGCCGGCCGCAATCGCTCAAGAATCCGGCGCGTGAACTGCTGGAGCGCGTTGACCTGCTCGAGGATGGCGTTGCCGTGCTTGCGCAATGCCGCAGGGTCCGGCTTTTCGACTTCCGCCAGCCGGGTCAGCGCGCCGGCATGCGCGCGCAAGGCAAACAGATAGGGCCCGAACTCATCGTGCAATTCGCGCGCGATCTCCTTGCGCTCGGAATCCTGCAGCGAGACCGCGCGCTCGGCGAGCTGCCGCTTGCCCTCGACGGCATCGCCAAGGGTCGCCGCCAGATGGTTCAGTTTGGCACAGATGGCGGCCAATTCCGGCGATCCGCCGGGCTCGACGCGGGCATCGTAATCCCCGGCCTCGATGCCGGTCATGGCCTGCGACAGTGCCTCCAGTGGCGCCAGCGCGCGGCCGGCCACCAGCATGGTGACCAGAAGCAGCGCGGCCGCGATTGCGGAGCCGACCTCGAGCTGGGTGACGATGCCGTCCCAGATCTCGGCGATTTCGTCGTCGGGATGCGAGGTGATGACCAGCGATTGCGGCTTGCCGTGCACCGAGATCGGCACCCGCACCGAGGTCTGCTCGGGATGAACCAGCGCGACGAACCACTGCGGCGGAGCGCGTTGATCGCCGGCGTCCTCGCGGCGATCAGGAGATTTTGCGGTCGCGCCATCCTGCCGCGTGATGCTGACGTGACGCAGCCGGCTCAGGTCCTGGACGATCTGGTCGAGCCGCGCATCGGGATCCGGCGCCTCGTCGAGACCGGCCACGATCGTCGCAACGAACTCACGCGCCAGGCGGATCACGCTCTGGTCCTCGGCCTGGACACGCGGCCCCGCTTCCAGCACGAGCCGCGCAATATTGATGCCGAGGCCAAGCGCCAGGATCAGCGCCAGCAGCAGGTTGATCCGCGCGCGCAAGGATAGCTTTTGCCACATGACGTTGCCCCCGACCGCGATCCCTCCTCCGAGAGGATCGTTGACAGCCAAATTTGCCCGGCTATCTAATCGCACCCTATCGCAATCCCGCACGAGGTGCACAACCGGTCGGAACCGACCTGTCCTTCGCGCAAACCGACGTGATGATGAGTGAATCGAAGCAGGTCGCCGGAACAACGCCATGCGCATTCTGATCGTTGATGATCATCCCATCGTTGCCTCCGGTTGCCGCACCGTGTTCGCCGACGATCCCGAGATCACGCTGCTGGAAGCGGCGGATGCCGAAAGCGGCGAACGGGCGTTCGTCGCGGAGAAGCCCGATCTCTGCGTGATCGACATCAACCTGCCGACGGTCTCCGGCTTCGAGCTGGCGCGCCGCATCCTGACGCATGATGCGTCTGCGCGCCTCATCATGTTCAGCATGAACGATGATCCGGTGTTCGCCGCCCGCGCCATCGACATCGGCGCCAAGGGTTACGTTTCGAAGACCGGCGATCCCAACGATCTGGTGGAAGCGGTGCGCGAGGTCGGCAACGGCGGCGTCTATCTGCCACCGGCGATCGCGCGCAACGTGGCGTTTGCGCGGCCCGGCTTTGCGCAAAATCCGCTCTCCAAGCTCACCTCGCGCGAGATGGAGATCCTGCGCCTGCTCAGTTCCGGCAAGAGCCTGTCGGAAATCGCCTGGCTGGTGCATTCATCATACAAGACGGTCGCAAACACGTCATCGATCATGCGCCAGAAGCTTGGCGTGCGCACTTCGGCAGAGCTGGTGCGGCTGGCGATCGAGAGCGGCGTCGCCTGACGCAGCGCTCCAACCAAGAGGAATACGACAATGCAGACGGTTTCCCAGAACAAGTCGCATGGCGGCACGCAAGGCGTCTATCGGCATCCAAGCCGCGAGACCAAGACCGACATGACCTTCTCGGTGTTCGTCCCTGAGCATGCGGCCGGCGCCAAGCTGCCCGTCGTCACCTATCTGTCGGGCCTGACCTGCACCCACGCCAACGTCACCGAGAAGGGCGAATTCCGCCAGGCATGCGCCGAGCTCGGCCTGATCTTCGTCGCGCCCGACACCAGCCCGCGCGGCGAAGGCGTCCCCGGCGATCCCGCCAACTCCTACGATTTCGGTCTCGGCGCCGGCTTCTATGTCGATGCGACGGAGCAGCCGTTCGCGACCAATTACCGGATGTGGAGCTACGTCACCGAGGAATTGCCGAAGCTGATCGCCGAGCAGTTCCCGGTCGACACAACGCGGCAGTCGATCCTCGGTCATTCCATGGGCGGCCATGGCGCGCTGACCGTGGCGCTGCGCCATCCTGATCGTTATCGGGCGGCGAGCGCGTTCGCGCCGATCGTGGCGCCGTCGCAGGTGCCATGGGGCAACAAGGCGCTCGGCGGCTATCTCGGCAGCAACAAGCAGGCGTGGCGCAGGCACGACGCCGTTGCTCTGATCGAGGATGGTGCCCGCTTCTCCGATCTGCTGGTCGACTACGGCGATGCCGACGGCTTTCTCACCGAGCAGTTGCGGCCCGAATTGCTGAAGGCCGCCTGCGAGAAGACCAACATCCCCCTCACCCTGCGGCGTCAGCCGGGCTACGACCACAGCTACTACTTCATCTCGACCTTCATGGCCGATCATCTGCGCTGGCACGCCGCGCGGCTGAAGGCGTGAGCGTCACGCAGTCCGTTCATCCCGTCATCCTGAGGAGGCCGCGAAGCGGCCGTCTCGAAGGATGCACGGCCCGAATTTCTACGTGTGGCGATAGCCGGGCCGATTCATCCTTCGAGGCTCGCCCAGCGGCGGAATTGCGCCGCAAGGCTCGCACCTCAGGATGACGGAGGTCCATTCGTGAGCACAAGCTACCGCGCCTGCGGCACGCCGTAGTTCGGCGCGAGCAGGCGGTTGCGCACGAGGTAGTCGGTGGCGCGCGACCAGGATTCGTCGGTGTTGCCGCGCATGTCGGCGCTCGCCGCTGCCAGCAATTGCCCGCTGTGCACGTCGCGCAAATAGAGATTGATGTTGAGGATGAGGTTGGAGACCTTCTGCACCACGCCCGTCATCACGAGATCAGCGCCCAGTTCGCCGGCCAGCTTCACATCGCAGCCGCCACAGGCCTGAAGATTGCTGCCATGCGCCGCAGCATTGACCGGCGCGATGTCGAGCACGCGGAACTTGCCGGAGTCCGCGAGCTCCTTGCGCACCTGATCGCCGGCCCGCAGCAGCCGCGCCTGCTCATCACTGCGTGGCCCGCTCACTTCCCCCTGCAGGCTGGTGTCGATCATCTCGAGGTCGAACACCGCGAGCTTGGGCGGCTCGGCGCGCGCTGCCGCCGCAGGCACCACCAGCAAAGAAACGGCGAAGGCAAACGCTGATCTCATGATTGTGAACCAATCGTAATTTGTAACGTCGCAACGACAAAAAGCGGGGTTGCAAGCTAGGCCAATTCCGGCATCTTGCAAGTCAACAGCATGGAAGCCGGATTTCCGAACGCCATGCCGAGTGAAAAAAGACTGCGGGAGGAGTTATGTTGCGATGGCTGATCGGCACGATCGCGCTCAGCATGGTGGCGACCGGCGCGCTGGCGGCTGATCCCGTTGAGGTTCATATCGGCTATCTCGGCCATGCCGGCGTCAAATCGACGCTCTCGCTGGTCGAGCAACCCGCCGACAATGACGGCATCGCCGGCGCGCGCCTTGCGATCGAGGACAACAACACGACCGGGAAATTCCTCAATCAGCGCTTCGTGCTCGACGAGGTCAAGGTCAAGGACAGCGACGATGTCGCCAAGGTCGCGACCGACTTCGCCGGACGCAACGACTATATCATCACCGACCTACCGGCCGATGCCCTGCTCAAGGTCGCCGACGCGCTGCGCGACCGCGGCACCGTGCTGCTCAACGCCGGCGCGATCGACGATCGGCTGCGCGAGCAGGACTGCCGCGCCAATGTCATCCACATCGCACCGACCCGCTCGATGCTGGCGGATGCGCTTGGCCAGTATCTGGTGTGGAAGCAGTGGAAGCGCTGGCTGCTGGTGGTCGGCTCGCATGATCAGGACAAGCTTTACGCCGACGCGCTGCGCCGCGCCGCGACCCGCTTCGGCGCCAAGATCGTCCAGGAACGGACCTTCGAGGACACCGGCGGCGCGCGCCGCACCGACAGCGGCGTGACCTTGATCCAGCGCCAGATGCCGGTGTTCACCCAGCAGGCGCCGGCTTACGACGTGCTGGTCGCCGCCGACGAGAGCGAGGTGTTCGCGAACTATCTGCCGTACCGCACCTGGGACCCGCGTCCGGTGGCGGGCTCCGCGGGCCTCGTGCCGACCAGCTGGGACGCGGCGCATGACCAGTGGGGCGCGGTCCAGATCCAGAACCGCTTCGTCAAGCTGAACATGCGCCGCATGACGGCGCTCGACATGCAGGCCTGGACCGCCGCGCGCATGATCGGGGAAGCCACATCCCGCACCAACTCGGGGGACCCCAAGAAGGTCATCGCCTTCCTCAAGGGCAAGGATTTCTCGATTGCCGCCTTCAAGGGCACGCGATTGACCCTGCGAGACTGGAATCTGCAGCTCCGCCAGCCGATCCTGCTGGCCGATGGTCGTATGGTCGTTTCGGTCTCGCCGCAGGAAGGTTTCCTGCATCAGGTCTCCGAACTCGACACGCTCGGAGTTGACCGGCCTGAAACGAAGTGCAAGCTGCAGTAAGGGAGATGAAACGCATGTGGCGCCGCTGTCTGTTGACCGGGATGCTCGTTTGGCTTGCCGCGACACCGGCGTCCGCCTTCGTTGCCTACGTCTCCAACGAGAAGGGCAACACCGTCACGGTGATCGACACCAGCAGCTGGACGGTGACCAAAACCATCAAGGTCGGCCAGCGGCCGCGCGGCATCGAGTTCTCGCGCGACGGCAAGTTCGTGATGGTTGCGGTCGGCGACGACGACACGATCCAGGTGATCGATACCAAGACCCAGGAGATCGTCGACACCCTGCCCTCCGGTCCCGACCCTGAATTGTTCACCCAGGATGCCGCCGGCAAGACCATGTATGTCGCCAACGAGAACGACAACACGGTCACCGTGATCGACCTCGAAAAGCGCGCCCGGATCGGCGACATCCAGGTCGGCGTCGAGCCTGAGGGCATGACGATCAGCCCGGACGGCAAGATCCTGATCAACACCTCCGAGACCACCAACATGGCGCATTTCATCGACACGTCGACGCGCCAGATCGTCGCCAATGTGCTTGTCGATTCGCGACCGCGCTTCGCCCAGTTCAAGCGTGACGGCTCCGAATTGTGGGTCTCCTCCGAGATCGGCGGCACCGTGTCGATCATCGATCCGGTCAAGCGCGAGGTGACCGGCAAGATCACCTTCGAAATTCCGGGCCTGCGCAACGAGGCGATCCAGCCCGTCGGCATCGGCATGACTAAGGACGGCAAGACCGCATTCATTGCGCTCGGCCCCGCCAACCGCGTCGCTGTCGTCGACGGTGTGACCCACAAGGTCCTCAAATATCTGCTGGTCGGCCAGCGGGTCTGGCACATGGATTTCACCCCGGACGAAAAATATTTGCTGGTCACCAACGGCGTCTCCAACGACGTCTCGGTGATCGACGTCGCGGCCCAGAAGGTGATCAAGACCATTCAGGTCGGCGAACTGCCCTGGGGGATCACGATCGCGCAGCCATGACCGCAACCGACGCCCATATCGCGAACCAGCTCTCGCCGGATGCAGGCCCTGGAACAGTCGCGGCCGTGCAGCCGGCGCTGTCGATCGGCAATGTCAGCCACAGCTACGGTCCGCGCCGCGCTTTGATCGATGTCAGTTTCACGGTCCAGCCTGCGAGCTTCACCGCGCTGCTGGGTCTCAATGGCGCCGGCAAGAGCACGCTGTTCTCGCTGGTGACGCGGCTGTTCGGCATCCAGAATGGCCAGATCAAGATATTCGGCCACGACATCAGCCGGACGCCGGGTGAAGCGCTGCGGCTGATGGGCGTGGTGTTCCAGCCGCGCACGCTCGATCTCGACCTCTCGCTGACGCAGAACCTGCTGTATCACGCGGCGCTGCACGGCATCTCGCGGCGCGAGGCGCGGCTACGCAGCGCCGAGGTGCTCGGCCGCATCGGGCTTGCCGACCGCGCCGCCAGCAAGGTGCGCGATCTCTCGGGCGGCCAGATGCGAAGGCTCGAGATCGCCCGCGCGCTGCTGCACCGGCCCCGGCTGCTGCTGCTCGACGAGGCCACCGTCGGGCTCGACGTCAAGGCGCGCGCCGACATTCTCGACCATGTCCGGCAGCTCGTCACCGAGCAGGGCATCGGCGTGCTCTGGGCGACGCATCTGTTCGACGAAATCATGCCAAACGACAACCTCGTCGTGCTGCATCAGGGCCGAATGCTGGCGCACGGCCCGATGTCGCACGTGATCGCGGACGCAGGCGCCCAGGACGTCAACACCGCGTTCATGCGCCTGACCGGAACGGCAACACTCGCGGGGAGACCGCCGTCATGACCAGCACGACGGTTACGCCTGAGCGAAGCGGTTTCTCGCTGTCGGAATACCTCGTTTGCCTGAATGGCATCGTGTGGCGCGAGGCGCTGCGCTTCCTGCATCAGCGCGAGCGCTTCGTGTCGGCGCTGGTCAGGCCGCTGGTCTGGCTGTTCATCTTCGCGGCCGGCTTCCGGCAGGTGCTCGGCATCTCGATCATCCCGCCCTACGAGACCTACATCCTCTACGAGGTCTATATCGCGCCCGGGCTGATGGCTATGATCCAGCTGTTCAACGGCATGCAATCCTCGCTGTCGATGGTCTACGACCGCGAGATGGGCAATATGCGCACGCTGCTGGTCAGCCCGCTGCCGCGCGGCTATCTGTTGTTCTGCAAGCTGCTCGCCGGCACGGCGGTGTCGCTGCTCCAGGTCTATGCCTTCCTCGTCATCGCGTGGTTCTGGGACATCGCGCCGCCGACCATCGGCTACCTCACCGTGCTTCCGGCGCTGGTGCTGTCGGGCCTGATGCTCGGCGCACTGGGCATGCTGATCTCGGCCAGCATCAAGCAGCTGGAAAATTTTGCCGGCGTGATGAACTTTGTGATCTTCCCGATGTTCTTCGCATCGTCGGCCCTCTACCCGCTGTGGCGCGTGCAGGAAGGCAGCCCGATGCTGTATTATATTTGCCAGTGCAATCCGTTCACGCATGCGGTGGAGCTGATCCGGTTTGCGCTGTACGGCAAGATGAACTGGGTTTCGCTCGCGGTGGTCGCCGGCTGCACGGTCGTCTTCATGATCGGCGCGATCCTGGCTTACGATCCATCGCGCGGCCTGGTGCGCCGCGGACCCGGCGGAGGCGAGGCATGACAGGCTGGCGAACAGGACTGGGCGCGCTGCTCGCGATGGTTCTGTCGAACCAGGCCGCATCGGCTGCCGACCCGCGCTATCCGGACTGGCCCTGCCAACAGGCCAAGGTGCCCGAGATCTCGCTCGCCGCAGTCTGGGCCGGGCCGCCGCTCGGCGATGCCGAGACCAAGTGGAAGGACGACCCGAAAGTCAGCGCGCTCGCGATCAAGCTCGCGGCGCGCCGCGTTCCGCTCGAGGAGGCGCAGAAGGAAATCACCGAATTCCTGTCAGCTGCCGCGGCCGACAAGGCCAATGCGGGAAAACTGCTGTTTGCCGGTCTGTTCGATACGCTGAACGGACAGCGCGCCTCGGTCATGAACGGGCTCGAGCGCGTGATGCGCAAGCAGCGCGAGGCCGCGGAGAAGATCCGCGACGATACGCTCAAGCTGCAGGCGCTGCAGGACGCGACACCGCCGGACCAGGCCAAGGTCGACGAGCTCGGCAACCAGCTGGTCTGGGAGACCCGCATCTTCGAGGACCGCGGGCGCGTGGTGAAATTCGTCTGCGAGGTGCCGACCGCCATCGATCAGCGCGTGTTCGCGCTCGGCCGCACCATCCAGCAGGAGCTCGATTGAGGCCTGCGACCGAACGCCCCGGGATCGTCAACGCGCCGTTTTGACGGTCTTTTGGGTAACAGCCTGTTGGGCCACGCCGATCCGGAACAAACTGCACTGCCCGCTCGTTGTCTCCAACTATATCTGAACTTGGGAGACCTCCATGAAAGCAGCCAAGATCGTCATGACCAGCCTTGCCGCCGCGAGCCTGGTCACCACAGCGGCTTTGGCCCAGCAATCCATGTCGGGAATGGTCACCAAGATTGACCGACTGAGTGGAACCATCTCGATCCAGCAGACGCAAGGCGGCACGGTGGGCGCGTCCGGTGGCGCGATCCAGGAATACAAGGTGCCGAAGGGACAGTCGCTGGAGGCCTTCCACGCCGGTGACAAGGTCTCGTTCACCACAACGGACGGCGACGGCGGCAAGACCATCAGCAAGCTCGACAAGCAGAAGTAACGGCCCGCGTGGCGCGCGAGGCCGGGCTTACTGCTCTACCTCGCGCGGCTCCGGCTCGGCGTCTGCCAGCGGCAATTTGGCACGCTCCCATCCGTCGGTTCCCTCCGGATACCACGCCACGTTGCGGTAGCCGTAGGACAGCACGCGCTTGGCCGCGTTCCACGACATCCAGCAATTCTCCTGGCAGTAGATCACGAGCAATCTGGTCGCGTCGCCGCCTGAGGCGCGGACCAGCCCGCGCCGCAGGTAGTCCTCCGTGGGCGCGGCGAGTTTGCCGTAGCCGGTGTCAGGCAGCCAGATGCTGCCGGGAATGTTGAGGTGCGGCCGTTCGCGCCACACCGTGCCGGCGGGCAGATTTGGCTTCGGCGCACGCGGCAGCACGTCGACGAAGGCGGCGGACTTGTCGCGCCAGATCGCTTCCGCTTCCGCGGTGGTGAGCACCCGTGCGCCGGCAAGCGTCACCGGCACCGGCGCGCGGTAGTCCTCGGTGCGGTAGCCCGCCGGCTCTGCGGGTGGGTCTTGCGCGCGGACAGGCGAAGCGGCGACGAGCATCACCGCAAGCATGGCCGCGAGCCTGATCATGGTGATTTGGTCGCGGTCTCCGGCCCGATTGGACGGTCGTTCTCGTCGAGCAGCGGGACGCCGTAGTCGAGCAGGATCTTGTTGATCTCGGGCTGGTTCTCCTGGATCAGGCGATTGAGCTGGCGCTTCCAGTTCTGGTCGGACGCCCGCACGCCCATGCCGATGCGATAGATCAGCTTCGGTCCCGTGGGCTCCTTGACCAGCGGGGTGATGTGCAGCGGCGGGTTGGCCTTCTTGGCGTAGAAGCCCGCCATCGGTCCCCACAGGATGCCGGCGTCGATCTCACCCTTGGCGAGATCGTTCATCATCGCCTCGGCCGACGAATCGTAGCGCGTATCGATCATCAGCGGATAAGGCTTCGCATTGGTCATCAGACCGTTGATGGCCATGTTGGTCGCGGGCGGCGTTCCCGCCACGATGCCAATATGCTTGCCTTTCAGCCGCTGGTCCTCGAGCGTCGTGACCTCATCGAGCCCACTGCCCGGCTTCGCGACGATCGCATAGGCTGTGCGGTAATAGGGATTGGTGCCCTGCGCGAGGTCATCGCCTTGCGGAAAGCCCATGATCACGTCGCAGCGATGCGCACCGAGCGTCATCCGCACGAAGCCGGTCGCCTGCGGAAAGAACATGTAGTCGAGCTTCTTTTGCAGCTTTCCGGCCAGCAGTTCGCCGATCTTGTTCTCAAACCCCTCGCCCTTGTCGTTCGAGAACGGCAGGTTGCGGGGATCGGCACAGATGCGCAGCACGCGGGCATCGATGAGCTCGATGGAAAGTTCGCCCTGATCATTGACCTGCGCGCGCGCGATGTCGCGGCCGGCCAGACAGGCGATGAAGCCGACAAGCGCGAGCAGAACAGGACGGCATCCGACAACTTTCATTACGCGGTCTCCTCTTGATCGGATCGATCGCCGCCATCCAGCAATTGCCCGGCGCACCATGACGTGCAACAGGAATAATGATCGCGACCACGCCGCGTTGCTTGCTGCAGCGCAAACTGGAACGCGACGACATCGATCGCGCGTCGCGGAGTAACTGAGGCGGAAACATGGCTCATGGCGGTTCGGTGCTTGCGCTGCTCCTGATGCTTTGGGCGCCGACCATAGCGCGGGCGCAAGAGGCGGAATTGCCTGTAAGCGAAGTCGCTCCCGGAATATTCGTTCACACCGGGGTCACCGCATTGATGACGCGCGAGAACGAAGGCGCCATCGCCAATGTGGGATTCGTGATCGGCGACAGCGCCGTCGCCGTCATCGACACCGGCGGCAGCGTCCGCGAAGGACGACAGCTGCTCGCCGCGATCCGCAGCCGTACCGACAAGCCGATCCGCTACGTGATCAACACCCACGCCCATCCAGATCACAGCTTCGGCAATGCGGCTTTCGTCGGCGACGGGACCAGCTTCGTCGGCCATAAGTCCCTGCCACGCGCGCTGGCCGCGCGCGGACAATTCTACCTCGACGGGTTTCGCCGGAGCATGGGCGATGAGCTGATCGACGAGGTGAAGATCATCCCCCCGACCGTGTTGGTCGCGGACACGATGAAGTTCGACCTCGGCGGACGGGCCCTCACCCTGAAAGCGTGGCCGCCCGCCCATAGCGACAACGACCTCACGGTCCTCGACGAGCAAACCAGGACCTTGTTCGCCGGCGACATGGTGTTTCTCATCCATATTCCCGTGGTCGACGGCAGCCTCAAGGGCTGGCTGCGTGCGCTCGACGAGCTCGCGGCGATCTCCGCCGAGCGCGTGGTTCCTGGTCACGGACCCGTGAGCGCGTGGCCGGCAGCGCTTGCCGACGAGCGCCGTTATCTTGGGGTGCTGGCCGCGGATGTGCGCACACTGGTCGCAAGCGGCAAGCCGATTACGGCCGCGGCCGAGCACGCCGCAGCCGCCGAGCGGCCGCGCTGGCAATTGTTCGACGACTACAACGCCCGCAACGCAACTGCAGCATTCTCGGAAATTGAATGGGAGTAGCTGTTCGTCCTATAGTGACGCGGCTGCATAGGATTTCGCGAACATGACCGGACATCGCGCCCGCCTGCTTTGCATCGCAAGCCTGCTCACGATCGCGCTGGGCACACCGGCTGCGCCCGCCGCGGAGGCCTATGATCCCTGGCCGGGTCTTGTCCAGGACATCTTCAGCAACCGCCCGATGAATGACGGCAATGATGTCATCGGCATCGAGATGCCGATGCGCGCGGAAGACGCCGCGATCGTGCCGGTGACGCTGCGCACCAAGCTGCAGCCGAGCGACAGCCGCCGCGTCGTCGCGATCACACTTGTGATCGACGAGAATCCGGCGCCGATGGCCGCGAAGTTCACGCTGGGGCCGGCCGCCAACGTCACCGAGATCTCGACCCGTGTCCGCGTCAACAACTACACCAATGTGCACGCCGTCGCGGAGCTCAGCGACGGCAAGCTCTATGTGAGCAAGGTCTATGTCAAAGCCTCCGGCGGCTGCTCGGCGCCGGCCGGCAAGAACGTCGAGGAAGCCAAGAACCGCCTCGGCCAGATGCGCTACCGGCAATTCACCAAGTCCGAACAGGGACCAGCGACCGGCACGCGGGAAGCCCAAATCATGATCGGGCATCCGAATAATTCAGGCCTGCAGATGGACCAGGTCACGCAGCTCTATATCCCGGCCTTCTTCGTCAACGAGCTGCACATCTGGCAGGACGACAGTCCGGTACTGGCGATGGAGGGAGGAATCTCGATTTCCGAGGATCCCAATATCCGCTTCACCTACGTCTCGAACGGCGCCAAGCGCTTCCGTGCCGAAGCCAAGGACACCGAAGGGCACATCTTCGAGCACGAATGGAAGGTCGAGAATCCCGGCACCTGACGCCTCGCGATCTCACGACGGACGCAAAAATGCGATGAGATCAGGTTGGATCGCTATCGCGCTTTAGCCCGGTATTTAAGCATGATCTTTCCGGAAAACCGCTTCGCACTTTTCCGGATCATGCTCTAGAAGCACCTGACTTCGGCTTCGGCCTGGGCGCGCCTGAGGTCGTTGAGCGCGTTCGCGGCCTGCTCGGACGAGCGGAACTGGCCGCCCAGATTGCCCCGCACCTGCGCCATGCTCAGCACGGTCTCGGCGGTGACATAGCGATCATAGGGGATGATCGAGGCGACGACGTCGATCGAGCAGGAACATTGCTCGATTGACTGCCGGGATTCGCCATTGGCCTTCATGCAGCCGAACACATATTCCGCCCGCGCCGAGGTCGGATAGTCGTTGATCTCCTGGGCCCGCACGCTGACCGCCGCCCCGGTGAGCACCAGGATGGCGACAATCGGTCGTAGCATGCCAGCTCCTGCCATGGTCCTGCTTCCTCTTCTCTTTCCGCAAGCTATGCTATGGATGTTGATCAGAAAAGAAAACATTCGGGGAAGTGGCTCAAGAAACGATGATCATCTCTGTACGCACGGTGTTGGCTGCGGCAGTTCTGGCGGTCATGCAGTTCGGCACCTCGTGCTACGCGCAGACCATCCGCGTTGCAGCGCAGAAGACCGGAACGCTGGCCTGGGAACTGGCCGTCATTCGCTCCCATGGTCTCGACAAGAAGGCCAATCTGTCGATCGACGTCGTCGAGCTGGCCAGCCCCGAGGCTGGCAAGATCGCGCTGCGCGCCGGCACGGCCGACGTGATGGTATCGGACTGGCCCTGGGTGTCGCGCGAGCGGTCGCTCGGCGCCAAGCTGCAATTCTATCCCTATTCGAGCGCGCTGGGCGCCGTGATGGTCCCGGCCTCCTCGCCGGTCAAGACGCTCGCGGACCTCAAGGGGCGCAAGCTTGCTGTTGCCGGCGGCGCGATCGACAAAAACTGGCTGCTGCTGCAGGCCGCATCGAAGCAGGACGGCGTCGACCTGAAGTCGCAGGCGACCATCGTCTATGGCGCGCCGCCGCTGCTCGCCGCCAAGACGCTCGGCGGCGAGATGGACGCGACGCTCAATTACTGGAATTTCTGCGCCGCGCTCGAAGCCAAGGGCTTTCGCCGGCTCGCCGGGATGGAAGAGATCCTGCAAAAGCTCGGCAGCAAGGGCCGCATCGCCATGATCGGCTACGTGTTCGACGAAGCCTGGGCCAACGCCAACAAGGATCTGGTGGCCCGCTTCATCGCCGTGACGCGCGCGGCGAAAGAGATTCTGGCGACCTCGGATGCCGAATGGGACGCGATCGCGCCGCTCACCGGCGCGCAGGATGCCGCGACCCTGCATGCCTATCGTGAGCGCTACCGCGAAGGCATCCCGCGCCGTCCGATCGCGGACGAAGAAGCCGATGCGCGCGTGCTCTACCGGGTGCTGGCGCAGCTCGGCGGCCGCGATCTGGTCGGCACGGCAACCGAGCTCGATCCCGGCACCTTCTACCAAGCGATCCCGGGAGACTAGCGGTGCTGCGTCTCCTCTCATTCACGCTGTTCATCGCGACCTGGTGGATCGCCTCGCTGCTGATCGGCGATGCGAAGCTGCCGGCGCCGCCGGCGGTGCTGTCGGTGCTCGTCGCCGAAGCCCGATCGGGCGCGCTGTTCGTCAATCTCGGCGCAACCCTGGCCCGCGTAGCGCTGGCCTTCACGCTTGCCATGGCGCTCGGCTCGGCGATCGGCTATTTGATGGGCCGCGTCTCGCTTGCCAATCGCCTTGGCGATCCCTGGCTGATCCTGCTGCTCAACCTGCCGGCGCTCGTCGTCATCGTGCTCGCTTACATCTGGGCCGGGCTGACCGAGGTCGCCGCGATCGCCGCCATCGCCATCAACAAGCTGCCGACCGCCGTCGTCACCCTGCGCGAAGGCGCCCGCGCGCTCGATCCTGCGCTCGACGAAATGGCGACAGCGTTTGCTTTTCCGCGCGGCCGCGCCTTCCGTCATGTGATCCTGCCGCAGCTTGCGCCCTACATCGCGGCCGCTGCGCGCTCCGGGCTCTCGCTGGTCTGGAAGATCGTGCTGGTCGCCGAATATCTCGGAAGGCCGAACGGTGTCGGCTTCGAGATCGGGGTTGCCTTCCAGCTGTTCGACATCCCCTTGCTGCTCGCCTATTCGCTGAGCTTTGCGGGTGTCGTGCTCATCATCGAAACCCTGCTGGTGCAGCCGTTTGAAACCAGGCTAACGCGGTGGCGGCTCCGTGCAGCTTGAAGTCAATATCACCGGCAAGAGTTTTGAGAGCGCGGCCGGGAAGCGGCACGACGTGCTCGACAACGTCACCTTCACGCTGAACGCTGGCGAGGTCGGCGTGCTGTTCGGCCCGTCAGGCTGCGGCAAGAGCACCTTGCTCCGGATCCTCGCCGGGCTCGACGCCAACTACCGGGGCCATGTCGCGCGGTCGCCGGGCATGCGCCTTGGCATGGTCTTCCAGGAGCCGCGGCTGTTGCCCTGGCGCACGGTTGAGGAAAATGTGCGGCTGGCCGCGCCGCATGTCGACGACAGCACGCTCTCTGCGCTGTTCGAGGTGCTCGAACTGGGCGCGCACCGCAACCATTTTCCCGCGGAGCTGTCGCTCGGCCTCGCCCGCCGCGTCGCGCTGGCCCGCGCCTTCGCAATCGAGCCCGATTTCCTGATCCTCGATGAGCCGCTGGCCTCGCTCGACAATGCGCTCGCGGGGCGGCTGCGCGACCAGGTCGCGACGCTGGTGGCGAGCCGGAAAATGATGACCTTGCTCGTCACCCACGATCTCGACGACGCCGTTCGCCTCGGCGATCGCCTGTTCTTCCTGTCATCGCGGCCGGCCCGAATCCTCCACGTCGAGACCATTGCCGCACCACGCGCGACGCGCGGCGAACCCGAGATCGACGAAATCAAGCGGCAACTCTCACAGTTGGACCTTGCAAATATGTGAGACGCCGTCATCCTTGGACGAAGCATAAAGGAGAGGCTGGATGTCGCGCGCGTTGATCGCTGTTGGTGTTGCGTCGCTTGTGCTGCCAGCGACGGTGCTCGCCCAAAGCAAGGGCAAAGGCATTCGGCTGTGGAATCTGACCAGCGCCACGATTTCGAGCTTCGCGCTGTCGCCGGCAGGCAAGAACGAGTGGGGTCCGAACCAGACGCTCAACGACAAGGACAAGGAAGTCGACCACGACGAGCGCCTGCGGATCACCGGCGTCGAGCCCGGCCGCTACGACGCCAAGGTCGGCTACAGCGGCGCCAGGCAGTGCTTCGTTCGCGACATCGAGATCAAGGCCGACGCCGTGTTTTCGGTATCCGACAAGGACCTGAAGGACTGCAACAAATAGGAAGGCTAACCCGCCGGCAGCTCGCCGCCCGTGCCGGCCCGATCGTTGCTGTGCGGATATTCGCAACGCCAGCGCACCGCGGTCCATTTCGGATGTTCGCCGACCCACCGCGCGATGTAAGGCGGCGCGGCCATGGCGCATTGCTGCAGCGAGCCGTTCCAGTTGAACACCAGATGCTGCTCCTCGCAGGTGGCGGGCGACAGCACGGCACATACCGTGACGATCAGATCAATCGGGTTCATGCGCGATCCCTAAGCGTGCTCATGCAATAGATAACACGGCGAAATACGTAATCAGCCACGTCCGGGTTTCACAGCCCCGTGAGAGGTTGGGGAACCCGGTCCGGGAGGCTTCACGCTCTAGAAGTTCAAACCGTACACCAGCCGCGCCTGATGGCGCTCGAAATTGACGAGGTCGAGGGCGGCATTGCTTCCGGCCCGCTGCCCCCAGGCCTGGACGCTCCAGGTCGCGGTCAGGCGTGAACGTTCGGAGAGCTGGAAATAGGCGGTCGGCCCGATGAACAGCGCCTGCCCGGACAGTTCATCCAGGCCGATTCCCTCATACTTCCTGAAATAGCGCGCTTCGCCGCCGATCAGGATATCCGGCTTCACCCTGGCCATCAGACCGAATGCGGCACCGATGGTGGCATCCTGATCCGCAGCGCCGGTGCGCGGCGTGCGCGTCCATTCCGGCTCGTAGCTTAGGTTGAGGGCCGCGATGAGAAAATTCGGGATCACCTCGCGGTCGAACGCGACCGTGAGTTCGGTGCCATAACCACGGACGGCTGCGGCCGTCGTCTCGTCGACGCGATCGGCACGCGTCTCCAGCGCGACCGTCATGCCAAAGGGCGCCGCCTCGCGATTCAGAAAGCGATAGCGGAAATCGACCGAGACGCTCTGCCACGACAGCTGACGCCGATCGTCAAGACCCGGAACGCGGTTGATGTCGTATGCGCTGAATGACGTTCCGAGCTCGACACGAAAATTCTGCGCGGGCACGAGCTCGAGCTCCATTTCCTGATTGAGCGTGCGATACCGGCCGCCGTCCTTGGCGAAGCGCCCTGTGGTCTGGCTCTGGAATTCGCGCTCACCGACATTGCCCACGTCGGAGCCGATCATGAAGCCGAAGATGTGCTCGGTATCAAAGTCCTCGGCATATGCGCCAGGCGGCAACACCGCCGCGATGCCGGCAATCGCCGCGCACAGCATCCCCGCCCAACGCCCGGTCTTGAGTTTTGGATTCATCGTCCCCGCACCACAGCCTCAGGCTACACTGTAGGACAAAGCAGCTAGGCCCGCCAATCGCGCAGGTGGTGTCGGTCTCAAGGTCTTGTGGGAAGGGTATGAGAGAAGCTGTCCGAGCGGCCGCATCAGCGCCCGCGAAAGACGCTTTCTACAAAAGACGCCTGCCCGGCTCGATGCAGCGCGCTGCACGAGCCGGGCAGGCTGTCTCGCGTTACCTGTCTTAAGATTACTTGCGCGCTGCGCAGGCGTACATGTTGATTTCCATGCCCACCGGCACTTCGACGATCTTCGGTGTTTTCCAGGCCATTTCCTTCTCCCAAGTCATAAGTTGGCGCAAGCCTCGCGCCGCGCGGCAAGCTAGGGCTGCCTTTTCCAGGGCGCAAGCCGGCCGGGTAAGGACCCGACTTCGCTGCTGGACATGCCGAAGCGGACGACGGCTCGCTGACATCTGCCCGGCATTGGGAACTCCGACACTGATCTGTCGGGCATTTTCCGGCTGCCGGGCGGTGACGCGTGGGTAAGGAGACCCGATTCATCCAGCCGCGTCTTGCCCAAGAGCGAAATCGCAACTTTTTTTGTTATGCGCGGAATTCTGCGTCAATATCCGGCAAATCCGCCCGGCAAAGTTCGCCGGCTGGCAACTTATTTGAGCAGGCGCAGCAGGGCCCGGCCGGCGCGCGAGTTCAACTCCTTCGCATCCAGCGTTCCGTCATTGTCGGGATCTGCGGCTTTGAAGCGCTGCTCGACGACCACGAGATATTCGTCGAGCGTCAGGGTACCGTCGTGATCGGGATCGGCAGCGGCCAGTTCTTTCGCGGTCAGCCGTCCACGCAATTCGCGCGCGTCGAGCGTGCCGTCATGGTCGGGATCGAGCTTCGCGAACAGATTGGCGGCAGCCTTCTTGGCTTCGGCAAGGTCGACCGTGCCGTCATTATCAGGATCGAGCATCTTCAGCGCGCCCTTGCGGCCGGCCGCCAGGGCGGGCGCCGACAGGACGGCCATGGCCAAAGTCAGAGCAAGCGATCGGCGCGAAATCATCATTCGTCTCCCGTAAGTGCCGCTCCTGCGAAGACACGGAGCGCCTGCGATCGGACCCTACCATAGCAGCTTCAGCGGAGCTTCCCACGGTTCGTGTACGCGGCGAAATCCTGTCGGGATTCGGGTGGAAAGCGGTTGCCTCACGGGCCATCTGTGGCGCTCTCGATTGCACCACAATGAGCGAGGTGACCCATGACCAGCATTTGCAAGAACGCATTGGGCTGCCTCGTTGCATTCGGTCTTATCGCGCCCGTGTCCGCGCAGACCCGGCACCCTGCCCCATCGGCGGAGGCGGTCCAGCAGCGCGTTCTCACCGGCAAGGAACGGCTCGGCCGCAAATGGACCGACGAGCAGCGTATCGATAATTGCAATGTGCCGCCGGACAAGCGGGGCGCGAAACCGCGGCCGAGTGTCTGTCCCCCGACGCCGTCCAGCTGACCGTTCGCGCCGCGGCATAACGGCCGCGCTGGTGTAGCGTATTCCACGCGACGGCAAGCCACGAACGCATCTGCGAAAGACCTGACGCTTTCGATCAGTCTCTTGCGGTCAGCGGGCGCTCGTTCACGTTTTCGTATTGACCCGTTTTGGTTTCAGGCGGATGGTTCCGTCCGCAACGTCAGGAATAGGCGTGCGAAAAAGGTTCATTGGGAGGATAGGATGAGACGCATTGCGCTGGCCGCAAGCCTCGTGATTCTTGCATCGTATGGTGCAAGCGCCCAGACCAACGAGCAGTTGGTCAAGGGGGCGACTGATACTTCGAACGTTCTCAATTACGGCATGGGTTACAATCTTCAGCGCTTCTCGACGCTGAACCAGATCAACAAGGACACGGTCAAGAATCTCGTTCCGGTTTGGAATTACAGCCTCGCCGACGATCGCAGCGAGCAATCGCAGCCGTTGATCTACCAGGGCACCATCTATCTCACCACGCACAACGCCACGATGGCGATTGACGCCAAATCCGGCAAGCAGGTGTGGAAGACCAAGGTCGAATATCCCGCCGAAACACCGCGCATCGTCTGCTGCGGCATCATCAACCGCGGCGCGGCGCTGTTCGATGGCAAGGTGTTCCGCACCACGCTCGACGCCAATGTGATCGCGCTCGATGCCAAGACCGGCAAGGAGCTGTGGCGCCAGAAGGCCGCGGATATCAAGGAAGGCTACTCGATGACGGTGGCCCCGCTGGTCGCCGACGGCGTCGTGATCACCGGCATCTCGGGCGCCGAGTTCGGCACCCGCGGCTTCATCGACGGCTGGGATCCCGCAACCGGCAAGCATCTATGGCGCACCCATACCATCCCGTCCCCGGACGAACCCGGTGGCGACACCTGGAAGGGCGACACCTGGAAGCTCGGCGGCGGATCGACCTGGATCACCGGCTCCTACGATGCCGAGCTGAACACCGTCTATTGGGGCATTGGCAACCCCGGACCGTTCAATTCGGCGGTGCGTCCCGGCGACAACCTCTACACCTGCTCGGTGCTCGCGCTGGATCCGAAGACCGGCAAGATCAAGTGGCACTACCAGTTCTCGCCGAACAACCCGTTCGACTATGACTCGGTTGCCGAGATGGTGCTCGCCGACATGACCGTCGAGGGCAAGCCGACCAAGGTGCTGATGGACGCCAACCGCAACGGCTTCTTCTACGTGCTCGATCGCACCAATGGAAAGCTGCTCGCGGCCAATCCTTACGTGACGGTCAACTGGGCGAGCGGCATCGATCTGAAAACCGGCCGTCCGATTGAGACCGACATCTCCAAGGATGCGCGCGACGGCAAGAAAGTCCTGGTGCAACCGTCGATCCTTGGCGGCAAGAACTGGGAGCCGATGTCGTACAATCCGCAGACCGGCCTAGCCTACGCCAATACGCTCAATATCGGCGGCAACTACAAGGCCGAGCCCGCGACCTACAAGCAGGGCGAATGGTATCTCGGCATGGACCTCACCGATCCCTGGGCTTGGCCCAACGGACCGCGCGGCTATCTCAAGGCCATCGAGCCCATGACTGGAAAGAGCAAGTGGGAGGTGGCGAGCGACATCCCGCGCTTCTCGGGTGTGCTCTCGACCGCCGGCGGCGTCGTGTTCTCCGGCCAGCTGACCGGTGAATTCGATGCGTTCGACGCCGAGAACGGCAAGAAGCTGTGGAGCTTCCAGACCGGCTCCGGCATCGAAGGCCAGCCGGTGACCTGGCAGCAAGATGGCGTTCAGTATATCGCCGTCACCAGCGGCTACGGCGGAGTGTACTCGATCTTCTCCGGCGACGAGCGCCTTGCGAAAGTGCCGACGGGCGGGTCCCTCTGGGTCTTCGCCGTCAAGCAGTGAGCGCGGATCGCACGTGAAGACAGCATCGATCTGGACGGCGGCGGTGTTCACCGCCGCCGCGATGACGGGCATCGCGACTATGACGATGCCTGCCGTCGCACAGCAAGCAAATGCCGACGGCGATCAGGCCACGATCGACAAGGGCAAAGTCACGTACGCCCAGAAGTGTTCGCACTGCCATGGTCCGAACATGGTCAATTCGGGCACGGTCACGCCGGACCTTCGTACCCATCCCGATGACAAGACACGGTTCGTCACCACGGTGAAGCAGGGCAAGAACGGCAAGATGCCGCCGTGGGGCGACATCCTGAGCGACGAGGAGATATCGGATCTCTGGGCCTTCGTCGCAAGCCGGAGAAAGCCATGAGGGCCTGGACCGCGGCGCTAGCCGCCGCTCTCGGCTTCGCACTGATCTCGACGCTTGCCGGCGTGACCGCGGCACGCGCGGCCGACGAGCCGCTCCGAGTCTGTCTCGACGAGGACCTGCCGCCGTTTTCCGTGCATCATCGCGGCAAGCCCGCCTCGGGCTTCGACGTTGCGCTCGCGCAGGCAATAACCGGGCGGCTCGGCCGCAAGCTCGAGATCCAGTGGTTCGAAAGCAAGCTCGATGACACCGCAAGCCCGGCGCTCGAAGCCAATGCGCTGCTGTCGGACGGGCGCTGCTCGCTGGTCGGCGGCTACGCGCTTACCACGGACTCGCTGAAGGCGCCCGGCGTCACGACGGCCAAGCTGCCGGACTTCGACGGCGCCACCCGCGAGGATCGCCGCCGGCGGATCCCGATCGGCGTGCTGGCGCCGAGCCAGCCCTATATCTATTCGCCGATGACCGTCGTGCTCGGTCCCAAGGCCAAGGACAAGATCAAGGAGCGCAAGATCACCGATATCGGCGATCTCGCCGGCCTTCGCCTGACGATCGAAAGCGGCACGCTGGGCGACGCCATCCTGATGACCTTCGACAAGGGTAAGCTGATCGACGACATCACGCACCTCGTTCCGGGGCGCAGCGACCTGCTCGGAGAACTGGAACGCGGCGAATTTGACGCCACGCTGCTCGACCTGCGCCGCTTCGATGCCTACCGCGCTGAACATCCGGACACCAGGATCACGGCCTCGGGCTACTATTATCCGATCGGCGCCAACCGCGGTTACGTTGCGCTCGAAACCGACAAGGCGCTGCTGGAAGCCGTCAACAAGGTCCTCGCCGACCTGCAGGCCAAGGGCACCATCGCGGAGCTCGGCAAGGCCGCCGGCCTCACCTGGCTTCCGCCGCGCGAGCCGATCATCCTCGGCGATGTCTGGCTGAAGATCCTGAACCGGTGATGCCGGCGATAGCTATCGCAAATAGCTCGCCAGATTCATGCTCTGGATCTTGGAGATCGCCGAATAGGATGCCGTCAGCTGCGCCTGATAGGTCGAAAGCTGTGCCGTCACGGCCGCGACATCGACGCTGGTGAGGTCCGTCGACAGCGTCTTCGCAAAATTCTGATAGTCACTCTGGTTTGTGCTGGCGGTCTCGATCTGCGACGCCGCGGCCGACAACTTTGCCTGCACGGTGGATGTGGCATCCAGCGCATTGCTCGCGAGGTCGAGCGCCTGCGTGATGTCGCTCGACGACAGCGTCGTGCTGTTGCCGACGTACTTCAACAGCCGCATCACCTGCTCGAACGCTGGATTGTCGGCGGTGACGCCGTAGGAGATCGACTGGCTGTCCGACACGCGCACGGACGCGATCTCGCTGTCGCCCTTGTAGTAGCTGGTGTCTGATGTCGTCAGCGATCCGGTGCCCGTCCCATAGCTCGACAGATCCGCCGGCGCGGTGTCGGTGCGGGCGCCGCTGAAGACATATTCGCCGTCATACTGGGTGTTGAGCAGCCCCTGCATCTGCGCCATGGCTTGCTGGGCGTAGTTGATGACCGATGCCGTCGCCGTGCCGCTGCCAGTGGTGGCCGCGCTGAGCTGGGTCCGCAACTGCGTGATGATGTCGGTCACCGAGCCGACCGCCGAATACATCACCTGCACCTTGTTGTCGGCGAGTTGGCTGGTATCGATATAGGACTGCGCGCGCGTCACCGACACCTGCAAATTGATCACGCGCCCGGCGCCGGAACCATAGCCGCCGAAATCCTCGGATTGCAGCCCGGAGGACTCCTGCACCTGCTCGTTGGCCATCACCGCCTGCACCCGCAGCGCGTTCGATATCATCTGGTCCGACTGAGCAAAGGTGGCAACACGCATCATCATAACGACGGCCTCGGGCTCAGCTGGCGCTCATCGCGGTCATCAGCGCCGAGAACATGGCGTTGACGGCGGTAATGATCTGGGACGCGGCGGCGTATTTGTTCTGCAACGCACTCAGATTTGCGGATTCCTCGTCAATGTTGACGCCGGACTGCGACGACAGCGAATTCGCATAAGTCGACTGCGCGGTTTGCTTGGCGGTGTACGCCGCCGACGCCTGGGTCGCCTTGCCGGCGACGTTGGCGACGATGGCGGCCGCGTAGTCGGTGAAAGAGCCGGTGGTCGCCCCGAGACCGCCGGCCATGCCGAAATTGGTCGACCCCGTCAGCGCGCTCGAGAGCGCGTTCACCACTGTCGCCGAGCCCGGTGACAGCACCGAGTTTCCGACCGTCATCGTGGACGACGCATCGAGCGTCGCCGTCGGCAGCGCCGCCGTGCCGTTGAGGATGTCGCTGCGAACGGCGATGTCGGACGCGCCGCTCCCGGTGATCAGGTCGTTGAACCCGAAGTAATCCGAAAAGCCCTCGCCCGAACTGCCGACCGAGCTCGTCATCTCGTTGATCGCGACGCCGTTGCCGGATGTGGTCGTCGAGATCGACAAGTGTCCGTTAGCATCGACCGAAGCTGACATCCCCGAGATGCCGTTGATCGCGGTGGCGAGATCACCGACCGTGGCGTAGGACGACAGATCGAGGTCCTGGTAGGACACCAGATTGCCGCTCTTGTCCGCAACGGCGATTCGCACCGTGCCGGTCGCCGAGAACGGCGTCGTGCTGCTCACAGTGGCAGTTCCGGTCAGGCTGGCCGGCGGCGGCACCGACGTGCCCTGGTTCGATACCGCGTTGACGGTCGCGGTCAGCTGCCGGGCCAGCTGGTCGAGCTGCGACTGCGCGGCCGGCAGCGTCTGGTCGCGCAGCGTGATCAGCGCGCTGACCTTGCCCGAGGAGATCTGCGAGGTGATGTCGACGCCGTTGACGGTGATGCCGCTGAAACCGCTTGACGATCCCGCGCTGTACGTCGTCGACGCCGTGACGCTGGGCAGCGCCGTATAGCTCAGCGGATGCGCCGTGCTATCGACCAGCGCCTGTCCCGATCCGGTATAGACCTGCAGATCGCCGGTCGACGTGGTGAAATAGCTCACATTCATCATCGACGCGAGATCCTGCAGCGCACTGTTGCGCTGGTCCTCCAGATCGGCCGTCGACTGCCCGGCTGCCGCCTGCTGCTTGATCTGCTTGTTGAGGTCGGAGACCTGCTGCAGGTCGGAATTGATATCGGTGACCGACGAGGCGATGTCCTGGTCGGCATTGGAGCGCAGCGTCTGGATGCCGCTCGAGGTCTGCTGCAGCTGCGTCGTTACCGCCGCAAGCGCGCTGACGGCGTTCGATTGCAGCGACGCGCTACTCGGCGTGCTCGCCAGCGACGACAACGCCGACTCGAACGCCGCGATCGTGTTGGCGAGCGAGGTGCCCGTCGTGGAGCTGTCCGAGCTCGATGTGCTGCCATAGAGCTGCTGGAGCTCGGTCAGAAAGCTGTTGGTGGTATCGGCGGCGCCGAGATCGGAATCGGCCCCGACCAGCGACTTCAAAAGCAGCTTGTCGACCGCGCTGCTGATCCCCGTGATCGTGACGCCGGTACCGACACCAGAAGTGACGCTGCTGCTCTGGTTGGCGGTCTTCGCGGTATAGCCCTTGGTGTCGGCATTGGAGATATTGGCCGAGGCTACGCTGATCTGCACCTGCGTGGCTGACAGCCCGCTGAATGCGATGCTTCGTGCGATATCGAGCGACGACACGACCAACTCCCTCCGGCACCGGCCCGATCAGGCCCGCACATTGGTGCCATAGGACATCGCGGGCGTGACGCGACGGCCGCCGGCGCCATAAGGCGATACGTTGGCGATCTGCTCGCGGATCGCCTGCATGATCGCCTCGATCCTGCGATTGCTGGCATCGATCGCCGCACGCAGCCGCATCACGTTCTCGTCCATCGCCATGCGCAGCTTCAGGATCCGGTCCATCAGCTGCTCGCGCAGCACGCGATCCTGGACGTTGAGATTTGCCGTCTTGCCGACCGCCTCCGCCACACACTGCTCGAACAGGGTGGCAAGGCGGTGCTTCTCGTCGACCTGCTTGAGCCGCGAGGCCGGCAAGCCCTTGGCGAGCTCGACATTCTCCTCGTTCACGATCGCGATCAGATTGTCGATCAGCGCGATCAACGACCTGGCGCGCTCGTCATTGCCCGCGGGATTGATCTTGATGTTGCGTTCCGGTGTCATGTCATCGCTCCCGTTCAAGCTAGTGTCCGCGACGCAGGGCGCGAACCGATTGTGCGCTGCGCCCGTACGCGGTGATCGCCGTTACCCGGACCGCGGCCCGGTTGAGTTCATGGTCGAGCCGCGCGCATTCGCGCATCAGCTGGTCCCGCAACGTTCCGACATCGTCGAGCAACGCACGAAGCTGCGCGCGATCGTCCGGCCGGACCGCAGCGGCCTTCGCCTTCAGCCGCTGAAGCCTGACCAGCAAGCGGTCATTCCGCTTTTCGGTCATCATCGCGACACCGCCGAGATCAGCGTATCGAACATCTTGTCGACGGTGGTGATCACCTGCGAGGCCGCCGAATAGGCCTGCTGCGCCGAGATCATGTTGGAGAACTGGCCGCTGGTATCGGTGGTGCTCGACTCCAGCTCGCTGCCGTAGATCGTGCCGGCGCCGTTGGTGCCCGAGGTCTGCAGCGTGGCGTTGCCGGAAGCTGCCGTCGCGGAATACATGCCGTCGCTGGCCGCGCTCAATCCGTTGGGATCGCTGAAGGTCGCGACCGCAATCCTGTAGATCGCGATCGTCTGCCCGTTGGAGTAGGTGGCGTCGACCACGCCTCCCTTGCCGATCGAAATGCTGCTCAGCTTGCCATAGGGCAGACCGTCCGACGTGATGCTGGTGAGATCGACCGCCGGCGTGGTCTCACCCGATGAATACTGCGTCAGGCCGTCGGTCTTGCCGGCCGTACCGAGATTGAGCGTGATGGCCGTGCCATTGGCGGCAGAACTGTCGGCCGCCCCATCCTTCCAACCGGTCACCGAGATGACGGGAGGGCTCGGGCTGGTCGAGGCGAGCGAGCCGTCGCTGTTGAAGGTGATATCCACCGTATCGGTGATCGCGTTGGCGCTGTCTGTCGTGGAGTCCGAGGCGAGCTTTGGCGTCTCGAAACTGGCCTGCCAGCTGTTGTCGGCGGTCTTTTTCCAATCGATCTGGATCGTGCTTGCCGTGCCAAGCGAATCGTAGACTGTCATCGAGCTGTTGAAGGTCGCACCGACCGCGGCATCGGCCGGCAGGTTCGCCGCGACGGTGGTCTTGGTGGTGGCGCTGCCGCTGGTGGAAGCCACCTGCGTATTGATCGGTCCGAGGCTCGCGGCAGAGGCATTGCCGACTATGTTGCCGTCAGCGTCGGTGCGCCAGCCCTCGAGGTAGTTGCCGTTGTTGACGAGGTAGCCCAGATTGTCGGTGGTGAACGCACCGTTACGCGTATAGGAGGTGGCGCCGCCGGACGTCGCGTTGGTGGTGACGAAGAAGCCGCTGCCCTGGATCGCGACGTCGGTGGCGTTGGTGGTCGCGGACAGCAAGCCCTGCTGGGTGATGTTGGCGCGGCCGGACACCGTGACGCCGCCGGACGTGTATGAGGTGGCGCTGTTCGACGCGGTCACCAGATCCTGGAACATCGCCGACGTGGTCTTGTAGCCCGTGGTATCGGCGTTGGAAATGTTGTCGGAAATCATTGCCAGCGACTGGCTCTGCGCATTGAGCGCGGAGATCGCCGAGGAAAGAGCACCAGTGAGACTCATGATATGACTCCGGAGGCAATCAGGACGTGACGCCGATGATGTTGGCGGCGCTGACGGGGACGCCGTTCACGAGCAGCGAGGGCGTCGAGCCGGAGGCATCGATGCCGGTCACCGTTCCCGTCATCGTGGTGTAGCTGAGCAGCGAGTTTCCGGCGGAGTCGGTCGCGGTCACCTGAATCGTGTATTGGCCGCCGTCCTTGAGCTGGGTGCCGTCGGAGGTCTGACCGTTCCAGGTAAAGGTGTTGGAGCCGGCGGTTCCGGTCCCCTTGCCGCTCCACACCGTGTTGCCCGAGGAGTCCTGGATCGTGATCGCGACGTTAGACGCAGCCGAGGTGAGCGAGTAGCCGAAGGTCGCCGAGCCGTTGGTCAGCTCCGCCGTGTTCGTCTTCGCCTCGACGGTGTGGCCGATATAGTTGACCGAGTTGAGCGTCACGAGGCTCGAGAACGAGCTCGCCAGCGATGTCATGCTGGCGTTGGTCGACTGCTGCTCGGTGAAGTTGGCGTAGGAGGTGAGCTGGTTGATGAAGTCGGTCGTGCTGGTGGCGTTCAGCGGATCCTGGTTTTGCAGCTCGCTGACGAGCAGGTTGAGGAAATCGGTCGAGCTCATCCCCATCGACGCGCTCGACGACGAGCTCGACGTGGTGGACGTTGCAGCAGAGGTTGCCGAGGAGACGGTCATGACAAGGCTCTCTTCGCCGCGGAATGCGCGACGGAACGCGATGGAACATTGGGGTCGTGATGTCGTTCGCAGATAGAACGGATGACGCGCCGATTTCAGGCGCGGATTCATCCACCCGGAATCACTTGAAGAATCGGTAGAACTTGCCGTGTCCGTTGCGGGTTCGCGGCTCGCAGGCGTGCATCTCGCCGCGAGAGCCCGCGGAGAGCTGCAAAGGCAATGCGGAGCGTTTTAGAGCGAAAGGCTGATCGGCAGATCCGGCTCGCCGAGCATCAATGCCGGCGGCGTCAATGCGGGCAACAGGCAGAGGGCCAGCAGCAGCGCAGGCAGCACCTTGCCCTGCTGTGCGGATTGGCCCGGTGCTTGTGCATCGTTCGGCTGATCGTCAGCCGAGGCCGGCCCCGACGCGGGCTTCTGGGGCAATTTCGCCGCCGCGGTCACGATGCGGTCGGCAAGACCCTTGGGTGCGCGAACCGGCGGCGCCGCGAGCGCGCGGCGTACCGCACTCGCCTCCTCGTAGAGCGTCCGCGCCTCGGCCGAAGATGCCAGGAGCTGGGCGGCGGCAAGACGTTGATCGTCGGGCCAGCGGGACAGATCCTCCCCCAGCCGGTCGATCAGGTCTTCGAATGTCGCAACGTCCATCGCGCGCGCAGATCCAGCCTCGTCGCCAAGGCTGTCATAAAGCATTCGCGGGACGGCGGAAATCAATTTCCGCCGCTGTCGCATCAGGTCCAGCATGGCGCTCGCCGGGCGGCTATTTTCCCCAACCAGGGCGCCCGCTCAGGCCCTTTGCTGCGCCGGCTAAACGCCCTCGTCGGGTGATTCGCGGCCCTCTCCGGGCTCAGCGGCCGGCGGCTGATTCGAGCGTCTTGTCGAGTGCCCTGGCCTTGGCGGCCTTGCCGGCGGTCGCCTCGACGAACTTCCAGGCGTCACGCAGTTCCGCCAGGCTCGCGATGATGCGCCGGAAATTCTCCCTGGCCTGCGGCCGGCCATAGGAGCGCAGGCACGCCATGATCAGGGCGTTATAGGTGCGGTAGAGACGATCGGCCATCGCGCCGCCACGGGTGAAATCGAGATTGTGGCTCAGCCCGCGCAGGATCGCGGTCGCCCGTGTCAGATAGATGTGCCCCTCTTCGAAGCGCTTCGCCTCGTGCGCTTCCAGCGCCTTCTGCAACAGCGTGATCGCGCCGTCGCACAGCATCACCACCGCCTTCAGCGGCGGCACCGCCACCGCGGCGGATCGATAGGCATTGTTGGCGTGGTAGGCGGTCGCGTTCTGGGTCATTAGTTACTCGATGATGCGTCCAGGAGTGCTTTCAGGTAGCCCAGCGTATTGTTCGCGCTTTCGATGGCCGCCTGGTAATTGGCGTATTGAACCTGCAGCTGAGCCTTGAACGTCGCCGCATTGCTCTGAATGTCGCTGACCTGGGACTGCAGGTCGGTGTCGCGCGACTGCAAGTTGGTGATCATGGTCTGGAGTTGACCGCTGGTTCCGGAACTGGTGTGCGCGAGCTGGTAGAGCTGCGTCGCCAAACCGGACGACGATGTCACCGTGATCGATTGCGAGGTCGAGCCCGTATAGGTGAAGGCCATACCGGCGTAGATCGTTCCTGAATTGCCGATGATGGTGTTGCCGACCACCGAAAAGCCGGAGCTGTCGCCGCCGACCGAGGCTCCGGTCAGCGTACCGGTGGAGTCCACCGTGAGGTCAAGCGTGAAGGATTGCGGCGACGTGCCGGTATTGACCACGCTGAGCTGGCTGGACGAAGTGGTGGTCTGCGCCGACAGCAGCTGGGTGACGCCGGCGAGATTTTGCGTCAGCACCGTCGACAGCGTGCCGGTATCGAGCTGGAGCTCGTTGTTCTCGTTGAAGGACAGGCCGAGATCGGCCATCGTCATGCCGCCGACCGTCCCGCTGAGCACCTGCTGCAGCTGGGTCATGATATCGCGCATCGTGCTGTCGCCGAACAGCACCGCGCTCGACGCGGCCGTGCCGTCGGAATTCTGCGCCGACTGGGCGATCACCTGGTCGCGAAATGCGTTGTAGTTGGTGACGAAGGTTTGCAGCGCTGACGTGATCTGGCTGGTGTCGGTCTCGATGCTGATGTTGAGGCTGGTGCCGCTCGGCGTCGGCTGCAGCAGGTCGAACGTGACGCCGGACAGGACGTCGGAAATGTCGTTGGTGTTACGCGTGAGCGCGATGCCGTCGAGGGTGAACTCCGCGGACTGCGACTTCTGCAGCACGTCGGTGAACGCCCCGGACGTGTCGGTGACGCCGAGCTTGTTCAGGATGTCATCGCCCGACGTCGACGAATAGGCGATGTCAGCGGCGTCTTGCGTCCCTGTCAGCACCATCTCGTAGGACCCGCTCGACACCTGGACGATGGAGGCCTGGACATTGGTGGTCGAGGTCTGGGCGTTGATGGTGTCGACGATATCCTGCATCGACATGCCGCTGGTGATCGAGATCGCCGTGCTGGTGCCGCCGGACAGGCCGAGCGAGAAAGTGCCGGAGAGGCCCAGCGCCGTCGAGCTGCTCGACTGCGAGGAGCCGATCACCTTCTGCGCGGTTGCGAGCTGGGTGATCTGGAGCGTGTGATCGCCGGTCGCCGAGCCGCTGTTGACGCTCATGTTGAGCGCCGACGAGGCGCTGACGTCACCGGTGGACGAGATCGTCGCCGCCCGGGTGGCGAACGCGTTGGTGGCAATCGAATTGATGATCGAGGTGCTGAGCGACGACAACCCGGTCGCCAGCGTCGACAGCTCGGTCTGCAGCGATTGATAGGCCGTGATCTTGGCCTGGTTCGCGGTGATCGTCGTGGTGATCGAGGTCGCCGCTGCGAGCTTGGCGTTGACCTCGGCCTCGATCAGGGCATCCCAATCGATGCTGGTCGAATTGGTCGTGCCGGTCGTTGTCACCGTGCTGGCAGAACTGGTCGACGTCGTGTTTGATGTGCTCGAGGTGGCGCTGCTAACCGTCATGTCGACACTTCCGCCGCGATAGGAACCGGGCCGGCATCATGCCGGCCCGATCGATCTTTCGAATTAGCCGAGCAGCTTCAGCAGGTACTGCGGCATCTGGTTCGCCGCGGTTTCCGCCGAGACCGCGGCCTGGGTCTTCACCTCGGCCGAGGACAGCGTCGCCTGCTCGGACGCGATATCGACGTCCTTGATCGCCGAGTTGGCCGATTGCAGGTTCTGGGTCTGGGTCGAGATCGAGTCAGCGCTGAAGTTGAAGCGGGATTCCTGAGCACCGATCTCGGCGCGTGCGGACGAAACCTTGTCGATCGCGGTGTCGAGAGCCGTCATCGCGCTGGTGGCGCTCGACAGGCTGGACACATCGAGCGACGTCACGGACAGCGACGAGGCCGTGAGGCTCGTCAGCGTGATCGTGATGGTGTCGGCCGAGGTCGAACCGACCAGCACCGAGACGCCCGAGGAGAACACGCTCGAACCGTCGAGCAAGCTCTGGCTGCTGTAGCGGGTGCCGCTGGCGATCGAGTCGATTTCGCCCTTGAGCTGTGTGAATTCCGAATTGATGTAGGCGCGGCTGGAATCCGCCACGGTGCCCGAGGCGGACTCGGAAGCCAGCGACTTCATGCGGGCCAGGATGTCCGAGATGTTGGAGGCGCCGCCGTCGGCGGTCTGCAGGATCGAGGTCGCCTGCGCCGCGTTGGTGGCGGCCTGCTGCAGCGTCGTGATGTCGGAGGAGATGCGGGTCGAGATCGCAAGGCCGGCCGCGTCGTCGGAGGCCGAGGTGATGCGCGAGCCGCTCGACAGCTTCGACAGCGCGCTGGTTTCCTGCTGCGAATTGATGTTGAGGTAACGGACCGCGGAATTCGCGGCGGTGTTGGTGGAGATTGCCGGCATGAGTAGCTCCTGTGCTGATGGGGCATGGCATGCCGCATCGTGAAAAAGAGAGGTGACGCGGATCCAGCCCCCGTCCGCCCGATCAAACGGGTCGGCCGCCGGTGGTCAGGCGCAAAATCTTCAGAAGCCGGAATTTATGGTTAGCAGTCGGTAAACGCGCCGCGCAGGTCGCGCTCGTGCCGCTTCAGCATCTCGCGCAGCTGCTGCCGTCCTCGCTTCAACAGCGACTCCACCGCGGCCACGGTCGTGTCCATGACCTCGGCGATCTCGCCATTGCTCATGTTCTCATGATACGACAGGATCACTGCGACGCGCTGCTGCTCGGGCAGCCGCTGCATCGCGACTTCCAGCAGATTGCCGATCTCGTTGCGCTCGATCACGGCGGAGGCATCGAGCTGGGTGTCGGCGACCTCGGGCACGACATCGACATTCTCGGTGCGCGGTTTGCGGCGCAGATCGATGCAGCGGTTGCTGACGACGCGATAGAGCCAGGTCGAGAACTTGGCGCGGCCATGCTGCCAGCGGCCGCGATGCGTCCACACCTTCAGCATCGTGTCCTGCACGACGTCTTCGGCGTCGGCGGCGTTGCCGACGATACGCAGCGCGATCGCGTAGGCGCGATCGACGTGGCGTTCGACCAGAGCACGAAACGCCGTTTCGTCGCCGGCGGCGAGGCGGTCGAGCAATTCCTTGTCTTCGTCGTGGATCTCGACGGTGTCGAGCGGGCCCGCATCGGCAACGGTAGGGACGTTGCTCCACGGAGCAGCCGCTTCGGCCGACGCTACCGCGGCCGGCGTGGCCTCCGCTTCGGCCGGTGCCCTCATATCAAGCGCGTAACTCATCCGCCGCTCTCCAACCAACGCCGCTGGCACACATTCCATGCGGCTTCTGAGCGTTGAACGGAGGCGCCTCGCAAATCAGGCGAACTTTTTTTGTTATTTTTCAAATGCTTAGCTGGATATTTTTGCCGACCGCCCGGCAAAAGCTGCCGCTGCGCAGAGGCGCAGGGAAAAATTCGACGGAGTTTGGAGCAGTCGTTCAGCATCGCCTCGCATTTCCGCGAAAGAGATCGTCGCGTCGGGAAACGCTGTTGTCACACCAACTAACGCCACGCGAACACATGCATGCGCGGAGCATGCGAGTGATTCATCGCCGTTGGTCGCCATCTTGCATTCGACGATTGCGACTAGGCATTTTTTTCCGAATCACTGTTTCGACGTTATCGGATTTTTTGAATCTGTCAGTCGCGAAGCGCGCGTTTTCGAATCTCGCATCAACTTTTTTGAACTGTCGCGCCTGATTTGTCTCATGCGCGCGTTCAACGCATGAGGACTGGCGGGATTTTTGCGCATGACGATCATGACGGTCGACGCGACGCGTCGAGCGCAGAATGTTTCTGCATGTTCATTCGATGTTTTCGATACATTTCTGTTGCGCGCCTGCACGACGCCGGATGGCGTATTTGAAAGGGTTTTTCAGCGTTCATGCATTGCTGAAAAATTTCCGAACATGTCTGCCAGTTTCGTTCAGCATCGAATCCAGGCGGAGGCGCGAGCCCGCAAGGTATCGCAAGAGCGGTGCGGCTCAACTGAAGTGCGCATCGCCGACATCTACAAATACTTTCCGTTCAGGCTGTTCGGCCTGGGTCGCGATGCGTTGCAGGATCTTGCGCAGATCGAGTTCGAGACCGAACTCGAGCTGTGCCGCGTCAATCCCGAAATGCTCGAGCAATATCTGGACATGACGCGCGGCGGCTTTCGCGTCGGCTTCATTTCCGACACCTACTGGAGCACCGACCAGCTCGCGCAGCTGCTGCGTTCCTGCAGTCCCGGGCTGAGCTGGGATTTCCTTTATGCGTCCTGCGATCACGGCAGCAGCAAGAGCGAGGCGCTGTTTGAGGCCTATCTCGCCGAGCAGGGCATCGACGCGGCAAGCTCGTTCCATGTCGGCGACAACCACGCCGCCGATATCAACGGCGCGCACCGTCACGGCATCCGTCCGCGCTACTACCCGCAGGCCGGCGCGGCGCTGGCCTCCAAGTTTCAGCGCGAGACATCGATCTTTGAATTGCTCTGTCCCGATCAGCCGTCGCGGCTCGATTGCGGCGCCCGCACGCTGCGGCGCGCGGTGACGGCGAAGAGCGCGGAGCATTCTCCCGCCTTCAACCTCGGCGTGACCGTGCTCGGCCCCGTGATGGCGGCGTTCGACGCATTCATTTCTGCGCGGCGCAGCGCGCTTGCTCGCGAGGGCGCGCGCGTTGCGGTCGGATTCCTCGGCCGCGACGGCCTGCTGCCGCATCGCGTCTGGCAGGCAAACCACGGCGAGACCGCCGCCTATATCGAGATCAATCGTCGCGTCAGCCTGGTCGGGTCTGCCGATACGCTCGAACCACTCTGTGAGCTGCTGAGCCGGGTCGTCAAGATCGACGCGGCGACCTTTATCGACATCGTCAAGGTGCAGCCGCCCGCCGTGATGAAGTTCTTCGCGCAGTATCCCGACGGCATTGCCAGCGGCCGCGAACTCGCCGACGCCCTGCCCGATCTGATGGACCCGCGCGAGATCACCGATATCGCTGCCGGTGTCCGGACCCGTTTGCTGACCTATCTTCGCGCGCATATCCGGGATTTCGACGGCTGCACCGATCTGATCCTGGTCGACCTCGGCTATTCGGCAAGCGTGCAGAAATCGCTGCGGCGAATTTTCGATCGCGAGGGCATCCGCATCCACCTACACGGCGCCTATCTGCTGACGCTTGACGATGCCTTCGACGATATCGCCGATGACGACACCGCGGAGGGCCTGATCTCGGATCGCGTCGTCACGCCGCACGTCAAGCGCATGCTGATCCGCAACGTCGCCTTGCTGGAGCAGCTGTGCTGTTCGACCGAAGGATCGGCGCGGGACTATCGCGACGGTGAGGTATTGCGCGAGGGTGATCAGCGCCCGGCCGCCCAGCTGGCGCTGGCGACCGAGGTGCAATCCGGAACGCTGGCCTATGTTTCGCGCGCCCGCGAGCTGGCACCACGCTACGGATTGCAGCCCGATGCCGCCCCCGCGGTCGCGGCGCGCTGGACGGCCGCCGTGCTCGGCCGCCTCCTGCTGCTGCCGGACGATGATGAGCTCGCGCTGCTCGGCGGCATCAAGCATGACGTCAATCTCGGCACCCCGGCGCTGGCGCCATTGCTCGATGCCGACTTCGTCAATGATAGCATCATCGCCCGCGGCCTCATGACCGCCTGCACGGTTCCGGCGCCCCCGATGTGGCTGGCGGGCAGCTTTGCCGCCCTGTCGCCGTCGCATGCCTATCTCTACACGCTGTTCGGCGCCAATCGCCTGCCCGCTAGCGTGTTCGGCGAAGCGCTGTGCGGGACGCTGCAGGTCGGTCTGTTCGAGCGGAACGGCCAGGCGTCGCTGGAGGCGATCAGCGTCTATCACACCGGGCTCGGCGATCTTCGCCTGCGGATCCCGCTGTCGCGCCGGATGGCGATCGCGACTATCGTGCTGCCGCTGGCAAAGCTCACCCGCGACGGGATGCTCCACGGCATCACGGTCCAATACGGCCAGAGCGCCGCGAAAGCCGCCGAGGGTTCGAACGTGACAGCGATCGCCGAGGGACGGCTCATCGATGTCGGCCTCGAACGGCGCGGCCGTCACTTCCGCGCCACCAGTGACGACGGCATGCTGCTCATCCCCGTCGACGGCTTCGAAGACGACGTCGCCATCTACACGGTCGCGCTGACCGCCCTCGACCATGACCGCATCCTTGCGGTCGCGGACCGCGACGGCAACGGCGCCGCTTCGGCCACACTGACCTGGCGCAGCGCCAGAGGCATGCCGACAACGAGCAACGACAGCTGATTTGTCCGCCTGATCCGGCCGCCCCGCACGTAGAAGGTTAACGAGGGGTAGTGCGGGCATGATTTCGGCTGACACGGCGCAAGCGGACGGCTTGCAGACGAACTTCGACCAATTGCTGGCGGCGAACGGCATCCGGATGAGCGCGGCGCAGCGCCGGCGGCTCGCATGGTTGTCGGAGCGGCTCGGACCCGCGGTCGTCCATCAGGCCGGCTCGGCGCCGGCGAGGGACCATGGCGTCATCATCCTCGTCGAGCCGCCGAGCGGCCCCGCCGCCGAGATGCTTTACCGGTCGCTTCGCGCCGACTGCGCGGTCGTCGTCCCCTTCGGCGAGAATCCCGCCTTCGACTTCCTGAAATCCAAGTTGACCGACTTCGGAACGATCGGGCCGAGCTTCGATGGCCCGCATGAGATGTGGTGGGGCGGCCTCAATTGGCGCCCGATCGCGCCCGAGCAAGGCTCAAGGTCCGAGGCATCGCTGCGCGTGGTCTCCTGCTATCCCCGCGCTTGCGGCGACGACCATGCCCGCGCTCTCCGCGACAAGCTGGCCGAATTTCGGATCCCCTGCGATATCGCACCGATCGACACCGCAGACGGCGAGCACATGCGCGCAGCCGAGAAATCCGCCTTCTTGCTGCGGATGTGGGAGCAGCATCGCGAGCCGCTGCTGTTCATCGAGGCCGACGCAGTCCTCAGCGAGCCGCCAATGCTGCCGTCGTCCCTCGCATGCGACATCGCGCTTCACAAATGGAACCGGTGGGAAATGTCGGCGCGCACCCTCTATCTCGCCCGTTCGCCCGCCGCCGAAGCGGTGCTGCGCAACTGGCATCACATCGCGAGCGCCTATCCCGCGCTCTGGGAAGGCTATCTGCTCGACCAGGCCTGGAGCCTGATATCGTCGCAGATGGCGCTCGACACCGTCTGGCTGCCGCGCTCATACCACGCTCCGGCCGAAGACGCCGGCACGCCCCGCCACACCACGGTCGTTCACGACCTGCCCACCGACAGCAGCGATCTTGGACCGGACGCCGAATTCGGCGTCGCGATGCGGGCCGCGCGGCGCGCCAGCCGCAGCGGCGGCCGTGACGCCATGATCGTGATCCGGTCGCAGGCGGCTTCAAATGATGCGATCACCGTGATCATGCGCGATATCGCGACCAGCGACGCGCGCGAAATGGCTGCCAGCATCGAGGCGGTCACCGGCGCGTTCGCGGCCGATTGCGGCGGGTTCGGCCGGCTCGAGCTCGCACTCTGCCCCTGGCAGGACGATATCCGCGCGGCGAAATCGGCCGCGAAAAGCGCAAACAACCGCATCATCGAGATCGCGCCGTGGCAGACGCTGCCGGCCGACCTGTTCCGCACCGTGGGCCAGTCCCGCGATGCCGGCAGCGTCGTCGTGATGGCCGGGCAGCGCGGCTGATGAACGCCGGAAAGACAGAGCAAGGGAAGGACATCGACATCGTGAAGACAATCATCCTTCTCACCGGCGTCGCCGACCAGCAATTCGCGCTCACCGAGCTGCTGAAGGCGCACAATCCGGCGCTGTCGTTCCGCTGCGCGGTGACCGCCGAGGAGCTCGCGGCGATCGAGCCGGAGGTCTTGCGCGAGGCCCGGCTGCTGGCCTTCACCACTAGCGTCATCGTGCCGGAGCACATTCTGGCGGCGCTCGGCCATGGCGCCTACAATTTCCATCCCGGCCCGCCGCAATATCCCGGCTGGGCGCCGGCGCATTTCGCGCTCTATGACGGTGCCCGCACCTTCGGCGCGACGGCCCATGTGATGGCCGCGCGCGTCGATTCCGGCCCGATCGTCGGGGTCGAGTCCTTCATCATTCCCGACAAGATCAGCGTGCGCGGGCTCGAACAGATCGCCTATGTGCGGCTTGCCCATCTGTTCTGGCGGATGTCGCGCGATCTCGCCTGCGATCCCACGCCGCTGGCGGCATTGGAGATCGCCTGGTGCGGAATCAAGAGCACCCGACAGATGTACCGCGAGATGTGCGAGCTTCCCGCCGGCATCAGCGCCGGCGAGCTGGCGCGCCGGATCCGCGCCTTCCACGACGACTTTCGGCGCATCCCGCTGACCTGCTCGTTGCACGGCATCCGCTTCCAGCTGGCAACGACTGCCACGCAGGCGCCCGAGCCGCCGCAGGTGGTCTCGCCGCCGCTCGCCGCGGCCTCCTGAGAAACGGCCTCAACCGCGCGTCGCACGGCCCCGAACCTCGCGGCGCTGCTGCAAGTGCGCCCTCACAGCACGCTCCGCGGCGCGCGCGGAGCCGAAATAGCCACCGTCGAGGCCGTCAAAGGCGCGATCCGAGGAGAAGAAGCAGAAGCCACGGTTGTCGCTGACGACGATACCAGCGGTCCGATCCGATACTTCGATGACATAGGCTTGAGACATTTGGGCTTGGGACATGCGTGTTCGATCGCCGGACGACGGCACTCCTGTCTGATTGTCGGGTGCTTGACTTGTTGGAGCGATCAACAACAGACGCCGGTCGCCGCCGAGACGCAGCGATGCTGCATGCGGCTTCGCATGTCGCACATCAAGCTGCGGTGGTCGTGTCTCATTGCGGTGGCCTTGAACAACGCGGGGTATCGCGCAGCAATATCCGGCCGAACCGCGCGGCGGTCAATGAAATGGCTGACCAAAGATAAGAGCCCGGCGCGACGCCTCATTCGCGATGGGCGGAAAAACAGCACAGTTTTGGTGATGACGGTCGTTGAGCGCCGAATTGACCGGGCACCGCATGTCCTGGTGCCCGGCCATGATCGCTCAGGGCAGGATCGGCGGGTGATAGCTGAAGGTCGCCATCAGGATCGCCGCCAACAGCATCACGATCGGGAAATGGATGAAGAACTGCACCGAGGTGTAGCCGATCAGATCCTTCGACTTCAGGCCGAGGATGCCGAGCAGCGGCAGCATCCAGAACGGGTTGATGAAGTTCGGCAGCGTCTCGGCGATGTTGTAGACCATCACGGTCCAGCCGAGATGCGCGCCGATGTCGTTGGCCGCCTTCATGATGTAGGGCGCCTCGATGATCCACTTTCCGCCGGCCGACGGCACGAAGAAGCCGAGCAGCGCCGAATAGATTCCGACCAGGAACGAAAACACGGTGGAATTGCTGGAGGCGCCGACGAACCAGTGCGCGATCGTGTCCGACAGCGTCGTGCCGCTGCTGTTCGGGACCTTGGTCAAAATCTGCGCAATGCCGGCGTAGAACGGAAACTGCAACAGCACGCCGGAGACACTCGGCATCGCCTTCGAGAACGACTCGATGAGGCTGCGCGGACGCCAGTGCAGCACGATGCCGAGGATGAGGAAGACGAAATTATAGGTGTTGAGGCCCGACAGCGTGATCAACGGATTGCCCGACTGGAACGTCTGCCACAACCAGCCGGCGGCAAGGAGCGCGATCAGGATCGTCAGCAGCGGGCTGAACTCCAGCCAGTCGCCCGGACGCGCCGGCTTCCTGGCCTCGATGCGATCATTGCCGAGCGCAACGCCGAGGTCTTCCGCCGTCTTGGCCTGCTCGGGCGCCGGCGTCGTGAAATAGCAGATCGCAGCAGAGACCACGGTCACCATCACGACGGTGACCATATTCTGCCAGGTCAGGATGGTTTCCGAGAAACCGATCACGCCGGTGATCGGCAGGAGCGACGCCGGGATGCTGCCGGCATTGGCCTGCAGCTGCGCAGCTGATGACGTGATGCCGAGCGTGAAGCCGCAGCCGAGCCCGAGATAGCCGGCGGCGCCGGCTGCCCGGTAGTCGAGCCTGATGTCGGTGCGCCGAGCGATCTCCCGCACCAGAAGACCCGAGAAGATCAGGCTCAGGCCCCAGTTCAGCAGCGACAGGAAGATGCTGAGCACGCCGACAAAGACCACGGCGCCGCGCCCGGTCTTCGGCACGCTGGCGAGCCGCGCCAGCACGGCCGCCACCGGCGGCGACATCGCCACGACATAGCCGCCGATCGCGACCAGCGCCATCTGCATGGTGAAGGGAATCAGGTTCCAGAACCCGTCACCAAACGCGCGGCTGACGGCGAGCGGCGAACCGCCATGCAGGATCGCACCGATTGCGACTGCAATCACCGCGATCAGGACGAAGACGTAGGCATCCGGAAACCAGCGCTCCGCAAACGCCACCAGGGCTTGCGAAAATCGCGCGATGATGTTGTCCGCGACAGGTTTTCGTAAGCTCACGGTTTGATCGTGCGTTGCATTCGTCATCAATCTGATCCCCTTCCGGTAATTCGGTTACTGCCTTCAATCGGGTTTCGTCATCAAAGCGCGAGCGTCAGATCGGTCAGCGGCACAGCCTGGCAGGCAAGGCACTGTCCCTCGCTGCCATCGACAGCGCCGAGATGGGTGAACTCGCCATCGACGACCTGAACCGCGCAGCTTTCGCATTGCCCGACACGGCAGCCGCTCGGCAGCGCGACGCCCGCCGCACCCGCCGCATCAAGCAGCGTCCCCTGCTCCGGCCGCCAAGAAAAACTCTGCTTGCTGCCCGCAAGCCGGACGGTGCGCGGCTCAAGATCGCTCGGCACCGACGGCGGCGACACGAAGCTCTCGGCAAAGATGTCGAAGCGCGGCACGCCGAGCGCCGTCACGGCCTCGATCTGCGCCGCAACGAATTCCGGCGAGCCGCAGATGTAGATCAGCGGCCGACGCGGCAACAGCGGCTCGACCTGCTCGAGATCAACCCTCCCCTTACGCAACGCATGCGAGTCAATCGGGTCCTGCGCGAACGGCGCGGAATAGAACGTCACACGCATCAGCCCTGGAATACCGGCTTCCAGCTCCGCAAGCCGCTCGGCAAACGGATGCTCCCGACTGCTGCGGCAGCCGTGGAGCAGCAGGATTTGGCCAACGCGATCTTGTGGGGCAATCCGTTGCAGCGTTTCGAGATGGCTGATGAACGGCGTGATGCCGATGCCGGCGGCGAGGAAGATCAGCGGCCGCTGCCCCTTCAATGGCGGCGTGAAGATGCCGCCCGGCGGCTCCAGCACAACCTCGTCTCCGACGGCAAGACGGTGCAGACGATCCGGCATGAAGAACGGCGCGTCGCCGCTCGGTGCGTCGAAGAAACGTCCCTTCACCGCAATCGACAGCGTATGCGGCAGATCACCCGTTCCGGTCAACGAGTAGGCTCGCGCCTGCGTTGCGCCGGGCAGCGAGACCATCACGTGCTGGCCCGGCAGGAAGTCGGGCAGCGGACCGCCGTCGAGCGGCAGCAGGTTGAGCGCGATGACATTAGCTGCCTCGGCGCGACGCGCGCCGACCCTGAACCGCCGCTGACCGCTCCACAGGCCACGACTGGCAATTCCGTCGCGCCTGATATCGCAGACGATCGCGCGCAGCGGGACGGAGCCGCTGACCGGATCGCGCGCATCATCGTGCAGCACGGCATTGATGTTGCGGGTGTGGATGCCTGCCGTCGCGGAACGCTCGCGGCCGAGCGGCGGACAGTCTTCCCACCAGCCGAATTCGGCGACGACGACGCGATCGTCGAGCGCCGCATTGATGCGTACCTTCAGGCGCACGTCACCGCCATGCGTCTCCACCACGGCCCAGTCGCCTTCGGCAAGGCCGCGCCGCTCGGCGAGCTGCGGACTGATCTCGACGGCCGGATCGGGCGACTTGCGCCGCAGCGAGGCGACGTGCCGATAAGAGGAGTGAACGAACCAGCCGCTCTTGGCAGTGGAAAGCACGAGCGGAAAGCGTGCGTCCGGCGCGGCCGTGAGCGGGCTGCCGACCGGCTCGACGTGGTCGGGCAAGGGATCATACCCGTGTCCCAGCATCAGCTCCGAATAGATCTCGACGCGGCGTGTCGGCGTCGCGAATCCGACAACCGTTCGGTCCTCGCGCGCCACGGCGTATTTTTCGTCGCGGAAGATCTGCGGGAAGCGGCGGCCTTCGGGATGCGCGCGCAGATCCTCGACACCGATGCCGAGCGGCGCCAGCTGGTAATTCCACCCGGCCTTGATGTCGCCGCCGAAGAACAAGTCGCCCATCCCGAGCTTGAGCGCGAGCGCGGCGGCGATGTCGTAATCGGCCTTCACTGCACCGACCGGCTCGACCATGCGCGGGCGAAATTGCACGGTCTCGACAGCTTCCTGCGTGATCTCGAATCCGATCTTGAGCGCATCGCGCTCCCACGGCGTGCTGGCGGGCAGCACGAAATCGGCGCTCTCCGCGGTCGGATTCATGAACATGTCGATATGAACCTGGAATTCCAGCGCGTTCAGCGCGGCGCGGTTACGCTCGGAATGGCCCTGCGAGACGACGAAGTTGGTGCCGAAGGCGACCAGCGCGCGCACCCGGTAAGGCTCGCCGTCGAGCACCGCCCTGCTGAAATCGCGCGCCGTGATCCAGCCCTTGGCCGGCGGGCCGAGCGGCAGCTCAGTAATGCCCAGCGCCTTCGCCTGCTGCTCCGGCGACAGGATGTTGTAGTCGTTGAGGGCACGGGTCGGCGGCGGCACCGGCCAGCGATTGCCGCCGGGCCGATCGCAAGCGCCGGTCAGCGCATACAACGTTGCAATCGTGCGCTCGATCGCGGTCGCGTTGGTGTGCTGGCCGACGCCGGTCCAGGAATGGTAGGCGAGCCGCGGCCGGCGAGCGAGCAGCGTGTTGAACGCGTCGACGTCCTCGACAGGAAGCCAGGTCAGCTCCGCGACGCGCGCCGGCGTGTATGGCGCGGCTCGCTCGACGAGCAGTTCGAACGCGGTAGCCGCCGCTATCAGCCGGCCGTCGCGTGTGCGGACCTGCAGCGCGCCACGCAGCTGGCCACAGCTCTCCGGCGCGTAGCGGGTGTCGCAAGGCACGGGCGCGCCCGACGCATCGAGACGAACGAAGGCCTCCGGCGCGCCATCCGGCCACAATGCGTCGGCGCGCAGGAAGCGTCCGGTCGCACGATCGACCAGCAGCGATCCATTGGTCCATGCGTTGACGAAATCCGCATCGAAGCTGCCGGTTGCGATGAGGTGACGGATCGCGCCCATCGCGAGCGCGCCATCGGCGCCCGGGCGAATGCGCAGCCACAGATCGGCCTGCTGCCCCGAGCCGTTCGGCTTGGGATCGACCACCACGACCTTGGCGCCGCGCCGCCGCGCATCGGCGATCCGCGTTGCCTGGGCAAGCCAGGTCCGCGCCGGATTGTGGCCCCACAGGATAATCGCATCGGCATTGTCGTAATCGGGAAAGCCGATGCCGCGGCCGAAGGTCAGCGCGTGCGCATAGTCCTTGTGCCAGCCGCAGATCTCGACCGCATAGATCAGATTGGGGCTGCCGAAGCCGCGGATGAAGCGCTCGACCCACTCGAAACTGTCGACCATCGGCGTGCCGCTCGGCGTAGTGACGCCGAACGCCACCGCTTCGGCGCCGCTCTCGGCGCGGATTGTACCGAGCCGGGCGGCGATCTCGGTCAAGGCCTCGTCCCACGACACCTCGACCCAGCCCGGATCGGCGGCGCCGCGCGGCTGGGTCCGCTTCAACGGGACGGTCAGACGGCGCGGGCTGGCGACGATTTCGGGCGCCGCCCTGCCCTTGGCGCAAAGCGCGCCGCCGGTCGGGTGGTTATTCAATACCTCTACACCGACAAGACGCCCATCCTCGACCACGGTGACGGCACCGCAGCGCGAGCGACAAAGCGTGCAATAGCCGGGCAGCCGCTGTTTCACCGCCGTCTCACCTATCCCAGTCCATGTGACGCATTTTTGTAATGCGTTACACATTTACGTCATACGCTACCGGCCGCGTCAAGGCTAAGTAATAATCAGCGACGAATCGGAGTTCCCAGCGAGAGGCGGGCGACGACCACCCATGGACCAGAATTTGCGAGAACAGGTGCTGCAGCGGGTGCGGGCCGAGATCATTTCCGGGCAGAGCCTTCCGGGCACGATGTATTCGGTGCCGAGTCTCGCGGCGAGCCTCGGCGTCTCCTCGACGCCGGTGCGCGAAGCACTGCTTGAGCTCAGCCGCGGCGGCCTGGTCGAGCCGATGCGCAACCGCGGCTTCAAAGTGGTGGAGCCGACGCTGACCGAACTGCGCAATCTGTTCGACATGCGCGAGGTGCTCGAGCTGCACGCCGCCGTGCTGGTCGCCGCCAATCCGCCAAAGGATCTAACAGTCGTACGCGGCTGGGCCGACCAGATCGCCAGGGCCGTCGAGACCGACGACGTCCAGCTCTATCTGGAAGCCGACCGCAACTATCATCGCGAGTTCATCGCCGCCGCCGGCAACGACCTGCTGACCGACACGGTGATGGGCCTGCGCGACAAGATGCGGCTCTACGGCATCAGCTCCCGCGCCGGCCACGAGCGGCAGCAAGCGTCAGTGCCCGAACATTACCGGTTGATCGAGCTCGCGCTCGCCGGCGAGACCGAGGCGCTCACCACCCTGCTCCGCACACACATCCGCTCCTGGGAGCCGATCTTCGTCGATGCATTGCTGCGCTCGAAGGAGCATGCGCGCGAACCACTGCGGCAGGCCCGCGGCTGATGCGGAGCGGAGGCAGATAGCCGGTCGTGGTGACCGGCTAGTCCAGAATGCTCTTGTAGTGCTCCGAGAAGACATCGCGGCCGATGATCAGCCGCATCACTTCGGAGCTTCCAGCCAGGATTCGATTGACGCGCGCGTCGGTAAACATGCGACTGATTGGATATTCATCCATGTAACCTGCGCCGCCGTGCAACTGGACGCCAAGATCGAGCATCTTCCACTCGACCTCCGACGACATCATCTTGGCCTTGGCGCCCATGTTGCTGGTCAGGCGTCCGGCATTGTGCTCGGCCACGCAGTGATCGACATAGACTTGCACGAGATCGATTTCGGCATCCATCTCCGCCATGCGGAACTGGGTGTTCTGCTGTTCGGCAAGCGGCCGGCCAAACAATTTGCGGTCCATCACGTAAGTGCGCGTGATGTCGAACGCCTTGCGGCCATTGGCGATCGATCCGACCGCGGAGATCAACCGCTCCTCGGCAAGGCCTTCCATCAGATAGTAGAAGCCCCTGCCGGGTTCTCCCAGCACGTTGGCCTTGGGCACCTTCACATTGTTGAAGAACAGTTCGGCAGTGTCCTGCGCCGGCATGCCCATCTTCTTGAGATTGCGGCCGCGCTCAAAACCTTCCATGCCACGCTCGACGATCAGGAGCACCATGGCATGCTTCTTCTCGGCGCCCGTGAGCTTGGCCGCCACGATCACCACGTCAGAATTGATGCCGTTGGAAATATAGGTCTTCGAGCCTTGAGCAGGAAATGATCGCCCTTGTCTTCCGCGGTCGACCGCATGCCGGCGAGGTCCGAGCCCGCGCCGGGCTCGGTCATCGCGATGGCCAGGATGGTCTCGCCGTTGACGCATTTCGGCAGGAATCGGTCGCGATGCTCCTCGGTGCCGAAGCGCTTGAAGTAGGATCCGACCAGTCGGCTGTGCAGCGTGTTGAACCAGCCCTTGCAGCCCGAGCGCGCGGTCTCCTCGATGATGATCTGCTCGTAACGGAAGTCCTCGTCGCCCATTCCGCCGTATTTTTCCTCGGGCCAGATCATCAGGAAGCCGAGGTCACCGGCCTTCTTGAACGCGCTGCGGTCGACGATGCCGGCTTCCCGCCACACCTCCATATGGGGCGTGATTTCGCTGGCGAGGAACTTGCGGTAGGAGTCGCGGAAAATGACCTGGTCTTCGGTAAAGCTGCGCATCAATCACCCAATAGCGCTCTCGTGGAAGCCCACCGACGTACGGCGAGGCATCGTAAAACGTTTAGAGCGCCGGTTCTGCTGCAATCAAAACCGACGCCCCGTCATCGAAACAGGCGATGCCCTACTTGCCCTTCCAGTTCGGCGCGCGCTTTTCGGCAAAGGCAGCCGCGCCCTCGCGGGCATCCTCGGATACGAAGACAGGACCGACGATCTCCTGCTGCCTCTTCCACATCTCATCTTCCGGCCAGAGCCGGGATTCGACGATCACCTGCTTGGATGCCTTCACGGCGAGCGGGCCGTTGGCACCGATCGCTGCCGCGAGCTCGACCGCGGCGTCGAGCGCCGGACCGTCGGTCACGCGGTTGATGATGCCGAGCTGATAGGCGCGCTCGGCGCCGAAGAACTCGCCCGTCAATGCGAACTCCATCGCCACACGGAACGGCATCTGGCGCGGCATGCGGATTAGCCCGCCGGCCGCGGCGGCCAGACCGCGCTTCACCTCGGGGATCCCGAACTTGGCGTTGCGGTTGGCGACGATCATGTCGCACGACAGCGCGATCTCCATCCCGCCGGCGAGCGCATAGCCGTCGACAGCCGCGATCAGCGGCTTCTTCGGCGGCGCCTCGGCGAGGCCGGCGAAGCCGCGGCCGGGGATCGACGGCCGCTCGCCTTTCAGGAACCCCTTGAGGTCCATACCCGAGCAGAATGTACCGCCGGCGCCCGTGATGATACCGACGCTCAGGGAATCGTCGGCGTCGAGCCGGTCGATCGCCGCGGCCACGCCCTTGGAGAGGGCGAGGTTGGCCGCGTTCTTGGCTTCCGGCCGGTTCAGGGTGATGATCAGTATCGGTCCGCGGACTTCAGTGAGGACCGGGGTTTCTTCGGACATCGCTTTGGTCTCCTGATCGCTTAACGCGGAGCCATGCGGATGGCGCCGTCGAGACGGACGTCTTCACCGTTGAAGTAGCCATTGGTGATCATGGTCAGCGCCAGATGCGCATATTCCTCCGGCATGCCGAGACGCTTCGGGAACGGCACCGACGCGCTGAGCGCGGCCTTGACGTTTTCCGGGGCGCCCTGCAGCAGCGGGGTGTTGAAGATGCCCGGCAGGATGGTGTTGACGCGGATGCCTTCGGCCATCAGGTCGCGCGCGATCGGCAGGGTCATGCCGACCACGCCGGCCTTCGAGGCAGAATAAGCCGCCTGCCCCATCTGGCCATCCTCGGCCGCGACCGAGGCTGTGTTGACGACCGCACCACGCTCGCCGTGCTCCAGCGGGGACAGCGACAGCATCCCCTGCGCCGACTTGGCGATGCAGCGGAAGGTGCCGACGAGGTTGATCTGGATGATGCGGTTGAAGGCGTCGATCGGAAAGTGTGTGGGCTCGCCGGTCTTCTTGTCGCGGCCCGCGGTCTTCACCGCATTGCCGGTGCCGGCGCAGTTTACCAGGATGCGCTCCTGGCCATGCGCCGCGCGGGCCTTGGCAAAGCCCGCATCGACCTGCTCGTCCGAGGTGACATCGACCTTGCAGAACACACCGCCGATTTCCTTGGCGATTGCTTCACCCTTCTCTTCGTTGAAGTCGAAGATCGCGACTTTCACGCCTTGCGCAGCCAGCGCGCGCGAGGTGGCAGCACCAAGGCCGGAAGCCCCACCGGTGACGACGGCGGCGACCGATGCATCGAGTTTCATGGCAATATCCTTTCGCGATCACATGCGTTCGATGATGATGGCTGGTGCCATGCCGCCGGCGGCACACATGGTGACCAGGCCATAGCGTCCGCCGCTGCGCTCGAGCTCGTCGAGCGCAGTGCCGATCAGGATCGATCCGGTCGCGCCGATCGGATGGCCGAGCGCGATCGAGCCGCCATTGATGTTGACCTTCTCGCGGTCCAGCTCGAGGTCGCGGATAAACTTCTCGGCGACGACCGCGAAGGCCTCGTTGATCTCCCAGACGTCGATGTCGTTCTTGGTCAGGCCGGCCTTGGCGAGTACCTTCTTGGCCGCCGGAACCGGCGCGTTGAGCATCAGGGTCGGATCGTCACCCTGGTTGGCATAGGCCACGATGCGGCCGCGCGGCTTGAGGCCGTGCTTCTCGGCATATGCCTTCGACGTGATCAGCACCGCGGCGGCGCCGTCCACCACGCCCGAGCTGTTGCCGGCATGGTGCACGCCCTTCCACTCGAGGTCCGGATAGCGGCGCTGGATCTGCTTCTTGAACGTCGTGCCGTTGCCGAGGTCGAAATCGGCAAGCTGCTCGAAGCTCGGCTTCAGCGAAGCAAGGCCTTCAGCCGTGGTCTCCGGACGCGGGAATTCTTCACGATTGAGCGCAACGCTGCCGTCGTCGTTGAGGACGGGGATCACCGACTTGGCGAAGCGGCCTTCATCGATGGCCCGCTTGGCGCGCTGCTGGCTCGTCAGCGCCAGGGCATCGCAGGCCTCGCGGCTGATCCCCTCGCGCGTCGCGATGGCGTCGCCGCACACGCCCTGGTGCGACTGCGGGTGAATCTCGTCGAGCGCCGGATTGCCCGAACCCATCATCCGCGCCGGCTGCCCGGCCTTGGAGCGCTCGGCTGCCAAGGTCTGTTGGTAGCTCATCATCTCGGTGCCGCCGGCGATGACGCAATCTTCCATCCCCGACATCACCGACGCTGCCGCGAGGTTCACCGACGTGATGCCGCCGCCGCAGAAACGATCCAGCGTCGTGCCGCTGGCGTTGATATCGTAGCCTGCCGCGAGCGCCGACATGCGTCCGAGATCGCCGCCCTGCTTGCCTTCCTGAGTCGATGTCGACCAGATGATGTCATCGACGGTCGACGTGTCGAGCTTGTTGCGCTCCTTGAGCGCGCCGAGCACCGTCGCGGCCAGATGCTGCGGATGCAGGTGCGACAGCGCCCCCTTGCCCGGCTTGCCGATGCCCCGCGGCGTGCGAACAGCGTCAATGATGTATGCTTCAGACATGCGTTTCCCTTTGCTTCGAATGTATCGTTAGTTGCGCTCGTGCCGGTGGTCCCAGCCGTTTCCGCGAGGCATCAACGGTGTGGCGTCACCGCAAGCGGCTCGGCAATCGAGTTGCGCTGATCTTCGAAGTACCCGAAGCGCGGCACCTGGCGGAGTTGCGGCTCGTCGGCGCAGGCAGGCTTGTCGCAACCCTGCGCAAACAACGGCGCACCGGCCGGGGCGGCGTGGGGACCGAGAGCATATTTCTGCTCTTGCGGCAGATAGATCAGCTGCCCGATCTGGGTAAGCGTCAAGGTGAGACGCGAGACCGTCGATCGCGGAAGACCGCAGCGATCGGCGATTTCGCGATTTCCCAGGCGTATGCTTCGACCTTCGAAGCAACGCACGATGTCGAATGCGCGCGACACCACCTGGATCACGCGCCGGTTGTCCGTGCCGGCGGTCTCTTGCGCCATCAGTACCTCAGATCGACGTCCCATCGTTTACGCCTCACTCCTCATTTTCCATACGGGTGAACGAAGCCCACTCTGCTTCGGGCGGCAGACGCCGATCCGCGACATCACTGCCGGGGCGCGCATCGCTCGCGCGCCCGAACTGATGTGCGGGATTCGGCGGCAGTGATCGGCGGCGTGCACCGCGTGGGCGATTGCAGCGGTGCTGCACGGGTTTTTCCGGGATCGACGGTTTGACGCGATGGCCGGTCGCTCCGGCGTTCGGTCTGCCCGCGGTGATCACACTGACGTTGCGCTCGGCAAAGCGTGCGGCGGGCTCGGCAAGGTCATTCTCAGCCTGTTCGAGGCCGCTGCGCACGGAATGCACGAGCACCTTGTTTTCCAGCCAAGTGAGGCTGCGGCCGCGCGGGGCAAGCAGCTTCGGATGTCTCTGGCCGGCCAGCATCAGGCGGATTCTTTCCCTAGGGTTTTGGACTTTAATTAATTGATTAATTAGTCACGTGATTAAAGTGGGCGCTCTCCCCTGTCAACCGCCCTCGCTGCAGGGCGCCCCGCGCTCAGCCCGCACCTTCACCCCAACGCCTGTCAGCGCAGTGATCGCGGACCTGTCGTGATGAACTTCGTCAGATTCAGACCGCTGCCGAACGGCGATCGAAATTCCGCGCGCGATAGCGGACATGCCCCGACGATTTGCCGGCCGGTGCGAAACGCAGGCGCAAGCAATTGAGGGCGGAGATCAGGAAGCGGCGTGAGGAAGCAGGCGATAGCGGTTGCCGGAACAGACGCGACCGCTGGCCGGGATGACCGTTACGAGGGCGGACTTAAGCTATGAAAGCTTGGTGGGCGCACCAGGGCTCGCGTGCATTGAACCTCCAGTTTGATTTCCTCTTGTCGGAATGGGGTAAGGCAAATTCGAGCGAGCCCGGACCAACTAACGATAAGGCGTCGGGAATTCGAGGCACTGGTCCGCTGCATCGCTAAGCCCACTATTCTCGAAGCCCTCTTTTCTACCTACGGGCAGGCAAACTCGCGAGGTCGCCTCCTGATACCCCGTCAAAGGCCTCCTTTCGCCCGCAATTCCACTGCGAGAGGGTTGGAACCAGTTAGGTGCCGGCCTCGGGAGGCTCGCGTCGCGAAATGTCCGTCGCGGAAGTGCCGAGAAGGTCGGAGCGGATCGCTCGATGTCGTCGGATTCCTCCTCCATCCAATTGAAGCGATCTTTTTGCCATGCCCGGACAAGCTCCGCCTATCGCCGGCTGAGCAGGATGTTGCGGTGCTGCAGATCCTTGATCCTCTCGGGCGCAAAGTCGAGCTGGCCAAGGACGTCTTCATTGTGCTCGCCCTGATAGGCCGGCATGCCGGGCGACGGCAGTTCCGAGCGGCTGAAGATCCAGGGATTGCCCGGCATTCGGACCAATCCGCCGGCCCGGTCATCGACCTCGACCACGGCATTCCACTCCTTGGCCCAATCGGTCTCCACGAACTCGTTGACGGTGCGCACGCGCCCAACCGCGAGCCCGGCTTCACTGACTTGCGCCTGCAACTGCTCGAGATTCTCGAACGTCGTAATCCAGGCGCGGATTTCGGCGAGCAACGGCGCGAGGTTCTGCCGGCGCAGGCTGGCGGTGGCGTAGCGGGCATCGGCCAGCAGATCGCTTCGCCGCATCATCGCGCAGTAGCGCGTGAACATCGGCGAATAGATCGGGCTGGCGGCGATCGTCAGGCGGGTGCCGTCGGACATCTCGAAGATGTGCGACTCATTAGCCGACAGCGCGATAGGCTCGCCGTCGGTGTCGATCCCCGACATCATCGCGCCGGCGCGCTCGTTGACCGACAGCATCGTCGCAGCCATCGACACGTCAACGTGCTGTCCCTCGCCGGTGCGGTTGCGATGCTGGAGCGCGGCGAGCACGGCGATCACGCCCTGCAGCCCGGTATAGACATCGGCATGGCTGCACGAATCGCCGCGTGGCTCCGACAATGCCGGACCGAAATGGTCCTGCACGATCGAGGTCAGGCCGGTCTCGGCCTGCACCGTAGGCGCAAAGGCCGGCCGGTTGCGCCAGGAGGTCGACTGCCCGTAGCCGCTCAGCGAGACATAGATGATGCCGGGGTTGAAGGCTCGGACGTCGTCGTAGCTGAAGCCGAACCGCGCCAAGGTGCCGGGACGGAAATTCTCGACGATGACGTCGGCCCCCCTACACAGGCGGGTGACTATCTCGCGTCCCTCAACATAGTTCAGATCGATGCTGAGATTCCGCTTGCCGGCGTTCTGCTGCACGAAATAGAGACCCATACCACCGACGTAAGGCAGTCCGGCGCGGCCAATGTCGCCGGACGGCGGCTCGATCTTGGTGACCTCGGCGCCGAGGTCACGCAGCGCCTTGGTGCAATGCGGACCGGCCAACACGCGAGTGAAATCGACCACCCGCAATCCCTGAAGAGGCGCAGCCGACATCGTCAGTCTCCCTCGAAGACAGCTGTTGCCGGGCCCGACGCGAAGAAGGCGTCGGCGCCGCGCTGGCGATCCCTGGCCTTCCAGATCATGTCGTTGATCTCGACCTGTCGCGCGTCGGCAGCGGCGACGCCGCCGCGCGCCTGCAGGTTCGCCTGCATCTTGATGCCCGCGATGACCTTGGTCGGGCCGGCGGCGAGCTGTCGGGCCATGGTCATCGATGAAGCGCCCAATTCGGCTTCCGGGACGACGAGGTTGATGATGCCCCAGCGTTCGAACGCCTCGGGAGTGTGACGGCGGCCGAGCATCGCGATCTCCTTGGCCCGCGCGATGCCGGCGCGTTGCGCGATGCGCTGCGTGCCGCCGAGCAGCGGCAGCAACCCGACCGCAACCTCGACCTGGCCGAGGAACGCGGTGTTCGCTGCGATAATCATGTCGCAGGTCAGCGCGAGCTCAAGCCCGCCGCCAAGCACGCCGCCATTGACGGCGGCAACCGTGGGAACCGGTACATCCTCGAGACTACGCCAGATTTTTTCGAGACCGGCCTGATCGGTGTGCAGCTTGGTGCCGATTCCCCAGGACGCCATCTCCGCGCCGGCGCAGAAGTGCCGCATCGAGCTACGCAGCAGGATAGCGCGGCAGCCGGCCGCAACCACCGCGTGGTAGGCGCCGACCACATCGTTGATGAGCTGGTCGTCGAGCAAATTGTGCGGCGGCTTCGCCAGCGTCACCACGCCAACCTTGCCGTCCATCTCGTGAAGTACTGTCGTCATCAGGTTCCCTCCGCTCGATACAAAAGCCGGCCGGCAGCGCTTTCGACGCAGCGTCACGGCGGTCAGACGTCTCCTCGCTGCGGGCCTGCCCGGCGCAGATCCCGCTGTTCTGATGATTTGAATGTCGTCCGTCATAACAAACGTGACAACGTCAAGCTCTGCCAATTATGATGTCGAAGATTGCCAAACGGCCGGAAGAGCCGTTCGTCGGCTTGTCAATCTGTGCCAGCGGGACGTGGAGGAAGTGCCATGAAGCCGATCAAGATCGTGATGCCGATCTCGAGCGACCCCGATGCGCCGACGCAGAGCCTGCTCGGACTCGGCGCGCTGGCCGCCGAGCTGGCGGCGCAGGGCGTGTCGGTTCGGGAGCTGTTTGCACGGACCGGTCTCGATGCCTCCCAGCTCGAGGATCCCCACGCTCGCATCTCGCACCGCCAGCGGCTGGCGATCTACCGCAACGCGATGCGGCTGGCGAAGCGCTCTGATATAGGGTTGCTCGCAGGCGCTCGGCAGCGCATCAGCGATTACGGCATTTACGGCTATGCGCTGGTGTCGAGCCGGACATTCGGCGAAGCGCTGATGTTCTCGCTCGATCACATCACCATGGCCGGGCCGGCGGTCAGGCAGATCAGCTTCCGGATCGAGCACGGGACGACCGCGATCCTTCGCAGCCATGGGCTCGACCCGCTCGGCGAGCTGCTGCCGTTCGCCGCGGAATTCTGGCGCAGCTCGATGACCGCGGTGTTCAGCCGCATCCTCGAGTCGCCATTCCCGAGCAAGCGGATGATCTTTCCTTATCCCGCGCCCGTGCACTGGCGCAACTATGAGCGGATGTTCAATTGCCCGATCGACTTCGGCGCCGATCGCATGGAATGGCATTTCGACGCCAAGGTGCTCGACCTGCCCTGCCCCAACGCGAACCCGATCACCGCGAAGATCTGCCAGCAGCTCTGCGACGTCGTTATGACTGAGCGGCCCGGCGAATCCGAGCTGGTCAGGCGGATCAGAGCCGCATGTCTCAACAGTCCGAACCGATTTGCCGGCGCGCCGGAGATCGCATCGCAGCTCGGGCTGTCGCTACGAACCTTCCACCGCAGGCTGGCGGAGGACGGGCAGTCGTTCCAGTCGATCGTCGACGGGATGCGGCAGTCGATTGCGACGGAGTTGCTCGAGAACACCCATCTGGCAATCGATCAGGTCGCCGAGCGTGTCGGCTTTGCCGACGCTACCAGCTTCCGCAAGGCGTTCAAGAAGTGGACCAACCGCTCGCCGTCGGACTTCCGTCACCCTACAGCGCAGCGGCCAGCAGTGTCGCCAGACGCGTGATCAGCAGCAGCGATAACCCGACCGCCAATGTCAGGAGCTGTCCGAAGCGGAAGTCGTCTGGATCGAGCGCCGCGTTCTGGAGCTGTGCGTAGGTTAGCAGCGATTGACACTCCATATCACCCTCCCGCCATCAGGCATGGTTGTTTCCGGCAATGACGGCGTCCGCCGGCCCGATCCTGCCGACGCATGAGCCGAAGCCGATGCTCGCAAAACCTTCTAGGCTGCAGCGGCCGCGGAAGGTAACCTCGTCGCCGTCCTCGAGGAAGCCGCGGCGCTCGCCGCTCGGAAGCACGGCCGGCCGTGATCCGGCGGCGGTGAACTCGAGCATGCTCGAAAGCTGCGCCGGGCTAGGCCCCGAAATGGTGCCAGTGCCGATCAGGTCGCCCGGCAGCAGATTGCAGCCATTGATGCTGTGATGCGCGATCATCTGCGCCGGGGTCCAATACAGGTATTTGGCATTGGATGTGAGAATCGCCGCGGCGGGCTGGTTCGCGGCGCGCATCTGCGCGGTCGAGAGCAGGACCTCGAGGTGGACATCGAGTCCGCCGTGCGATTGATCGGCCGCGTCGAACAGATAGTCGAGCGGACGCGGATCGCCGTCCGGCCGCGCCAGCGCCGGGACACGGAACGGCGCCAGCGCATCCGACGTGACGACCCACGGTGACACCGAGGTAGCAAAACTCTTGCTGAGGAACGGTCCGAGCGGAAACATCTCCCAGCGCTGGATGTCGCGCGCCGACCAGTCGTTCAGCAGCGAATAGCCGACGATCTGCTGCGATGCTTCGGCGATCGGGACGGGATTGCCGAGCCGGTTGCCGGCAGCGAGGTAGAAGCCCATCTCGAGCTCGAAATCCAGCCGTTCGCACGGGCCAAAGCCCGGCGCTGCGCCCGCCACCGTGGGCGGGCGTTGCCCGAGTGGCCGTCGCACCATCCCGCGCCCCACTTGCACCGACGAGGCACGGCCGTGATAGGCGATGGGCACCCATTTGTAGTTCGCGGGAAGCGGATTTTCCGGCGTCAGCAGCGCGCCCGCCGCCCGCGCATGATAGATGCCGGCGTAGAAGTCCGTGTAGTTCGAGATGCGTGTGGGCAGATGCAGCGTCGCATCCGCGATCGACGTCAGCAATTCGGAGGCGCGGCGCCTGGTGTCATTGGCCGCGCTGCCCTGCCCCAGCAGATCGGCGGCGCGGCGGCGCAGCTCCCGCATCGCCATAGGTCCGAGCGCGAACAGCGCATTGAGCGTGCCTTGCTGGAGCGCCTGGCGGATCGGCGCCGCGAGGTGCTCATCGGAACCGAGCGCTCGCTTCAGGTCGAAGACGAAATCTCCGATCGCGGTGCCGATCCGCGGCTGCGTATCGGCCGCGGTGCTGAAGATACCAAGCGGCAGATTCTGGATCGGGAAGTCGGTCGCGCCGCCGTTTGCCGTCTCGACAAAACTCCGCCGGGCCGGGTCGTGGGTCTCGTCGAGTTGAACTGCGTTGTTCATGCTGTTTTCCAGGTTCCTCGATGTCACGAGGCTGCCGCTGCGAGAGCCGGCCGCTCGCTGGCCAAAGCCGCTCCGATCTCGGATTGGATGAACTGCGCCGCAAACGCCTCGCGTTCGCGCGCAGCGCGCTCGCTGCGATCCGTTACCGAGAACAGCCAGACGAACAGGAAGGCGAGCGGCATCGAGACCAGAGCCGGATTGTCGTAGGGGAACAGCGCCGTCGGAAAGCCGAGGACGGCGATCCAGACCGTCTTGCTCAGCACGACCAGCACGACCGACGCGACGAGGCCCGCGAGACCGCCGGCGACGGCGCCGCGCGTCGTGGTGCCACGCCAGAACATCGCCATCGCCAGCACCGGAAAATTGCAGCTCGCGGCCACCGACAACGCAAGTCCGGCCATGAACGCCACGTTCTGGTTCTCGAAGGCGTAGGCCAGCAGAACCGCAACGACGCCGATGGCCACAGCCGAGACCTTCGAGACCAGCAGTTCGCGCGCTTCGGATGCCTTGCCGCCGGCCAGCACCTGGCCGTAGATGTCATGACTGACGGCGGAGGCGCCGGCGAGCGTCAGGCCGGCGACGACGGCAAGGATGGTCGCGAATGCCACCGCGGAGATGAATCCGAGCAGCAGCGGACCGCCCATCGCGTGGGCGAGATGGATCGACGCCATGTTCGGCCCGCCGACCAGATCGGCGATCTTGTTGAACTGCCCGGATGCCGCGACATTGAAATAGCTCGGATCCGTCATAAGGATCGCTGCGGCGGCAAAGCCCAGCACCGGAATGATCCAGCAGAAATACGCGACGCAGGCCGTCGCATAGAACACCGATTTGCGGGCCGCGGCGGCGTCCTTCACCGTGAAGAACCGCATAAGGATATGCGGCAGGCCGGCGGTGCCGAACACCAGCGCGAGGCCGAGCGAGATGGCGGACACCGGTTCGGCGAACAGTCCGCCGGGGACCAGAATAGCGGCTCCCTTGGGATGGACGTGGCTTGCGGCCTCCAGCAGCCGTCCGAGGCTGAACTCGAAATGCCACAGGGCAGCCAGCGCGAGCAGCGTTCCGCCGCACAGCAGCAGCACCGCCTTGGTGATCTGAACCCAAGTGGTCGCCTGCATGCCGCCCACGATCACATAAAGGATCATCAGCACGCCGACGCCGAGCACGGCGAAGATGTAGTTGATGCCGAAAAGCAGCTGGATCACCTTGCCCGCGCCGATCAGCTGCGCGATCAGGTAGAACAGCACAACGACGAGACTTCCGGTCGCGGCGACGAGCCGGACCGGCGTCCGCTGCAGGCGAAACGCGGCGGCATCCGCGAAGGTGTAGCTGCCCAGATTGCGCATGCGCTCCGACATCAGGAACAGCACTATCGGCCATCCCGTGAGAAAGCCGAGCGCGTAAATGAAGCCGTCGAAGCCGTTGGCGTAGACCAGCGCGGATATGCCGAGAAATGCGGCCGCCGACAGGAAATCGCCAGCGGTCGCCAGACCGTTCTGCGCCGGCGTGATCGCGTGTCCGGCGGTGTAGAAGCCCGCCTTCGATCCGGTGCTGCCGGCCGAGCGCCAGGTGATGACGAGCGTGACGGCGACGATAATCAGGAACATTCCGATCGCGATCCAGTCGGGCCCACGCGCCGCCGCGGCGGGCGCGCCCTGGGCCATCGCCGCGAATGGAAACACCACGCAAAGTGCGATCAGCAGCCATCTGGCGATCATCGGCCGAGCTCCCGATTGACTCTGCGCGCGAGTTCGTCGAAGCGCGTGTTCGAGCGCTGAACATAGAAGGCGGTGAAAGCGATGATCGCCGCAACCATGAGAAGGGCGAGCGCGAAGCCGAGCGGCATCGCGCTGCCGGCGAAACTCGCGCCGAGCGCGGCTTTCGCGGTCGAGATCAGCGCGATGAAGCCGAAGAACATGACTAGCGTCAGGATGGAGAGCCACCATCGCAACCTCGCGCGGCCTGAGACGAGCTCTCTGAACGCGCTATCGGCAAGGATTTTTCGCGTGCGCTCGGGCGACAGTTGTGGCATCCGATTCCTCCCTCAGAGACATTTTCCGACCGTCGCGTCCTTCCGCGTGCGTTGCGCCGCAGGGATTCGGGGCTCAGGGCGTCTCTGTTCCGAGGCTCCGAGCATTAGAATCCGGACCACATCCGGCAAGGTGATATCCTGCCAAACTCCGGGTGATTTCATGCCATGCTGGGTGCGCCGCGATTGTCGCGCCATCGCCTGTCTCGACATCCCGGGACGATGCACAAGCCGGAGAGTCGTAATTCGCCTGTCAGCCGACCTACGGGCCGTCGTCGATGCCTGGGCGGCAAAGCAGGGCGATACTCCGGGCCGCTCTGAGGACGTCCGCCGGCTCATCGAGTTCGAGCTAACTGTATCGCCCACGGCGCTGCGCGCTGAACGGCACAGCCCCAGGGAGCGCGCCCGCGAATTGGCAGGCGACGCAATCCACAAGGTGACCGACAGTACAGCCAGCCAAGACGATCAGGCCAGCCGCAAGCGCAAGCTCATCAAAAGGCCGGAGCGGTTTCACAAGGTACGCCGCGACAGAAATCTAAAATGATCACAGCCTCAAGATCATTGCCCCATAATAGGATCGAAAGCTTGCTTCGCGCGTTGAATTAGTCAGCCCAAATGGGAGGTCAACAATGATTAAAGAGCGAGACCGACGGGCGCCGACGGCTGCGGAACGCGAAGCAAACAAGGCATTCAAAACTGTCAGGCCGAAGGATGCTATGACGGATTACGCCAAAGCGCAAAAAGCGGTCCATGATAATCGAGAGCGCCTAAAGGCCGAACGGCTGGCGCGGGAGGCAGAAGCGGCCAACCGCACAAAAGCAGACTAAGCGTCCCATGTGGATGATCACGGAGGACCAAAGTTTGTGAGGGTGAAATGGCCCTGCACTTCCGCCGAGTCGATACTGAACTGGAGATTTGGATCGCAAGCAGCGACGACTATTCATTCGTCATCAGCAACGAGAGCCGGAGTGGACCTGGATTGCATGGAGAGCCGGGCTTTGTTGCATCATATCGCCCCGACTTTCTGAATATGCCAGCGGCTCACGTATCCGGGTCTCCCTTCAGTTCGTTCGCTGAAGCCGAGCGGGCCTGCAATGCGTTCCTGGGGCGCCTCATTATTAAGGGATGACTACCGTCATCCGCCCGCCGCGGCTATGGCTTCTTCTGCGGCATCGCCGCGGCCGGCCGTTGCAGTCTACGCCGGCAAAGCCATCATCCCTTAATAATCCTTCGTGCCCGAAGCGTTTATCGGCTCGTTCAAAAGAAAGGCTTGCAGAGCAAATCGAAGTTTATCGATTGCGATACTGGTTCCGTAACTGGGCTCAATGCGCACGAGGTCCGTCATATGGGTCCAAGCCGACCTCGGCGGTCCGCTTCGCCTTGGTCGGCTTTCCTCCCGAAGGCGGACATTGCAACCTTCTGCAAAGTTCGGCTTTGGGTCGATTTCGTTGAAAAAGTCGGCAGTTGCGGCGCAGAGATATCAGTGATTCAGTCTGTCTAGTTGGCAGGACTGAAGGCATGATGGGGAACCGGCAAGTCGAACAGGCTGCGTTGTTCTATGAGTTCTCGCTCGAGAAGCATATTCCCGCCGACCACTTGCTCCGGTCGATCGATAGATTTGTCGACCTTGAACAGATTAGGCGGGACTTGGCGCCTTTCTACAGTAGCATCGGCCGGCCTTCGATCGATCCCGAGCTGATGATCCGGATGCTCCTGATCGGTTACTGCTTCGGCATTCGATCGGAGCGGCACCTGTGCGATGAGGTTCATCTCAATTTGGCCTACCGGTGGTTCTGCCGGCTCGGCCTGGATGGGACGGTGCCGGATCACTCGACGTTCTCCAAGAACAGACATGGCCGCTTCCGGGAGAGTGATCTGTTCCGTCGTGTGTTCGAGAGTGTCTTGCGCCGCTGCATCCGGGAGCGGCTGGTCGGTGGGGACGGATTTGCAGTCGATGCGAGCCTGATCAAGGCGGATGCCAACCGGCAGAAGGGGATCGAGGGCGACAAGGGACTACCCCCGGAAGTCGCCGGCCGGGCGATCGATGAGTATCTGTCCGTCCTCGACGATGCCGCTTTCGGAGCAGCGACCGAGGTCACGCCGAAGTTCGTGTCGCCCTCCGACCCGGCGGCGCGCTGGACAGGGGCGCATGGCGGCCAAGCCTTCTTCGCCTACTCGACAAACTACCTGGTCGACATCGAGAACGCGATCATCGTCGATGTCGAGGCGACCACGGCCATCCGGCAGGCGGAGGTGCTGGCGGCCAAGCGCATGATTGAGCGCTCGCGGGAACGGTTCGATCTCTATCCGAGCCGGCTTCTCGGCGACAGCGGCTATGGCTCGGCCGAGATGCTCGGCTGGTTGGTCCACGAGCATGGGATTGAGCCGCACGTTACAGTGTTCGACAAGTCGGCCCGCACGGACGGGATCTTCGCGCGCGACGACTTCACCTATGACCACGCAGGTGACGTCTACCGCTGTCCCGACGGCAAGGTCCTCACCACGACCGGAGCGCTGGTGAACGATGGTGCCACGATGCTTTACCTCGCCAGCAAGCGCGATTGTGATCGATGCGCGCTGAAGTCC
>NZ_JAGKJL010000043.1:0-73648 GCF_020329495.1 Bradyrhizobium australafricanum | reverse complement strand
GCAAAAGGTGAGGTCGTCATCCTCGACAATCTTGGCAGTCACAAGGGCAAGTCCGCTCGCAATGCGATCCGCGCCACCGGAGCGCACCTGCTCTTCCTGCCGCCCTACAGTCCCGATCTCAATCCGATCGAACAGGTCTTCGCCAAGCTCAAACATCTGATGCGAGCCGCAGAACCGCGCGATGTCGAGGCAACCTGGCGCAAGGTCGGCGAACTCCTCGACCTCTTTTCTGCACAAGAGTGCGCCAACTATCTCAAAAACTCAGGCTATGTTTCCGTATAAAAACAGCGTGCTCTAGCCTCGAAGAGATGTGTAAATGCCCTAGTGCGAAAGCAGGGACCCATAACCACCGGCCATCGTTGTTGAGTGCAGCGGAAGTTCTGCATCTTGCTCGCCTCGATGAATCTCTGGCGATGCGTGGGATTGATACCGTCGGCCAATCGCTAGATCACGCGGTATGGGTCCCGGCTTTCGCCGGGACGACATCGGTGTTTGCGCTCTTCGCTTCATTCCACAACGCGTCCATCTCCTCCAGCGACGCACCATCGAGCGAACGCCCCTTCGCCGCCAGCGCCTTCTCGATATAGGCAAAGCGCCGCTCGAACTTGGCGTTGGTCGCGCGCAGCGCCGTTTCCGGATCGGCGTCGACGTGACGGGCGAGGTTGACCAGCGCGAACATCAGGTCGCCGGTTTCCTCCGCGATCTCCGCCTTGTCGTTGCGGTCGAGCGCGGCCTCGATCTCGTCGGCCTCCTCGCGGATCTTGGCGAGCACCGCGCGCGGGTCGTTCCAGTCGAAGCCGACGGTGGACGCCTTGCGCTGCAGCTCCATCGCGCGCGTCAGGGCAGGCAGGCCCGCCTTCACGCTCGCCAGCATCGATTTGTGCGTCTCTTCGGGCGGCCGCCGCGCGGCGCGCTCGGCCTTCTCCTCGGCCTTGATCCGTTCCCAGGCGCTCTTGACGCCGGCCGGCTGGATATTGCCGTCCTTGTCGGCGAAGACGTGCGGGTGACGGCGGATCATCTTCCTGGTGATCGCCTCGACCACATCGCCGAACGCGAACGCGTTCTGCTCCTCGGCCATCCTGGCGTGATAGACCACCTGCAGCAGCAGGTCGCCGAGCTCCTCGCGCAAATCGTCGAGATCGCCGCGCGTGATCGCATCCGCAACCTCATAGGCCTCCTCGATCGTGTAGGGCGCGATGGTCTCGAAATTCTGCACGAGGTCCCATGGGCAGCCGGTCACCGGCGTGCGCAGCGCAGCCATGATCTCGATCAGGCGGGAAATGTCGCGGGATGGGGTCATGGGGCACCGGCATCAAAGAGGTATTGGCTTTATGCCAACCCCCCCCCTCCCGATCCCACTAAAACACGCCGGAATCGCGACGCTGTCCACGGATTGGCCACGGCGCCGTCAGGTGCTAAATCGCGTTCCATGACCGATCCGAACACTTCCGACACCGCGCTGGTGCTGTTTTCCGGCGGCCAGGATTCCACCACGTGCCTTGCCTGGGCCTTGTCGCGCTTTGCCCGCGTCGAGATGCTCGGCTTCACCTACGGCCAGCGCCACGCGATCGAGCTCGATTGCCGGGACCAGCTGCTGGCCGGGATCAAGCGGGTCCGGCCGGAATGGTCTGCGAAGCTCGGCGACAGCCACACGCTTGATATCCCGACGCTGTCGGAGATTTCCGACACCGCGCTGACCCGCGACGTCGCGATCGAAATGGGCGCGGACGGCTTGCCGAACACCTTCGTGCCCGGCCGCAACCTCGTGTTCCTCACCTTCGCGGGGGCGCTGGCCTATCGGCGCGGCATCCGCCACATCATCGGCGGCATGTGCGAGACCGACTATTCCGGCTACCCGGATTGCCGCGACGAGACCATCAAGGCATTGCAGTCCGCGCTCAATCTCGGCATGGCCAGGGATTTCGAGCTGCACACGCCGCTGATGTGGCTCGACAAGGCCGCGACCTGGCGGCTCGCGCACGAGCTCGGCGGAGCAGGACTGGTCGACCTGATCCGCGAGCACTCGCACACCTGCTATCTCGGCGAACGCGGCGCGGAGCACGATTGGGGCTATGGCTGCGGCGAATGCCCGGCCTGCAGCCTGCGGGCCAAGGGCTGGCGGGAGTATGTCGCGCAGGGTGGCCCGTAACCGTGGGCTGATGGCCGTCCGCAGGGGCGCATGGCCAAAATATCGAAAACAACCCCATGCAAAGGAGTCGGCAGCTGCCGGCGTTCGACACGGCAACTTGACACGTCGGGCAACTCAACGGTACTCTTCCATTATACAGAAATCGTCCCAGGGCCCGGTTCACGATCCAGCACGCAGCGGCCGCTCGGCTCAAGCACTGGCGTCTCTGGAATCCGTGCTCGGTTCTCTCCCCGTCGTCGTCCCGGCGAAGGCCGGGACCCATACGCCGCGGCAGGCGTTGTAGGTGGGACTCGTCGTTCCAGCATCGCGTAACAGTTTGCATTTGGGGTTATGGGTCCCGGCCTTCGCCGGGACGACGATGAGGATGAGATCGCGATTCAAGGCGGCGCCCCACCACGTGATGTCATCGCCCGCACATGCGCATGCAGGTGATCATGGCATTCGAGGCTACCTAAAATCCCCCGCCGTCAGCACGATCGGCTGGCCGTGCGGGGTGCGGTCGGCGGCGTGGTCCCAGGCGTCGCGGTAGCGGTGCAGCGTCTCCGGTGTCGTGACACCCTTGGCGGCGACGAGGTGTTCGAGCGTCGCGAGCCAGTGCCGGTAGTAGGTCTCGCCGGTGTCGGGATCGCCTGCAGCTTGCGCGCGCTTGATCTGGTCGGCAAGCGCCGCAGCCCATTCGGGCCAGGTGAACACGCCGCGGTCATGCAGCGTCAAGGCCATGGCGAACGCCTGCGCCTCCCACGGTGCACGGAACACCGGGCCGTCCTGGTCGCGGGGAATGCTGGACACTGCGCTGGTGGCTCGCGCGGCGGCACGGGCATCCATCACACGGCCTCCAGATACGGCTCGAACGCGTCGATCGAGACCTTGATGGTCGGATCGGAGTCCGGTCCCCACAGCTCGCGTCCATCGAACACGACGGTGTAGAGCCACTGCGGATGTTCGCCGGCGTCGTTGGCCACCGTATCGGGAAACACGTGGCAGCCATGATCGCGCTCGACCACCCCGACGTGACCGCGCACGTAGCGCGGCAGCCGCGTGTGCGTGGCGGGATGGATGTTCTTCGCCCGCACCCGATCGCCGGCCTTGAATTTCGCAGGTCCCGGCGCGGCGCGGCCGAACTTGCCGCGCACCATGATGCGCTCGATGTCGGCGACCGAGAACTTGCCGTGCTTGAGCGCTTTCGCCGGCGCGACGGAATGTCCGGCGGCGACGTCGTCCTTGGAGATATAACCCTTGTCGAGCAGCAGGGCTTCCAGCCCGAGCAGCCATTTCCTGTAGTAGGAGCTCGACAGATAGACCTGCGGGGGCAGGGTCTCGCGATAGAAGCGCGAGGCGTCGATGTTGAATGCGCCGGCCGCGCCCATCGCGCGGACCATGGCGAGCACCCGGGATTCCCATTCCTCATGGAACATCGGCTCGTTCGGCTCGGGCTCGACCTTGCCGAACCCGTCCATGCCGCCCATGTCGTGGACGCCGTTCATGACGGCGCTCCCGGCTTCTTGGGAAAGCCGGTGCCGATCATGGAATCGCGCGTCACCAGCTCGGCGAGCTGGTCCTCGCCCCAGCCCTCGGTGCCTTCGGGCCGCATCGGCAGCACCAGGAAGCGCGTCTCCGCGGTCGAATCCCAGACCCGGACTTCCGTCTCCTTCGGCAGGCTGACGCCGAAATCGGCGAGCACGCCGCGCGGATCCTTGACCGCGCGCGAACGATAGGGCGAGGCCTTGTACCAGACCGGCGGCAGCCCGAGCATTTCCCAAGGGTAACAGGAGCACAATGTGCAGACGACCATGTTGTGGCGGCCAGGCGTGTTCTCGATCGCGACCAGATGGTCGCCGACCCGGCTGACGTGGCCGAGGGTGCCGACCGCTTTGCTGGCGTCCTCGAGCAGCGCCTTCTTGAAGGCAGGATCGGTCCAGGCCTTGGCGACGACCCGGGCGCCGTTATGCGGCCCGATCTTGGTCTCGTAGGCCTGCACGATGGCGTCGAGCGCGGCAGCCTCGACATAGCCCTTCTCGGTCAGGATCGATTCCAGCGCGCGGACGCGCAGTTCGGTCTCCGACAGTTCGGAATGGTCGTGATCGTGGTGGTGATGATCATGGTCGCTCATGCCCACAGAATAGGCGAAACCGTCGTGCTATGTCGAGGCAGGCAGTACACAAGAATGCGAACGGGGAGGTATGCGTGGTTGATGATGTGACGATCGAGAAAGGCCTCGGGCCGGACGGCCGCATCGCCGTGGTGCGGTTCGACCGCGGCGACGGTATCAACGCGCTGTCGCCGGAGGCGCTGCGGCAGCTGACTGACGCGGCGCGCAGTTTCGAGGACGATGGCGAGACCTCGGTGGTGGTGCTGACCGGCGGCGCCAAATCGTTCAGCGCCGGCTTCGATCTCAAGGATGCCGAAGGACGTTCGCGCCAGACCATGGACATGGGCACGCTGCGCCGGCACTTGAAGCTCGGGCCGCGGCTGACGCGCGCCTGGCAGGACATGGAGCAGGTCACGATCGGCGCGATCGAGGGGTTTTGCGTCGGCGGCGGCGTGGCACTCGCGGTTGCGCTGGATTTCCGCGTCATGGCGCGCGATGCGCATATGCGGGTGCCGGAAATCGCGCTCGGCATGAACATGAGCTGGCAGAGCGTGCCGCGCATGCTGCATCTGATGGGACCGGCGCGCACCAAGCAGGCGGTGATCCTGGCCGACGACCGGATCTCGGCCGAGGAGGCCTACGAATGGGGCCTGGTGGAGCAGGTGACCGATCCTGGAAAGTCATATGACGTCGCGATGGCGCTCGCGGCCAAGGTCGCCGCCCAGCCGCCGATCTCGGTCGCGATGACCAAGCTGACGGTCAACCGGCTCGCGCATGCGCTCGACGATCTCGCCAGCCACATGGACCTCGACCAGTTCGCGCTGGCGAGCCTGACCGAGGATCACAAGGAAGGCGTCGCGGCCTTCCTCGGACGGCGGAAGCCGCGCTTCAAGGGGCGCTGATGCGTGTCGTTCAAGAGCCCTTTGCAGGCTTCGGAATGGCGAAGGCCCTGACGCCGGGCCGTTGCGTCAGGGCCTTTGCGGTGCGGAGACGACCCCAGCACCTTTGCGGGCCCTGGGGCCGACGCTGGGGTCATCCGCCTGCACCGTTGTCGAGACCGAGCAGGCAGCGGATACCATGCGCCCATCACTGGCATCCGCATTTGCCTATGTGAATCGCCATCGTCGTCCTCTCGGACCTCCGGGCTTACTTTCGCCGCCGCGCTCTGGTGCGGGTTGCTTTCTTTGCTGCGGCCGAACGAACGGCCGATCCCTTGGTTTTTGCCGCCTTGCGTGCCGCGGCCGAGCGGGCCGATGCAGAACGCCGCGAGGCCGCGCGCCGCGTTTGTTTCGACAGCGCCGTGTGCGACGCCGCGCTGCGCGGTTCCCGTTTCAGGACGTTGGACACCGCTCGCGAGACGCGCGGCCTGCGTCTGGTCTTTCGTTTGCCCTGGCCCGCCTCATAGGCGTACTCCGCGCTCTTGCGGGTGGTCGCCTTGGCCGCGCCTTTCTTGGGTGGACGAAGCGGAACGCCCGCGCGCCTCGCCTTCGACAGGCCGATTGCAATGGCCTGTTTGGAAGATCGCGCCCCGTGCTTGCCACGGCGAACCTTGCGAATTTCCTCGTGCACGAACTCGCCCGCCTGGGTAGTCGTCGACTTTCCCGCGCGCCGGTCCTGTCTGGCCTTTTGCATCGTCTTTCGTTCCGGCATCATCGTTCTCCCGTTGCCGATTTCGGTTTCCGGGACATCAACGTCCGGCTCAAGGAAACGGTCCTTCAAGCATCGATTTAGCCACTGCCGCAGGGGCGCCTCTCGTCGATCCTAGGTTCCCGAGATCAAGGCTGCGCAGTGGCGAGCGATCATTGCTTCCTCGTTTGTCGCCATGACGAGCACGTCCACCGAACTGTCCTCGCGAGCAATGTGCAGCTCTGCCGCGGCGTTGGCGGATGGATCGAGCTCAACACCCAGCCATCGCAGTCGTTCGCAGACCTGGCTGCGAACCTCGCCCGCGTGCTCGCCGATACCGCCGGTGAACACCAGGCATTCCAATCCACCCAGCGTGCCAGCCATCGCGGCGACCTGTTGCGCGATGCGGAACGTGAAGAGATCAACCGCTTCCTTCGCGGCGGGCTCCTGGCTGGCGAGCAGGACACGCATGTCGGAGGAGATGCCCGAAACGCCAAGCAGTCCCGATTGGTGATAAAGCAGCCGCTCAAGGTCGTCGACCGACATGCCGTTCTGCTGCTGGAGGTAAAGCAGAACGCCCGGATCGATCGTGCCGCAGCGGGTCCCCATGACCAGGCCGTCGAGAGGCGTCAGACCCATCGTGGTGTCGATGCTCCGGCCGCTCTGCATGGCGCAAAGGCTCGCGCCATTGCCGATATGCGCCACCACGGTGCGCTTCGAGGAAAACTCCGGCGAGATGTCGGCAAGGCGGCCTGCGACATATTCAAAGGAGAGGCCGTGAAAGCCGTAGCGCCGGATGCCGGCGCGTTCGAGATGTCTCGGGATCGCAAACCGATTGACGGGCGGCGCGAGGCCATGATGGAACGACGTGTCGAAGCATGCGACCTGCATCAGTTCCGGCCGGATCGCGCTGATTGCCCGCATTGGCGTCAGGCAGCGAGGCTGATGCAACGGCGCCAGAGGGGTGAGGGCTTCGAGGACGGCAAGCACCGTCCGATTGACTTCGACCGGTCGCGGAAATTCGCGGCCGCCGTGTACGACGCGATGCCCGACGGCACGCAGCCGCTCGCCGAGATGATGTTCGATTCGTGCCAGGACATCGGCGAACAGCCGATCGGGCGGCGCATCCGGTTCGGCTTGCTCCAACGCGAACGACGCGCGGCCGGCCGGATCGGTGAAGACCAATCGCGACGCGCCCTCGTGCTCATCGATCTGTGCCTTGCAGAGCAGCGCGGGATCGGTATGCGAAGCATCGAAAACGCCGAACTTGATGCTCGACGAGCCGGAGTTGACGACCAGAACCGCATCGGACGTCGGCATGGCTCAACCGCCGGATTTGGCAGGGGTGGCGCCGCCAGTGCCGTTCGGCCAGACCCAGTCTCGAACCTCGGGCATGTCCTCGCCATGCTCGCGCACATATCGCGCATGCGCGATCAAGGCGTTCCGGTATCCTTGCTTGATCTGTGCGGCCTTGGTGGCGAGACCCGGCACGCGCTCGATCACCTCGATCGCGAGATGATAGCGGTCGAGCCCATTGAGAACGACCATGTCGAAGGGTGTGGTCGTCGTGCCTTCCTCTACAAAGCCGCGCACGTGCATGTTGTCGTGATTGGCCCGGCCATAGGTGAGCCGATGGATCAGATACGGGTAGCCGTGGTAGGCAAAGATGACGGGGCGATCGCGCGTGAACAAGCTGTCGAAGTCGCGGTCGCTGAGGCCATGAGGGTGCTGTTGCCTCGGCTGTAGCGTCATCAGGTCGACGACGTTGACCACGCGGATCTTGAGGTCGGGCAGGGCCCTTTGCAGCAGATCAACGGCGGCGAGCGTCTCCAGCGTTGGAACGTCACCCGCGCAAGCCATCACGACATCGGGCTCGCTTGTGGTATCCTCGGTTCCGGCCCACGTCCAGATGCCAATGCCGGCATCGCAATGAGTGGCGGCGTCCTGCATCGAAAGCCATTGCGCGGACGGTTGTTTGCCGGCGACGATGACATTGATCCGATCGTAGGTCCGCAGGCAGTGATCGGCGACCCACAGCAGCGTGTTGGCGTCGGGCGGGAAATAGACACGGACGATGTCGGCTTTCTTGTTGGTGACCAGATCGACAAAGCCGGGATCCTGGTGGCTGAAGCCGTTGTGATCCTGTCGCCAGACATGCGAGGTCAGCAGATAATTGAGCGAGGCGATCGGACGCCGCCAGGCCAATTGGCGCGAGACCTTCAGCCATTTGGCGTGCTGGTTGAACATCGAATCCACGATGTGGATGAACGCTTCATAGCAGGAGAAGAAGCCATGGCGTCCGGTCAATAGATAGCCTTCCAGCCAGCCCTGGCAGAGGTGCTCGCTGAGGACTTCCATGACACGGCCGTCTTGAGCGAGATGGACATCATACGGCTCGGTCGGCTCCATCCAGACCCGGTCCGTGGCTTCGAATACGGCATCGAGCCGGTTCGAGGCGGTTTCGTCTGGTCCCATGATGCGGAAATTGCCGGCATCGGCATTCAGCTTGAGGACATCGCGCAGGTATTTTCCAAGCTCGTGGGTCGCTGCGCCGACGGTCTGACCCGGCTGCTTTACCTCGACGGCAAATGCGCGGTAGTCCGGTAGCCGGAGCTCACGTTTCAGAAGGCCGCCATTGGCGTGCGGATTGGCGCCCATCCGGCGGTTCGCGGTCGGGGCGAGGGCCTGGAGCTCCGGGATCAGCGCACCATCCTCGTCGAACAGATCCTCGGGATGGTAGCTGCGCATCCAGTCTTCAAGCACTCTCAGATGCGCGGGGTTGTCACGGACTTGCGCGATCGGCACTTGGTGCGCGCGCCAAAAGCCCTCGACTTTGAGCCCGTCGACCTCCTTCGGACCGGTCCAGCCCTTTGGACTGCGCAGCACGATCATCGGCCAGCGCGGCCGCTCCGATCGTTTGCCGCCGCGCGCCTCGGTTTGGATCTTGTGAATGGCTGCAAGCGCCTCATCCAGGGCAGCGGCCATGGCGCGATGCATCGGCATCGGATCGTCGCCCTCGACGAAAAGCGGCTCATGTCCGTAGCCGCGAAACAGGTTGCGGATTTCCTCGTCGCCCATCCGCCCGAGCACCGTCGGATTGGCGATCTTGTAGCCGTTGAGATGCAGGATCGGCAGCACCGCGCCGTCACGCGCGGGATTCAGGAACTTGTTCGAGTGCCACGATGCAGCCAGCGGACCGGTTTCCGCCTCGCCATCGCCAACGACGCAGGCCACGATCAGATCCGGATTGTCGAACGCCGCGCCATAGGCGTGGACCAGCGAATAGCCGAGTTCGCCACCCTCATGAATGGAGCCGGGCGTTTCCGGTGCCGCGTGGCTCGGGATACCGCCGGGGAAGGAAAACTGCCGGAACAGTTTGCGCAGACCATCCGTGTCTCGGCCGACATCGGGATAGATCTCGCTGTAGGTGCCTTCGAGATATGTGTTCGCCACCATGCCCGGGCCGCCGTGCCCGGGACCGCAAATGTAGATGACGTTCAGATCGCGCGCGCGAATGACCCGGTTGAGATGGGCATAGACGAAATTCAAGCCCGGCGTGGTGCCCCAATGGCCGAGCAGGCGGGGCTTGATGTGTTCCCTGCGCAGCGGCTCGCTGAGCAGCGGATTGTCGAGGAGATAGATCTGGCCGACCGAAAGGTAATTGGCGGCGCGCCAGTAGCGGTCGAGCAGGTCGAGATTGGCGGCGGTCGTTCTTTGTTCGATCGTTGCTTTCATGGAGCCAACTCCTCCCCAAAACACTATGACAACAGCTACAGGTTGATCCGGCCGGTGATGATCGTGCTCGACCCATGGCGAGGCCGGGCGGGACGCCGGGCAGCGATAGCGGCGCCGGTCCTGATGCATTGCGTTCGCTGGCTCCAACCGCAGGCGCCGACCCTCGTTCCTTCGTTTGCCGCGCTGGAGCCGCGCTGCCGCTGCAGCCTAGCGGTGATGGCGACCGGTGTGTTCTTCGACATCGGCAACCGAGGCATCTCCGAGTGGAATCACCGATCTCTCATATGTAAATGCCGGAACCGAGCAGAGAGATGACAAGCGGCGGCGACTGATGTTTCGACCGCGATTCGATATCCGCCATAGTCAGCCGAAGGTGCAGTTGATGAATCTCATCGACCGCTACTTTTTCGCCGCAACGATTACCGTGACAATTGTACTCTGGCTGTACCTTGGGTTGCTGGTCGCCGGTAGCTGACGGCGCGTGCCTGGAGAACGGCACCAATCCGCCCCGGCGTCGAAATTCCCCGCCCGCTGAAATAGGTCATGGCCGCTGTCCTGAAGGCGCGCGGAACGACGCGCCCCGGAAACCGGACCGGCGCGAAAACGTTAACGCCTCGATCATCCGCGCAACTGGCAGAGGTACTGCTATGCGTACGATCTTGATCGTGGAAGACGAGTATTTCATTGCCGATGACTGTGCCGCGCTGGCACGACAGGCCGGCTATCACGTCGTCGGCCCGTTCGCTTCGATCGACGAAGCCCGCCCGCACGCTTCCGCAGCCTCCGGCGCGCTGATCGACATCAACGTCAATGGAACCTCGTCCTACAGGTTGATCGATACACTGATTGCGATGGGGACACCGGTCACCCTGTACACCGGCTACGACGCCAGCACGCTGCCCAAGAAGTATGCGCATCTCCCCGTGGTGACCAAGCCGCGCGGGTGTGCGGAAGCTCTCGGGATACTGTGCAAGCAGATGAGCGTCGCCGGATAGCCGGCGAGCCGAACGCAGATCGATGCGAGCTTTGCGGGCTGCGCAGCGGTGGTTATGGGTCCCGGCCCCCCGTGCGCAATGACACCAAAAGAGAGCTCGCTGCTCCTCCCACACGTCGTCCCTGCTTTCGCATGCTTTCGCAGGGACGACACCGATTGTATTGCGCTGCCGGTGAGTCATACTTTCTTTCGCATTGTCCGACGTCTCAGGTTCCCGGCGCGGCATTTTGTTGGCAACTTTCCTGGCCGAGGTTTATTGTCTTCGCATCACCGGCCGAGGCTCTGCCCGTAGGCGTCGGTGGCTGAGAGACCGATGGTGCTCCCGCCTGCATAATCAGGGAGCGCGCCCATGCCCAACGAGCGGCGTATCTATCGCCTTTCCAATTCCGACGATCTCGACGATGCCCAGCGGACGATCCGGGTCGTCGGCGACGCACGCAAACTCCTCGCCGAAAGCCCGGCCAGCACGTTTCTGGGCCGCAAAACGCAGGAACCCTTCCCGCAGGAGGAAAGCCAGTACGGGAACCTGATATCCTGACTAGCGTTAAGCATTCGCAGCCTGCGGAGGCGGAACCATGCGGGATGGCGATTACAGGGACCAGCTCGCCAATTATCAGGCCATGAAACGGCGCATCGATGCGGGCTACGAGCGCTCGCTCGAACAATTTTCGAAGTCTCATGAACTGATACGTTTGTCGCACCGCCTGCTCGGCAAATCTGTCCCCGACTTATCCCATGACAGGGCGGACGCAGCGATAGAGTGACATGCTGCTTCAATGATTGATCCCCTGTTTGCCCGCGCTCAGCTTGCCATCGAAGAAAGCCATACCTTGCGCGCACAAAAGAAATCGCTCGCGGATCAGCGAGACGAGCAGCTCGCCGAGCTGCGGCAATCGGTGCGCAGTTCCGCGAGCGCGCGCATTGAGATCAAAGCCCACCGCGACAACAGCAAGTAGGGCTTTCGCTGGCGGGGGCGGACACGGGCGATGTCCCGATCGGTCGGCTAGCCGACGCGCGGGCTTTGATGAAGCGTTCGAGATGCGTGGAGAATTCGTAGCTCAGCGCCAATCGTCGCCAGGATTGCGCCAACAGCTCATAATCCTTGCGCGTCGTTTCGACGCTGGATGTCGAGCGGTCGGCTTCGTCGGCCAGTTGCCGGCATTCCGCGATGCGGTCTGTTGAATCGTGCAGCATCGCTGTCGTTCCTGAGGAGGATGAGGATGCGTCACGCCGCCGGTTCGCCTGACATCGCGGGCCAAGACCATCAGCCAATATGAAGGTCACCCGACCTCAACGTCCTGAGCTGCGCCACGACGAGGCGCAATTCGTCCGCCAACTGGGCGTTGCGGATGCGGGTTTCCGTGACGGTTGAGAGGTCGGCGATCAGCGCGCGTTCGGCGGCCGTCTGCTCAAGTTGCTCGATACGTCTTTCGATGTCGGTCATTACGCACCCCCGTCCGATATCGTAACTGGAGTATCGTGAGGCTCTCTGCAAACCTCCGCACTAACATTTGCAAATGCTCGGGCGGATTGTTCGCGTCCGGCAACGTCATTGAGACAGGGCAGTCAAGCCTGCAAATCAATCTCCTTCGCCGGATCGCGGCGCAGGATCATGCCGGCGAGCCCTCGCGCCATGGCGCGATGGTCGAACGGCTTCTCCCACAACGGGACGTCCGCGAACTCGGTGCCGAGCACGATCTTGTCGTATCCCGAGGTGAACACGATCGGCACGCCGCGCGCTTGCAGCTCGCGCGCGACCGGATAGATCATCTGCTTGCGGATGTTCACGTCGAGCACCGCGCCATCGATCACGCCGCCGTCGTGCAGGATGCGAAGCGCATCGTCGATGTCGCCGGCCGGCCCGGCGATATCGGCACCGAGCGCGCGCAGCGCGCTGAGCATGTCGTCGGCAAGGAAATATTCGTCTTCGACGATCAGGACGCGCCGTCCGGTCAAGAGTGGCTCTTCGCGCAAAGGTGCAAATTCAGACATCTCAATTCCGGCCGTGGCCCGGCGTGGTGTCGCAAAATTGGAACATAGGACGAATGCCCGCCTTGTTGCAAACAATGTTAGAAAAGGCAGGTTCCATGTCCAATCGCGACATCATCGTCATCGGCGGTTCGGCTGGGGCGACTGCACCGTTGAAGCAAATTCTGGGACGGCTGCCGACGGATCTGCCGGCCGCGGTCTTCATCGTATTGCACATACCGTCTCACGGCATCGGCATTCTCTCCACGGTCGCGAGCGCGGCCGGCAAGCTGCCGGTCCGGCAGGCGGAAAGCGGCATGGTCATCGAAAATGGTCACGTCTATCTGGCGGCGCCGGACCACCATCTGCTGATCCAGGACGGCCACCTGATGCTCGGCCGCGGGCCACGCGAAAATCTGGTGCGGCCGGCGATCGACGCGCTGTTTCGCTCGGCCGCACTGCACTATGGACCGCGGGTGATCGGCGTCGTGCTCAGCGGCCTGCTGTCCGACGGCGCGGCGGGCCTGAACGCGATCAAGCGCTGCGGTGGGGTCGCGCTGGTCCAGGAGCCCCGGGACGCCATGTCCGACGAAATGCCGCTCCGGGCATTGGAAGCGACCACGGTTGACCTCTGTATCCCGGGCGCGCGGCTTGGCGATGTGCTGTCCGATCTGGTTCGGGAGCGGCCCGGCGCGATCCTGCCGATTCCGCCGGAGATCGTGCTGGAGGTGAAAATTGCGGCGGGTGAACGCGTCGGCAGCGATACGCTGGTCGAGATTGCCGATCCAGCACCGCTGACCTGCCCAGGATGCGGTGGCGTCCTTTCCGAACTCAAGGTGGGCCACCCGCTGCGATTTCGCTGTCAGGTCGGTCACGCCTATACGGCTGACGCGCTCGCCAAGGAGCAGGAGGGCCGGGTCGACGAAGCGCTTCGGGTCGCGCTGCGCATCATCGAGGAGCGCGCCGAGCTGGTGCACCGGATGGCCGAGGACGGCCGTCAGAGCGGGCGCCCGGCGATCGCGCAAATGTATGACGCGCGCGCCGCTGAATACCGCGAATACGCCGATATGATCCGGCGAGTCATGCTACAATCGCTCGATCCGAAGCGACCGGCGCGGAAGGAACCGTGATGGCCAGCGCTGAGCATGCGAACTGGGCCCAACAGTTGCGGTCCGAGCGCGAGCTGCTGGTCAAGGCCGACATCGACATCGAGGAGGGCTGGCAGCGCGTCCGCAACCAGCAGGATTTGCTGGATTGGCTCCAGCGGGCCGGCCACGATACCGAGCAGGCCGAACGTCTCGTCAGTCTGCTCAAGCGGACCCTGATCGAGTGGGAACGACACCGGACCCTGATTGTGCAGCGGGTCGCATACCTGGAGGAGCAGGTCGCATCCCATTAGCGTTCGGGAAAAGCACGGCCCCGCGTTCGAGCATGCGGTTGGCCTGCCGCGGAAACCGCCGCCGGAGGTCATTTTCCGCCGAGCAACCACTCGTCCCCGCCGTAGCGGCCGTCGGCGCCTGCAAGGTTCCCAGCAAGGTGGAGATTCCCTACTTATCCCGTTGGGATAGGACTAAACTCTGCTATCAGCAGACGCAGGCGAGACGCCCGCAGAAAAGTGAGAGCCGCTGCAACCATGGATGACGTTGGCCAACCCCAGAGCGGAGACGAAGGGCGCCAGTCCAAGGCGCCGCTGATCATCGGTGTGGGCGCATCCGCCGGCGCCCTCGATAGCATCGAGCGGTTCTTCTCGAAACTGAGGCTCAATCCGGACCAGGCCGTCGTGCTCGTGTTGCAGTACCGGGATGCCATCGAGGACACCCGGTTGCGCAAAGCGTTGGAGCGATCGGAAGGTGCCCGACTGTCCGAGATCAGCGACGGACAGCTCGTCGAGGGCGGCACAATCCATCTGTGTCCGTCCGACATGATCACCACCGTTCATGGCGACCGTTTCGCCGTCCGGCGCGCCGAGCAGGCGCGCGCCGAGCGGGCCACCATCGACAGCTTCCTGGTGTCGCTGGCGGAGGAGCGCGCCGAGGAATCGATCGGCGTGGTGCTGGCCGGCACGGGTGGCGACGGCACGCTCGGGGTCGGGACCTTGAAGGATCATGGCGGCCTGGCGATCGCCGAACGCATTGGCGACGGTCAGTCCAACCCGCACGACGAAGGCAGTTCGGCCGCGGCGATCGCCGATTTTGTGCTGCCGCCGGAGGACATCCCAGAGCATATCGACGTCTATTCGCGCCATTTGCGCCGGCTCGAGGAGAAACAGGGCTTCGACGAGGTGCTCGCCGCGGCTGCAACCTCGCTTGCGCGCATCGCGGATATCCTCCGCAACAAGACCGGCAACGATTTCCACGGCTACAAGCAGAACACCTTCCTGCGCCGCGTCCAGCGCCGCATGCAGGTGGTGCAGATCGACGAGATCTCCGCCTATGTCGATTTCCTGAGAAACGACAAGGACGAGGCGCAACATCTGTTCAACGACCTCCTGATCGGCGTCACGGAATTCTTCCGCGACAAGAAGGAGTTCGATGTCCTGGAAACCCAGGTCATCCCGAAGATATTCGAAGGGAAGGGCGCCGGCCGGCAGGTGCGTGTCTGGGTGCTTGGCTGCGCGACCGGCGAAGAGGCCTATTCGATCGGCATCCTGCTGCGCGAGCATATGGCCGGTCTCGACTCGGTGCCGCAGGTGCAGATCTTCGCGACCGACATCGACGGGCGCGCGCTCGCCGCCGCGCGTGTCGGGCGCTATCGCACCAGCATCGAGACCGACATGACGCCGGATCGGCTGGCGCGCTGGTTCGTGCGCGAAGGCGACACTTACTGCGTCGTCAAGGAGCTGCGCGAGATGTGCATCTTCTCGCAGCACAACGTCATCAAGGACGCGCCGTTCTCCAAGCTCGACCTGATCTCGTGCCGCAACCTCCTGATCTACCTCAATGCCGAGCTGCAGAACCGCGTCATCCCGCTGTTCCATTTCGCGCTGCTGCCGGACCGGTTCCTGTTTCTCGGCAATTCCGAGAACGTCACCCGGCATCCGAAGCTGTTCGCGCCGGTCGACCGGCGCGCGCGCATCTTCAAGAAGCTCGAGACCGGAACGCGGCTGCCGCCGGAATTTCCGATCACGACGGCGACCGGGCGGGCTGCGATCGACGTGCCGCCGGTGCGCTCCGTTGGCCACGATGTCGGCCTCGAGCGCCGCGCCCAGCGCATCGCCGAGCGCTATGCGCCGGCCTATGTGATCACCGACGACCACTTTCACATCCTGCACTTCTCCGGCCGCACCGGCCGCTATATCGAGCCGACCGCAGGCACGGCGACGCTCGATCTGCTGCAGCTCGTGCATCGCGATCTCAGGCTGGAGCTGCGCACCGCGCTCAGCCGTGCCGCGGAAACCAACGAGGCCGCGCAAGCCGAGCAGGTGCAACTCGGCGTCAACGGGCATCGCGTGCTGGTCGATATCACGGTCGAGCCGATCCAGGACGGCCCCGCCGGCCATCGCAACTTCGTCGTCCTGTTCAAGGATGGCCCGATCCGGCAGGCGGAGCAGGCCGAGACCAATCCCAACATTCTGGTCAGGACCGAGCATGTCGAGCGGCTGGAGAGCGAGCTGCGCGCCACCCGCGAGCGGCTGCAGGCCACGATCGAGGAGCTCGAAAGCACCAACGAGGAATTGAAATCCTCCAACGAGGAATATCAATCGCTCAACGAGGAGCTGCAATCCGCCAACGAGGAACTGGAGACCTCGCGCGAGGAATTGCAGTCGGTCAATGAGGAGCTGACCACCGTCAATGGCGAGCTGGCGCACCGCGTGCAGGAATTGACCCGCGCCACCAGCGACCTGAAGAATTTCCTCGAGAGCACCCAGATCGCGACCGTGTTCCTGGACAACGATCTGAAGGTGATGAACTTCACGCCGGCGATCACGCATTTGCTGCATCTGGTCGAGACCGATGTCGGCCGCCCGATCGCGCATATCAAGGCGCGGATTCCGATCGAGGAGCTCTACGACGATGTGCGGCGTGTGCTGCGGACGCTGGCCAGCGCCGAGCGCGAGCTGACCGCGCCCGACAGCGGCACGCGCTATATCGTGCGCATCCTGCCGTACCGCAGCATCGACAATTTCATCGCCGGCGTCGTGATCACCTTCATCGACGTCACCGCGATCACGCGGGCCGAGGAACGGCAGCGGCTGCTGCTCGCCGAGCTGCAGCATCGCGTCCGCAACACGCTCGGCGTGGTCCGCTCGATCGCGCGCCGCTCGGCCGAGACCAGCGCCAACGTCGAGGACTACGCATCGCATCTCGACGGCCGGCTCAACGCCTTCGCACGGACCCAGTCGCTGGTGACCCGCGATCCGGAAGGCGGCGTCGACCTCGAATATCTCGTGGTCGAGGAATTGCTGGCGTACAACGCGAAGGAAGGCGAGCAACTGAAGGTCTCGGGTCCCAGGATCCGCCTGCAACCCAAGGCCGCGGAGACCTTCGCGCTGGCGCTTCACGAGCTCGCAACCAACGCCTTGAAATATGGCGCGCTGAGCGATACGGCAGGGCATGTCGACGTTTCGTGGCGCATCGATGGCGCCGCTGAACCACGGCAACTGGTGTTCAACTGGCGCGAGCGCAGCGGGCCTGAAGTGACGCCGCCGCGCCGCAGGGGATTTGGATCCGATCTCCTGGAGCGGACGCTGGAGTTTGAATTCAAGGGCAAGAGCACGCTGGAGTTCAATCCCTCGGGACTTCGCTGTACGATCGCTATCCCAATGAGTCCGCAAGCCATCCATACGCCGAGCATGGGGAGCTAGATGCATCCCCCGGTCCTCGAGGGAAATCTGGCGCAGCCGGTGATCCGGCGGCTCAATGCCCTGCGGCAATTGTCCGAACGCGGGATCGCGTTGCTGCAACAGGCGATCCAGGATGGGCTGCATCGCGCCCGCCCGGGCGAAGACCTCGCGACCGAGGGCGAACCGGTCGACAGCGTCCGGATCATTCTGTCGGGCTGGCTCTGCCGCTACAAGACGCTGCCGGACGGCCGCCGCCAGATCGTCAATTTCATCCTGCCGGGCGACAGCTGCGACGCCTGCGTTTATCTGCTGTCGGTGATGGATCATTCGATCGGCGCACTGACCCCGGTTACCTATGCCGACATCAAGCGTCCGGCGTTCGAGCAGCTGCTGGCGAGCGACCGTTCGCTGGAGGAAGCGCTGTGGTGCGAAACCATGGTGAAAAGCGCGATCCAGCGGGAATGGACGGTCAATATCGGGCGGCGCGTGGCGCTGGAGCGGGTCGCGCATCTGTTGTGCGAACTCTATGAGCGCCTGCTGCCGGTTGGAATGATCGACGGCGATTCCTGCCTGTTCCCGGTCACGCAGATGGATCTCGCCGACGCCACCGGCCTGTCCGTGGTCCATGTCAACAGGACGCTGCAGGAGTTGCGTGGCTCCGGCCTGATCGTGCTGCGCGACCGCATGCTGACGATCAACGACCTGAAACTGCTCAAGGACACGGCGCTGTTTTCGGCCGACTATCTGCATACCAAGCGGCACGGCTGAGACGCGGCAAGGCGGCTCTATGCTGCTCCCTTGAAATCGCGACGGATGCCGGTGCGGCGGGTGCGCGAGGCGCCGCAGGCGTTCGCTGATGCGATCCCTGAAATGTCGCAGCGAGACTGACGCTGACGCGGGCGCGTGTCATTTTGCAGAGCGCACTGACGATCTGAACATGACAGTGATTTGTCGCGACGAAGACAGCGCGACGGTCGTCCGCGCAAGATTTGGATACGGCTGTTAACATACTTGAACTCCTCTCGCGCAGTCTCGCGCTACGATGCAGTTCGATCCACGAGGGCAGGGAGGCAATCATGCTCGATGGAGAGACGGCGGCAGTGCTTCGCGCGGTGCTCGACGAGGTCTGCGGAGGCGTGCCGCGCTCGGATACGACGAAGCGGACCAACGTCGCCTCTGGATTGCTGCAGGCCATTCGCGAGGGACGCTCGTCAATCGATGAGCTGCGCATGGCAGGCCAGGCCGCCTTGCGCACCGCCCCGAGCATGTGGCGCTAAGCGGTCTGATCAGGCAATCGCAACGGCACGATTGTGCGTCGCACATTTGCAGACGTTAGTGCCGGAACTGATTGCGACGCGCATGCTCTCGCGAGCTGACGCGCCGACCGGGCGTCAGCGCTAACCAGGAGAACCCCGCTACGACCCCAGCTCTCCACCCCTGAGCTGGGGTCACTTGTGTCGAACAGAGAGTGGAGCCACAGCGATCGAGTAGAGCACGTTGAGGGCTCCTCGATCTCGTCCTCCGGTCACGTCCAGCCGCCATGATGGTGAAGGAACGTTCAGGAAAGTTCCGGTCCTGTTCCTGCAACATGCGCGGACGCCGGTCGTTATCACGGCGTACTAGAAAGGAGGATGCCATGACGAAGCTTACTTACGCTCTTGCCGCGGTTGCGGCACTCTCGATAGCGGCACCGACCGTTGCGAGCGCGCAGGGTGTGGGCATCTATGTCGGCAGGGACCACGGCTACTACGGCGATCGATATTATGGTGGTCCGCGCGTCGACGTATACCGGCATGACCGGGGCTGGCACCACGGCTGGTACAACCATCATCGCGACTACTACCGCGACCGCGGCTTCGTGATCCGTGGTCATGACTGGGACGACGACTAACGGTGCTGGTCGCACGTCGCGATAAGCAGATCGCGACGACCAATGAGGGCCTCGCTTCGGCGGGGCCCTTTTCTATTGGCTTGCCGCATCGCACCCGTTCGTCCCCGTAGGAACCTTGGCTTCTCCACCAGATTGTCAGGACGAGATTGACGGAGGAGGTTTTCATGAACCAGTTGATTTATCTGGTCGGACTGATCGTGGTCATTTTGGCGATATTGTCGTTCTTCGGGCTGCGGTAGGCGCGTCATGGATAACGAGCGAGGGCTTGCCGTGTCCGCCGCCAACAGGACCGGGCTTCGGCTGCAATGGAGCCCGGTCATCGCCGGCGCGCTGGCTGCGGCGGCGCTGTCGGTGATTTTGATCGGCTTCGGCGCGGCGGTCGGGTTGGGTGTCAGTTCAAGCTCGCCGTCATGGCGCGACGCATCAGCCGCGCTCGCGTTGCTGTCGGGGCTGTATCTGATCCTGCAGGCATTGGTGAGCTTCGGCGTCGGCGGCTACATTGCCGGCCGGGCCCAGCGCGTGATCGGCGCGACGCCATCCGACGAGATCGACAGCCGCGACGGGCTTCACGGCCTGACCGCCTGGGCGCTCGCCGTCATCCTCGGTGCGACGATCGTTGCGCTGGTGGGCCTGTCAACCGCGCGTCCGGTGGTCCAGAACCGGCCATCTGCGACGGCCGCGGAGCCATTGCTGAGCGCCGAGCTTGACCGTTTGTACCGGTCGCTGCGGCGTCCGGCCAATGTCGATATCGGCTACGAGCGGGCGGAGGCGGGGCGCATCCTGCTGACGAGCTCCGGCCGCAGCGGCGTCAGCGCCGACGATCGCAGCTACCTGATCCAGCAGGTCGCGGCCGCGACGGGTCTGCCTGCTGCGGAGGCGGAGAAGCGCGTCGACAGCGTGATGGGCGATGCCAGGTCCGCCATCCAGCGGTCGCGGCGCAGCGCAGTGATCTTGGCGTTCTCGGTTGCGGCGGCGCTGCTGTTCGGTGCGGTCGCCGCGTGGGCCGCGGCCGGCGCGGGCGGCCGTCACCGCGACGGCGCCGCGCTGCCGGAGTGGATGGGCGGCAGGCCGACGACGGCCGTGCCGATTGTCTGATGCAGTTGTGAATGTCGTTCAAGGGAGACGATGATGGCAACGATCTTGGTGATGGATCACTCCGGCGACACGAGGCAGCAGTTCGATCCCGACAACAGTGAGCAGCTGGCCTGGGCGAATGCCCGCTTCACCCAGCTCACGTCGGATGGCTACACCGCCGCAATCCGGCAAGCGACCGGAGAGGCGAGGTTGGTCCGCGCGCTCGATCCGACCGCCGAGGAAACCCTGTTCTATCCGAGGCTGGTCGGCGGCTGACGCCATGCTCGCCCATCTGCGCGAGATGCCCCTGCGGTCCGCGCTCCGACGCGCCGCCGGCACGTTGCGTGCGACGATGGCCGCGATCTGGGATCGCTGGAAGGCGTATGAACGAATTGAGGCGCGCGGACTTGCGCTGCTGTCCGCGTGGCTGTCACCCGAGCAGCGGGCGCAGTTCGAAAAGTATAAGCGCTTCGACGTCATCGGCTCGGAGTCCGGCAAGCGATACCGGATTTGCTACGGCACCTCGACCAACGTCTATGAGATGGACGGCGGTGGCCGCATCGTGCTGGGCTGGTGCTTCCGGCCCGTCGGCTCACTGGTGGCGGGCGACGTGATGCTTGCCCAGAAGATCGCGCTCGAAACCGATGAACGCGCGACGCTCTTGGTCGCCAAGCCATTCCCGAGCTCCATGCCACCACGCGCAAATCTCCCTCCGGTCAGTTAGCGCTCGGTCCGCGTTGAACCGCATGGCGCGAACTGTTGCGCGTTGCCGGGGGAGGAACGTCGATCTTCCTGCCGGGTTGTCGGATGCCGTCTTGCAATGGATTTCGTCATGCCCGTCAACACGTGGTCTTCGCTGAACCTGATCTTCCGCTCCTACCTTGCGGACTTGCGACAATGGATGACGCGCCTCGTGACCGGCTACGCGTTTGCATGCAGCTTCATGCTGGCGGGTGCGGTCTCGCTTCTGATCGCGATCGGGATCGGGGTTGGCGCGGCTTTCCACGCCCTTGAAGTGCATTACGGCATCTGGATCGCATATGCCGCGATCGGGGGCGTCTTTGTCCTCCTCGGGATCCTGGGGGTGATCATGGGTCGCGTGCTGCTCGCGCGTCCTGTGCCGGCCGTGCCGCGCCCGGGCCGACAGGCCGACATGCTCAAGCGGGCGATCGCAGTGCCCGTCGCCGCGCGGCTGATCGCCACCACCCGGACGGGAGCAGGGGCGAGCGTAGATCCCACCACCCGCGCGCTAGCTGCCGGGGCTGCAATCATGCTTGTCGGCTGGTTTGCTGCATCGCGCGCCCGGCGTCAGCGCGACGCGATCCAGGACTAGCGATGGCTACGCTGCGCAACTGGCCGAACGACCTGATGCTCGCCGGTGCAACGGCTCTGGCGACGTTGGCGATCTCTCGCCAGCTGTCCCGATCGGAGCGGCCGTCCGCTCGGGAGCAGGGCGTCGAACCCGTGCTAGCGGAAACGCAAGATCGTGGACGGCTCGCCGACACGCCGCTCGAGATTCCGACTGCCGGCTGGAAGGACATTCTGCTCCGCACCTACCAGCAGATCGACGAGGACCGCCTGCTGGCAACCGCGGCCGGCGTCGTGTTCTACGGCTTGCTGGCGATCTTCCCGGCGATCACCGCGCTGGTCTCGAGCTACGGCCTGTTCGCCGATCCGTCCACGATCTCATCGAACCTGCAGAGCCTGGCGCTGATGCTGCCGGAAGGCTCGTTTGCGATCGTCCAGGACCAGATCGCGCGCGTGCTCGCGAAGGGGACCTCGACGCTCGGCCTGACCTTTGCCGCCGGCCTGCTGATCGCGATTTGGAGCGCCAATGCCGGCGTGAAGGCGATCTTCGATGCGCTCAACGTCGTCTATGATGAGAAGGAAAAGCGCAGCTTCGTCAAACTCAATCTGATGTCCCTCTCGTTCACGATCGCCGGGCTGATTTCCATCATGTTGATGGTCGGAGCGGTGGTCGTCGTCCCGCTTTTGCTGCAGCAGGTCGGACTGGGCACGACGGCGGAGCTCGTCATCCGGTTCGGACGGTGGCCAATCCTGGTGCTCCTGCTGCTCACCGCGCTCGCGGTGCTGTACCGCTATGGTCCGAGCCGAACCAGGCCGCGCTGGCAGTGGCTCAGCGTCGGCGCCGTCGCAGCGGCCGTGCTGTGGCTGGCCGGTTCGGTGCTGCTCTCCTGGTATCTGGCGAACTTCGGCGATTACAACGCGACCTATGGCTCGCTGGGGGCTGCCATCGGTCTGATGACGTGGATGTGGATGTCCGCCATCATCGTGCTGTGCGGGGCAGAGCTGAATTCAGAGATCGAGCATCAGACAATGCTCGATTCGACCGAGGGCCGCCGCAAGCCGCTCGGAGCGCGTGGCGCAACCATGGCGGACACGGTCGGCAGGGCGTCTTAGCCGGCGCAGACCCCGCCGCAGCGCACCCGGCAATGAGCATAGGAACCAACGGCATGACCCGGGCTTATGCCAAAATGGTTGAGATCAACGTGCTGGAAAAACCGATCGAGCGGATCAAGCAAACCTGCGAGCTGATGGGCATCGCGGACAGGTTCGACCGCGCGCTTCCCGAACTCGAGACCTTCCTCGAAGCCGAGATCGCGCAGGGCGAAGTCCGCGAGTCGAAGCTGACCCTTGATGGACTCTGCTACCTGCGCCAGCTGCTGGCGCAGGCGTGAGGTATCGACATGGCATTCTCTGAGGAAATGAACCGATGCGTCGAGACCTGTCTGTCCTGCTATAGGACCTGCCTCGGCACGGCCATGAACCATTGTCTCGTCACCGGCGGCAAGCATGTCGAGCCGGCGCATTTCCGATTGATGATGGCTTGTGCGGAAATGTGCCGGACGGCGGCCCATTTCATGCTGATCAACACCCCGCACCACAAGCACACCTGCCGGGAATGCGCGGAGATCTGCAGTGAATGCGCCGAGGATTGCGCTCGCATCGGCGGCATGGACGAATGCGTGGCGATGTGCCGTGCCTGCGCGGAATCCTGCCGCAGGATGGCGGCCTGACGGCGCGAGCTCGCCGTTCGGTCAATCGGAGCTGACGTAATGGGCGCGCCAGAGCAGCGCCGTGACGATCAGGGCAATGACCCCGGCGGCAATCACGATCCACGGTACATAGTCGGCCATTGGCGCATCTGACGCTCCGCTTCGCGAACCGGGCCTTTGCGAGCCTGGGCCGCGAAGCGGAGCCAGTAGGTCTAGAGTTGCGCGTGTTGGGTGGTCGGGCGTGAGATCTGGCTGAGCGCCATGCCCGTACCATCGCTGGCCTGGATCAGGGCGATATCCCCGAGGGCAATGATTCCGACCAGACGCTTGTCCCGGCTCAGCACCGGCAGGCGCCGAACCTGGATCGCACCCATGTTCTGCGCGATGTCGTCGAGCTCCTGATCCTCGAAACAGTACTTCACCTCGGCCGTCATGACGTCGCCGACCCGCGAGTCGGGGCCGCGACCCATTCCGATGCCGCGAAGCGCGATGTCGCGGTCCGTGATCATGCCGACCAGGCGCTCGCTATCAGTAACCGGCAGCAGGCCGACACCGAGCGCTGCCATCGCTTCTGCGGCATCGCGGAGCGTATCGTCGGGGGTGCACAGCTGGACGTCAGGTGTCATCGCGTCGCAAACCTTCATGATAGCCTCTCCATTTGGCTGGTTGCGTCAACGGCCTAACGATGCCGCCCGGAACGGCGTTCCTAACAAGGCGAGGCGGGTGGCAATGTTGGTCCAGCTCGGATGAAGCGGCATGTCCCGCTCCGTGCCTAGGCTACGCCGGGATAGGTCGCCGACTTCAGCAGGCGTGCAAGATGTGCCGCGTTGGCCGCAAGCATTGGCGGTGGTCTGCACGGTCTTGTCGTGGGGCTTTTTGAGGTCCTTGTAGTCGGTCGGGGAGGGATCCTTGCCCCGCTTCAGCGTGTAGTTCAGCGCAATGGCTTTCAACGCATCAGATGGCATCGCACCGGCTCCTTTCCTTGGGAGCCAATGCAGGCTGGAACCGTTCGTTCCTATTGCGAAGGCTGCCGCGGAACGGCGGAGCCGAGCAGCGCGCAAAGCCGTTTGGCATCCGCCGGCGCTGCGCTCTTCTGGTCGTTGTCGAAATAGACATAGATGTCGCATCCCTGCCGCTTCCAGCCGCGGATGCGTTTGGCCCAGTCGGAAAGCTCGGCCGGCTTGTAGTGCCCGCGATATCGGCCGCCCGGGCCGTGGCCGCGGACATAGACGAAATCCGCGGTCCGCTTCCACGGCGCCGGCGCGTCGTGATGATCGGAAATGCAGAGCGCGATATTGCGATCCGCCAGCAGTTTCAGGATATGCGGCGCGTACCAGCTGGGGTGGCGGAATTCGAACGCATAGCGCCGCCGCCGCTTCAACAGCTTCAGGAACGAGGCTAGCCGGTCGGCATCGATCGTGAAGTTCGGCGGCAGCTGAAACAGGACCGGGCCGGCCTTGTTGCGCAGCAACGACAGACGCTCTTCCAGCAGCTGGAGACTGTTGACCGAGTTCGCGGAGAGGCGCTTCCAGTGCGTGATGAATTTCGACGCCTTCCAGGCGAAGACGAATTCCGCATCGGTCGCATCGCGCCAGCCTGTGACCGCCTGTTCGGTCGGCGTGCGGTAGAAGACGCCGTTCAGCTCAGTCGTTGGAAACTGCGTCGCGTAGTAGTCGAGTTGCCGCTTGAGCGGCAAGCCCCTGGGAAAGAACGGACCGCGCCAGGACGGATAGTGCCAGCCGGAGGTGCCAATCAATACGCGCGCCATGCGATGGTCCAAGCGGTGGATCAAGCCTTCGCCTAGGGCTTGCTGATGCCGTTGCGCTCGGCAAGGTCCGCTTCCCAGCCGAACACCGAGCGGCCGTCGAGCGCGGGCGAACGGGCGCGCTCGTTCGCGACAAACGCCTCGAAGGAGGGGCCGGTGGCTGTTCGTTCCAATCTGCGGGCCTGATCGTCGAGCCGCTTCAGCGCCTGCATCTCCTCATCGCGGCCGAGCTTTGCCTGCTGCACGGCCGACTTCAGCACGCGGATGGTCTCGTCATAGACCTTGATCGGCACCGGGAAGGGATGACGGTCCTTGCCGCCATGGGCGAGCGAGAAGCGCGCCGGGTCGCGGAAGCGGTAGGGCGTCCCGTGAACGACCTCGGCGACCATCGCGAGCGACTGCACCGTGCGGGCGCCGACGCCGGGCGTCAGCAGCAGTTCGGGAAAATCCAGCGGCCCGCGATCGGCAGCCGCGGCCAGGGTGCCGTGCAGGCGGCGGACGAACACGTCGCTCGAGCGCACGTCGTGATGCGCGGGCATGATCAGGTGCAGGAGATCCGGTTGCGCGGTCGCGCTCTCCGTCAGCTCGGCATATTCGCGCGTGATGCCGTCCGGCCCCAGCGCAGCGAGCAGATCGAGCTGCGCCTGGCGCGAGCCTTCGGCGCGGTGATCGGTGAGATTGACGATCTCGCCCTGCGTCGGGCCGTCGATCGCGCTGTGCGGCTCGTCGACGAAGCTGCGCAGGCCTTCGGAGTGCCAGTGATAGCGGCGGGCCTGCCGCTTGTCGCCGTTCATGCCTTGCTGGACGACGGTCCATTTGCCGTCGTCGGTGACGAAGAATCCATGCAGGTAGAGCTCGAATCCGTCCTGCACCGCGGCGCTGTCGACCTTGGCCACCAGCCGGCTCGCGCGAATTAGGGCGGCACCGTCGAATCCGACGCGGTCGCCGAGGGCGGACAGTTCATCGGGCGTGCGGCGCGAGTGCTTGCCGCGCCCGCCGCAGACGTGGATTCCGAGCTCGCCTTGCAGCGGCGCCAGACCTCGCTTCAGCGCACCGATGACGCTGGTGGTGATGCCGGACGAGTGCCAGTCCATGCCCATCACGGCGCCGAACGACTGGAACCAGAACGGATGCGACAGTCGCTGCAAAAAGGCATCGCGGCCGTAATGGTGGACGACGGCCTGGGTGATGATGCCACCCAGCGTCGCCATGCGCGCCGCCAGCCATGGCGGCACGCGGCCACCATGGAGCGGAAGATCGGCGCTGCCGGTGCGTCGGGCCATCGGGCTCCCGGATGCTGAATCGGCGTCCAATCTACCAGCAAATGCGAGCGTGTGTACAAAGCGGACGTCGCTTCATCGCGCGTCTGGTCAGGCGGCTTCGGCGTTGATGCCGCTGACGGCGAGCTTGGTGAGCGCTTCATCCGTCTTCTTTTCCTCGGCCAGGGTCTGGTCGATGAGCTTGACCGCATCCTTCATGCTGAGCCGGTTGGCCCAAGCCTTCAAGGTGCCGTAGCGGGCGATCTCGTAATGCTCGACCGCCTGGGCTGCCGAGAGCAGGCCCGCGTCGAGCGCCGGCGTGTCGGCATACTCCTCCATGATCTCCTTACCCTCGTCGATGATCCCCTCGATGGCGTCGCACTTCTTGCCGCGCGCCGGCTTGCCCATCAGGTCGAAGATCTGCTCGAGCCGCTCGATCTGTCCTTCGGTCTCGTCATGATGCTTCTCGAACGCCGCACGCAGATCGTCGGACTCGGCGGCCTTGGCCATCCGCGGCAACGCCTTCAGTATCTGCTTTTCCGCATAATAAATGTCCTTGAGGGTATCGAGGAAGAGGGCGCTGAGATCCTTGTCCGGCATTGGTCGCTCCGTGAGTTGGGTGAACAGTCCGGAGTGCCAACACGAATGCGGAAAGCAAGTTCCTATCCTTGATCGATGCGTGGCAAAGCGCCTCGTCGGCCGTCGCACATTCGAGCGCGTCACGATGGAGCTTGGTCGGATTGCGAAGTCTGGATTGCGAAGTCTTGATTGCGAAGTCTTGCCGCAACGCGGCTTCGGAACGAAGCCTCGGCCGGCCCGTTGGTCGGTCTCATCGTTCAAGGGAGAACCGCAATGGATTGGAATCGTGTCGAAGGCAACTGGAAGCAGGTCAAGGGTAAGGTCAAGGAGCAGTGGGGCAAGCTCACCGATGATGATCTCGATGTGATCGACGGCAAGCAGGACCAGCTCGAGGGCCGTCTGCAGCAGCGCTACGGCTATGCCAAGGATCAAGCCGCCAAGGAAGTGAACGACTGGTACGGCCGCCAGAAATGGTGAACGGGACCGCGTTCCGGGCCCCGCTTCGGCGGGGCCTTTCGCGGCCTGGGCGGCTGAGCCTGCGTGCGACGGCATCCGGTCGGCGCGCGCAGGAGTGAGCGATGGGACAGCTTCTGAGCCCGCCGGGTCCGCGCGCGGCGCACCTTTGCATCGACATGCAGCGGCTGTTCGAGCCCGGAGCGCCCTGGGCGACGCCCTGGATGGACCGCGTGCTGCCGCGCATCATCAGGCTGGCGCAGCATGCGCCTGAACGTACCGTGTTCACCCGCTTTATTCCGCCGCGCTCGAAGCACGACGCGCGAGGGATTTGGCGGGCTTATTACGAGAAATGGGAATGCGTGACCCGCGAGCGGCTCGATCCGGAGTTGATCGAGCTCGTGCCGGCGCTCGGCGCCTGTGTGCCGCCGGCCGCCATCGTCGACCGGCCGATCTACAACGCGTTCGGCAACGGGCGCCTGCAAGCTCATCTGGATGCGCATGGGATCGATACGGTGATCGTGTCGGGCGGCGAGACCGACGTGTGCGTGCTCGCCACCGTGCTAGCCGCGATCGATATCGGCTACCGGGTGATCGTGGCCGAGGACGCGCTGTGCAGCTCTTCCGATCAAAGCCATGACGCGCTGCTGCAGCTCTATGCCGAACGCTTCAGCATCCAGATCGAGGTGGCGTCCACGGCCGATATCCTGCGGATGTGGACCCTCGACGACTGAAGCGATAACGCGCCGAGACGAGGTACTGGTATCAGGGCGGTCGGAGCAGGGGTGGCAATACCTGCTTCCTGGGGCTGAGCTGACGCTGGCGATGCGTAGCATAACCGGACCCCACAAGGTCTCGCAGTGTAGTCCGCGGCATTCCAGACCGTCGGGACCCCGCCGAGCCAGGTCTTCAATGGCGCGGTCTCGTCGCGGTCTCCGCGGTCGGCATTTGCGCGCCTGGACGCGGCACGATCGCGGCTTGGTCCGGCTGATGGCCATCGCGGGCGCCGAGCAAGCCAAGTGCGCGCGCCAATCTTGCGAGCCCGGAGCGCGTGCCTGGCTGATACGGGTCATCGCTCACCGCTGGAAGGTAGGACCAGCCGTCGATCTGCCAGACGGTGCCAAGGTTCCTGATTCTCGGCCTTGCGGCGAAGGTGAGCGGAGCTATGGGATAGCTGCCGGCGATCGCCGCCAGGCTCATATCCGTAATTCGCATAAGGTATATTATGGAATATTTATATCTACAATTAGATCAGATATTTAGTGGGAAATCTTCGCACTGGTCCGCAAGTTGGCGCGCGTGATGGTGTGTCCCGAACTGTCGCCTAGCCGGTGCTGGTGCCGCAGCGATCCACGCGCGCGCATCTCGTCTGAAAGCCGATATTGCCGCCGCCTACGGACGCTGCAATAAGCCCCAGCTGTGCAGAGATCGCTGGTGACCCCGCGGCATCAGGTCCGTATAGGATGGCATCTCAGAACAACAACAAGCCTCTTGAGGGAGCAACCAATGAGCTTTTCACGACGCACGCTGCTGAAGGTTTCCGCCGCTTCCGCCGTCCTCGGCGGGATTGGCGCACCCTATGTCGCGCGCGCCCAGTCGGCCGAGTTCTCTTACAAGTTCGCCAACAATCTGCCGGAGTCGCATCCGTTCGTGGCGCGCGCCCGGGAGATGGCCGCGGCAATCAAGACCGAGACCAACGGCCGGTTTGACCTGCAGGTGTTCCCGAACAGCCAGCTCGGTTCCGATACCGACATGCTGAGCCAGGTGCGCTCCGGCGGCGTCGAGTTCTTCACGCTGTCCGGCCTGATCCTGGCGACCCTGGTGCCGGCCGCCTCGATCAACGGCATCGGCTTCGCATTCCCGGACTATCCCACGGTCTGGAAGGCCATGGACGGCGAGCTCGGCGCCTATGTGCGCGGCGAGATCAACAAGGCCGGCCTCGAGGTCATGGAGAAGATCTGGGACAACGGCTTCCGCCAGACCACGTCGTCGACCAAGCCGATCACCGGTCCCGACGATCTCAAGGGCTTCAAGATCCGCGTGCCGGTGTCGCCGCTATGGACCTCGATGTTCAAGGCGTTCGATGCATCGCCGGCTTCGATCAATTTCAGCGAGGTCTATTCGGCGCTGCAGACCAAGATCGTCGAGGGCCAGGAGAACCCGCTGGCGCTGATCTCGGCGGCGAAGCTCTACGAGGTGCAGAAATACTGCTCGATGACCAACCACATGTGGGACGGCTTCTGGTTCCTGATGAACCGCCGGGCCTGGGCGGCGCTGCCGGACGATATCAAGACCATCGTCGCCAAGAACGTCAACGCGGCGGCCGTCAAGGAGCGTGAGGATACCGAGAAGCTGAATGCCACCGTGAAGCAGGAGCTCACGGGCAAGGGGCTCGTCTTCAACCAGCCCGAGGTCGGGCCGTTCCGCGACAAGCTCCGCGCCGCCGGCTTCTACGCCGAGTGGAAGGGCAAATACGGCGAGAAGGCCTGGGATCTGCTCGAGAAGTCCGTCGGCAAACTGTCCTGATCGATCAAATCAAGCAGGAGGGTTGCCATGGCTCATGTCGAGATGACGCCGGCCGTGGCCGGAGAGGCGGCGTCGCAGCCCCCTCGCCGCCGCTCCGTTCTCGGCTCCATCGACGCAGCGCTCGGGATGCTGGTCGAAATCCCGGCGGCGATCCTTGTCGTCGCCGAGGTCGTGATCCTGTTCGCCGGCGTGGTGTCGCGCTACGTGCTCCATGCGCCGCTGATCTGGTCCGACGAACTGGCGTCGATCCTGTTCCTGTGGCTCGCGATGCTGGGCTCGGCGGTGGCGTTCCGCCGCGGCGAGCACATGCGGATGACGGCGCTGGTCGCAAGCGCGGGACCGCGGCTGTGGGCCTATCTCGATGTGATCGCAACCTGCGCCGCACTGGCGTTCCTGATCCTGATCGTGCGGCCGGCGTATGAATATGCCTACGAGGAAAGCTTCATCACGACGCCGGCGCTGCAGATATCCAACACCTGGCGCGCGGCGGCGCTGCCGGTCGGCACCTGCCTGATGGCGCTGTTCGCACTGCTGCGGCTGGCCCGGGTCGGCGATTTCAAGACCTTCCTGCTGGCCGCGCTCACCGTGGCGGCCTTGATCGGGCTGTTCTGGCTGGCGCAGCCGATGCTGCGGCCGCTCGGCAACCTCAACCTGGTTATCTTCTTCGTCGGCGTGGTCGGCTTTTGCGTGTTCGCCGGCGTGCCGATCGGCTTTGCCTTCGGTATGGCGATCTTCGGCTATCTGGCGTTGACGACCCGAACGCCGTTGATGGTGCTGGTCGGCCGGATGGACGAGGGCATGAGCCATCTGATCCTGCTGTCGGTGCCGCTGTTCGTCTTCCTCGGCCTCTTGATCGAGATGACCGGCATGGCGCGGGCCATGGTGGCGTTCCTCGCGAGCCTGCTCGGCCATGTCCGCGGCGGCCTGCATTACGTGCTGGTCGGCGCCATGTATCTGGTTTCCGGCATCTCCGGATCGAAGGCCGCCGACATGGCCGCGGTCGCGCCTGTGCTGTTCCCGGAGATGAAGCAGCGCGGCGCCAAGCCGGGCGATCTGGTCGCCCTGCTCGCCGCCACCGGCGCGCAGACCGAAACCATTCCGCCGAGCCTCGTGCTGATCACGATCGGCTCGGTGACCGGCGTCTCGATCTCGGCGCTGTTCACCGGCGGCCTGCTGCCGGGCGTGGTGCTGGCGATCACGCTGTCGGGCCTGGTGTGGTGGCGCTACCGCGGCGAAGACCGCAGCCACGTCCAGCGCGCCACCGGCAGCGAGATCGGCAAGGCGTTGGTGTTCGCCCTGCCCGCATTGGCCCTGCCCTTCGTGATCCGCTACGCCGTGGTCGAAGGCATCGCCACCGCCACCGAAGTCTCGACCATCGGCATCGTTTACGCCTTCGTCATCGGCCTCCTGATCTACCGCAAGTTCAACTGGCGGCGATTGCTGCCGATGCTGATCGACACCGCCTGCCTGTCGGGGGCGATTCTGTTCATCATCGGTACCGCGACCGGCATGGCCTGGGGCCTGACCCAGTCCGGCTTCTCGCGGGCGCTGGCGGCGGCGATGACCGGGCTGCCCGGCGGGTCGGCGACCTTCATTGCGGTCTCGATCCTGGCCTTCGTGATCCTCGGCAGCGTGCTCGAGGGCATCCCGGCGATCGTGCTGTTCGGGCCGCTGCTGTTTCCGATCGCGCACCAGGTCGGCGTCCACGAGGTGCACTACGCCATGATCATCATCCTGGCGATGGGCATCGGGCTGTTCGCGCCGCCGTTCGGGGTCGGCTATTATGCCGCCTGCGCCATCGGGCGCGTCGATCCGGCCGAGGGTATCCGGCCGATCTGGGGTTACATGCTGGCGCTGTTGATCGGCCTGATCATCGTCGCCATCTTCCCCTGGATATCGATCGGCTTCCTGTGAAGCACCTTGCGGATGGGATAGAGCCATGAGTGCAGCTCAGAACCAGTACTCGATCGGGTTGGACAAGACGCCGGCCAACTACGTGCCGCTCTCGCCTTTGAGCTTCCTGGCGCGCTCGGCCGCCGTCTATCCCGACCATCTCAGCGCGGTCTATGAGGGCCGCAGCTTCACCTGGAAAGAGACCTACGAGCGCTGCAGGCGCTTTGCGTCCTATCTCGCGGGCCATGGCATCGGCCATGGCGACACGGTCGCGGCGATGCTGCCGAACATCCCGGCGATGAACGAATTGCACTTCGCGGTGCCGATGACCGGCGCGGTGCTCAATGCGCTCAACATCCGCCTCGACGCGGCGTCGATCGCGTTCCAGCTCGATCATGGCGGCGCAAAGATCATTCTGGTCGATCCCGAATTCTCCGGCGTGATCGCGGAGGCCCTGACGCTGATGAAGGGCGCAAAGCCGTTCGTGATCGACGTCGATGACGCGGCCTTCGGCGGCGGCAAGCGGATCGGCGAGGTCGAGTATGAGGCGGCGGTCGCGGCGGGCGATCCCGGCTTCGTGGAACGGTCGCCCGCCGACGAATGGGATGCGATCGCGCTGAGCTACACGTCGGGCACGACGGGCAATCCCAAGGGCGTCGTGACCCATCACCGCGGCGCCTATCTCAACGCGGTCAGCAACATCCTCGCCGGCAATCTCGGCCAGCATCCGGCCTATCTCTGGACGCTGCCGATGTTTCATTGCAACGGCTGGTGCTTCCCCTGGACGATCGCGGCGGCCGCCGGCGTCAATGTCTGCCTGCGCAAGGTCGACCCGGCCAAGATCTTCGAACTGATCCCGAGGCACGGCGTCACCCACATGTGCGGCGCGCCGATCGTCTACAACACGCTGATCAACGCGCCCGATGCGCCAAAGGGTGGCAAGGCAAAGCCCGTCGTCGGCCTGATCGCCGGCGCGGCGCCCCCGGTTGCGGTGCTCGAGGGCGGCGAGCGCATCGGCATCAAGCTGACCCACGTCTACGGGCTGACCGAGGTCTATGGCCCCGCCTCGGTCTGCGCCGAGCAGCCGGGCTGGGACGAACTGTCGGCTGATGCGCGCGCGCAGCTGAAGCGGCGTCAGGGCGTATCCTATCCGCTGCAGGAAGGCGTCACGGTGCTCGATCCCGAGACCATGCGCGAGGTGCCGCGCGATGGCGAGACCATCGGCGAGGTCATGTTCCGCGGCAACATCGTGATGAAGGGCTATTTGAAGAACGCGACGGCGACGCAGGAGGCCTTTGCCGGCGGCTGGTTTCACACCGGCGATCTCGGCGTGCTCGACGAGCACGGCTACGTCATCATCAAGGACCGCTCCAAGGACATCATCATCTCCGGCGGCGAGAACGTCTCCTCCGTCGAGGTCGAGGACATCCTCTACAAGCACCCGGCCGTGCTGTTTGCGGCAGTCGTGGCCAAGCCCGACCCGAAATGGGGTGAAGTGCCCTGCGCCTTCATCGAGCTGAAGGACGGCGCCAAGGCGACCGAGGCCGAGATCATCGCCTATTGCCGCGAGCACATGTCGGGGTTCAAGACGCCGAAATCCGTGGTGTTCGGCGTGATCCCGAAGACCTCGACCGGCAAGATCCAGAAATTCCTGCTGCGCAACCAGGTCGGATCGGCCAAGGCGATCTCGGCCTGAGCCTTCAGCCTGCCCGGTCGAGCGTCAGCCGCATGCCGTCATGGGCCGGGATGACGTCGGCCGGCAGGCTCTGCCGCAGCACCTCGTAGTCGAGGTCGGAATGCATGTTGGTGATGACGGCGCGCTTCGGCTTGAAGCGCTCGATCCACGACAGTGCGTCCGCAACGCTGAAATGGCTGGGATGCTGCGCATAGCGCAAGCCGTCGACGATCCAGAGATCGAGACCTTCGAGCGCCGGCCAGCTCTCCTGGGGGATGTCGTGCAGATCGGGCGTATAGGCGGCGCCGCCGATGCGGTAGCCGAGCGCCGGGATCTTGCCATGATGAACCAGGAAGGCCGCGAGCTTCAGCGGACCGCCCTTCCCCTGGACCGTATGGCTCTCGCCGGCCTCGATCGAATGCCGCGTCAGGATCGGCGGATAGTCGCTGCCTTCCGGCGAGATGAAGCAATAGGAGAACCGCGCCATCATGTCCTTGGCGGTCGACTGGTTGAAGTAGACCGGGATGCGGCGGCGCTGATGCAGCACGACCGAGCGCAAGTCGTCAATGCCGTGGGTCTGGTCGGCATGCTCATGCGTCAGGAACACCGCGTCGATGTGCTCCACATTGCTGTCGATCAGCTGCTCGCGCAGATCGGGCGAAGTGTCGATCACGACCCGCGTGGTGCCGTGCTCCATGGTGCGCTCGGCCATGATCGAGCAGCGGCGGCGGCGGTTCTTGGGATTGCCGGGATCGCAGGCGCCCCAGCCGAGTGCCGGGCGCGGCACGCCGGCGGACGAGCCGCAGCCCAGAATGGTCAGTGTCAGCGTCATGCAGCAACCTTCGGCGCCGGCACCTTGGAGAACAGCCGGAAGAAGTTTTCGGTGGTCTGCCGCGAGATCTCCTCGAGCGAAACGCCGCGGGTTTCCGCGAGCACCCTAGCGACCTCGACGACATAGGACGGCTCGTTGCGCTTGCCGCGGAATTTGCCGGGCGCAAGATACGGCGCGTCGGTCTCGACCATGATGCGATCGGCCGGCAGCTCGGCTGCCAGCGCGCGTAGCGCGTCGGACTTCTTGAAGGTCAGGATGCCCGTGAACGAGATCGACAGCCCAAGCGCGATCGCCTTCATCGCGAGTTCGCGCCCGCCGGTGTAGCAGTGCAGAACCGCCTTGAACGGGCCCTTCGCGACCTCGTCCTCCAGGATGCGGCCGCAATCCTCATCGGCCTCCCGGGTGTGAATGACGAGCGGCAGGCCGGTTTCGCGCGCCGCCGCGATATGCGCGCGAAAGCCGCGCTCCTGGGCGTCGCGCGAACCGTGCTCGTAGAAATAGTCGAGCCCCGCCTCGCCGAGCGCCACGACCTTCGGATGCTTCGTCAGCTCGATCAGTTCGCTGGCCGGGATGCCGTCCTCTTCATCGGCATGATGCGGATGGGTGCCGACCGAGCAGTAGACGTCGGGGAAGCGCTCGGTGATCGCGAGCAGGCCGCCGAGCCGCCTCACCCGGGTCGAGATCGTGACCATGCGGCCGATGCCGGCCGCCGCGGCGCGCCCGACGATCCCGTCGAGATCGTCGGCGAAATCAGGGAAATCGAGATGGCAATGACTGTCGACCAGCATGAATTTCGAACCGCTCACTCGGTCTTCGGTTCCACATAGCGCGGGAAGACGCCGACAGGCGCCGGCAAAATCGTACCCGGCTTGATCCGTTCGGCGACCGCCGCGAAGCTGCGGGCGTCAGCAGCGATACCGAGGCTGTCGAGCATCTTGCCACAGGACTCCGGCATCACGGCCTGCGCCATGATCGCGATCTGGCGCACGACTTCGGCGGTGACATACAGCACCGTCTTCTGGCGCGCGGGATCAGTCTTCGCCAGCGCCCACGGCGCCTCGCCGGCAAAATAGCGGTTGGCCTCGGCGACCACAGCCCAGATCGTGTTGAGCCATTGATGGATCTGTTGCGTCGCCATCGCGGTGCGCGACGTCTCCAGCATGGCGTCGGCCTGCGCCAGAATCGCCTTGTCGTTGTCGCTGAATTCGCCGGGCTCCGGCAGCACGCCGCCGAGTTGTTTGGCGATCATCGACAATGAACGCTGCGCCAGATTGCCGAAATCATTGGCGAGGTCGGCGTTGATACGCGCGACGATGGCCTCGTGGTTGTAGTTGCCGTCCTGGCCGAACGGCACTTCGCGCAGAAAGAAGTAGCGCATCTGGTCGACGCCGTACTGCTCGGCGAGATTGAAGGGGTCGACCACGTTGCCGACCGACTTCGACATCTTCTCGCCCCTGTTGAACAGGAAGCCGTGTGCATAGACCCGCTTCTGCACGGGAATGCCTGCCGACATCAGGAAGGCCGGCCAGTACACGGCGTGGAAGCGGATGATGTCCTTGCCGATGATATGCACGTCGGCCGGCCAGTAGCGCCAATGCTTGTCGTTCTCATCGGGATAGCCGACGCCGGTGATATAGTTGGTCAGCGCGTCGACCCAGACATACATCACGTGCTCGGGATCGTCCGGGACCTTGACGCCCCAGTCGAAGGTAGTGCGCGAGATCGAGAGGTCCTTGAGGCCGCCGCGCACGAAACTCATCACCTCGTTGCGGCGCGAATCCGGGCCGATGAAATCGGGCTGGCTCTCATAAAGGTGCAACAGCTTGTCCTGGTAGGCCGACAGCTTGAAGAAATAGCTCTTTTCCTCGACCCATTCGACCGGCGTGCCCTGCGGGCCGCGGCGGACATTGTCCTCGCCGACGACGGTCTCCTCCTCGGCGTAATAGGCCTCGTCGCGCACCGAGTACCAGCCGGCATAGGTGTCGATATAGATGTCGCCATTGTCCTGCATACCGCGCCAGATCGCCTGCACCGACTCGTGATGCGCAGGCTCCGAGGTGCGGATGAAGCGGTCGAACGAAACGTTGAGCCGCTCGTCCATCTCCTTGAAGCGCGCCGCGTTGCGGGTCGCGAGATCGAACGGCGTCATGCCCTCGCCGGCCGCAGTCTGGATCATCTTCTGTCCGTGCTCGTCGGTGCCGGTCAGGAAGAACACGTCCTTGCCGTCGAGCCGCTGGAAGCGCGCCAGCGCATCGGTCGCGATCGCCTCATAGGCGTGGCCGATATGCGGCTGACCGTTCGGATAAGCGATCGCGGTCGTGATGTAGAAGACGTTGCCGCGGTCCGCGGCGGGCGCCGGGACCGAAGCGGCCGCAGGAGCCGCCGCTGCGGGTTTGGGCTGCTTCGGCGCGCGAACCTTTGCTGGTCTCGGCGCCTTCTCGGTACCGGGAGCCACCGGCCGAGCGGGCTTCTTTGTCGCCGGTGCGACGGCTGCTGCGGCTGCTTTCTTCGGCGGAGTTTTGGCGGCCTTCGCAGCAGCCTTCTTGGCCGTGCTCTTGGCCGTCTTCTTCACAGCCTTCTTGACGGCCTTTTTGACGACCTTCTTCGCCGCCGGTTTCCTGGCGCCCTTGGCTCCGGTCTTGGATTTGGACTTGGCGGCCTTCTTCGCTTTCCTGGCGACGCGCCCGGCCTTCTTGGCCGCGCGCGATTTCGCCGTGGCTTTGCTGGTCGCGCGAGCGGGCGATGCCTTCTTCGTCTTCTTGGCTTTTTTCGACGATTTCTTCTTAGCGGTCGCCACCACGGAATCCTTTGCAGATCGAAACGAGATTGTCGGGAGTGTTGTCAGACGGATGTGTTGTCAGACGCGGTGTCTATCGGGTCGCATCCGCGAGCATCGAAAACACCGAGAAAACCAGCGGCTTGCGCTCCAGATTGTAGGCTTCGGTATCGCGCGCGGCGCGGACGATCTTTTCCCATACCTCCGCCAGCCGTGCAAGGCGCGGCAGATTGGCATTGGCGTCGCCCGTGCGCATGCGCTCGCTCATCCAGCGATCGATGCCGTCGATGAAGGCGGCGAGCGCGACGCGGTCGCTGGTGCCGAGCGCTTCGCCCAGCGCATGCAGCTCACGCGGATCGACGCTCGGGAGCGTCGCGAGCAGCGCGGCCGTGCGTTGCTGCAGTTTCAGCGCATCGCCGCCGAGCAGCGACAGCGCCCGCCCGACGCTGCCTTCGGATGCTGCGGCGGCTTCCGCCAGCGCCGGATCGTCGGCTTCGATATCGGTTGCTGCCGCGGCCGCGCGCACCACATCGCTCGTCTCCAGCGGTCGCAGCAGCAACTTGCGGCAACGGGACAGAATGGTCGGCAGCACCCGTGACGGTGCGTGGCTGACCAAGAGGAACAGCGACTGCTGTGGCGGCTCCTCGAGGATTTTCAGCAGCGCGTTCGCGGCGTTGGGATTGAGCTCGTCGACGGTATCGACGATGCAGACGCGCCAGCCGTCGACCGCAGCCGTCGAGCCGAAGAACGAGATGGTCTCGCGTGTCTCGTCGACCGTGATGACGGTCCGCATCACGCCGCGATCGTTGAGGCCGCGCTCCAGCACCAGCAGCCCGCCATGGGCGCCTGCCGCGACCTGCCGCGCCACGGGGTCGGCCGGATCGACCCGCAGCGTCGGCGCCTGCCGCGCCTGGGACGATTTCGGATTGCGAAACGCCAGCACGAACCGCGCCATGCGGTAGGCCAGCGTCGCCTTGCCGATGCCCTGCGCGCCGCCGATCAGCCAGGCGTGCGGAATTCGCCCGCTGCGATAGGCATCGAGCAGCGCGGTCTCCGCCTCGCGATGCCCGAACAAATCCGGCGTTTCGCGCGGATGGCGGGCGGCGCTCTCCTGTTCGACCTTGCGCGCGCTCATGCGATGCTGTCCGCCGCAAGCGTTGCGCGCAGATGTTCGCGCAGCGCGGTCCATATCCTGGCCGTGACCGTGTCCGGATCGGCCGTCGCGTCGATCAGGACGCAGCGCTCCGGATCCTCGGCCGCGATCCGGCGGTACGCGTCACGCAAATCCTGATGGAACTTGATGCCTTCGGCTTCGAAGCGATCGGCGGTGGCGTCGCCGCGTCGCGCAGCGGCGCGTTGCAGTCCGACCTCGACCGGGACATCGAGGATGAAGGTCAGATCGGGCTTGAGATCACCGATGGTCACGCGCTGCATGGCGTTGACGAGTTCGGGCGACACCTGCCCGAGCTGGCCCTGATAGGCACGCGTGGAATCGAAGAAGCGATCGCACAGCACCCAGATGCCCTGATTGAGCGCCGGCAGGATCACGGTGCGGACATGGTCGTCGCGCGCGGCGGCAAACAGCAGCGTCTCGGCCTCCGGCCCGAGCAGCTTGCCCATCCCCGACAGCACGAGGTGACGGATGATCTCCGCCCCCGGCGAGCCGCCGGGCTCGCGGGTCACGATCGCGCGCAGCTTGGCGGCATCGAGCCGTTCGGCAAGCTTGCGGATCTGGGTCGATTTGCCCGACCCCTCGCCGCCCTCAAAGGTGATGAAGCGACCGCGCAAGCTCGGCCGTTGGACTGCTGCTTCCGACATGTCAGAGCTTCTCGACCCCTGCGCGGAACATGCCGATGACCAGCTCCTGGGCGCCATCGAGCGCGCGACGCATCGTCGATCCGGTGCCGACGGCGTCCGCTGCGAAGACCGGAGCCTCCATCGCGACATTGGCGCCGCGCCACACCCGCACCACCCCGATCTTCTGGCCGGCGGTGATCGGCGCCTTGACCGGGCCGCTATAGATGATGCGCGCGAGCAGCTTGTCGTTGCCGTTCTTCGACACCATCACCTTGATCGGATCGGGGCTGACGAGCTTGACCGAACGGCTCTCGCCGCCGAACACCCGCGCATAGCCGACCGGCTGATTGGCTGCGATCAGGATCCGGGTCTCGAAGCTGCGGAACCCCCATTCCAGCATCTTCTTGGCTTCGGTCGCGCGGTCCTCGGAATCCTCGAGGCCATTGACCACGACGATCAGCCGCGTGTCGTTCTGCACGGCCGAGCCGACCATGCCGTAGCCGCCTTCCTTGGTGTAGCCGGTCTTCAAGCCGTCGGCACCGGGCAAGGCGTTCAGCAGCGGATTACGGTTCTGCTGGCGGATCTTGTTCCAGCTGAATTCCTTCTCGCCGAACAACTTGTACCTGTCCGGGTAGGTCAGGATGATGTGCCGCGCCAGCGTTGCGAGCTCGCGGACCGTCATCTTGTTGGCCGGGTCGGGCAGCCCGTTGGAATTGCCGAAGGTCGACTTGGTCATGCCGAGCTCGCGGGCGCGCTTGGTCATGACGTCGGTTGCAAAAGTATGCTCGTTGCCGGCAATGCCTTCGGCGAGCGCGATGCAGGCGTCGTTGCCGCTCGGGATGATCGCGCCATGCAGGAGATCGTCGACCGAGACCTTACTGTTGATCGCCGCGAACATCGTCGAGGTGCCGGACGGCGCCCCGCCCCGCCGCCAGGCGTTCTCGCTGATCCGGTACTCGTCCGTGAGCTTGATGTCGCCCTTCTTGATGGCGTCGAACACCACCTCGGCCGTCATCAGCTTCATCATGCTGGATGGCGCGCGCAATTCGTCGGCGTTCTTCTCGAACAGCACGCTGCCGCTGGACGCCTCGACCAGGATCGCGGTCGGCGCATCGCCGTCGAACCCGCCCTCTTCCTTCTTGGCGCCTTGGACGCTGTTGTTGGCGGCATAGACCATTCCGCCGCAACCGATCGCCAGCGCGACCGCGGCCGCGACCAGGCCGCGCCAGCAACGCCCGGCGCGAGCTGACAACGTGCGGGGAACTGCGGTCTGGGCTGCCATCGGCGATGTCCTGAAACACTGCGTTCTAACAGCTGGAAGTATCGCAAACAACTGAGGTTTCTGCGCTTGTGCACCGCCGGCCGGATTGCCGGTTGCGTTGAACGTCCCTATCCTTGGAACCAGCTAACGTCAGCAGAACCGGCAAACAAGGCGGAAACGCGAATGTCATCCTCCCGCACCATCTCCGCCAACGGCATTGACATGTTCGTGCGCGAGGCCGGCCAAGGCCCGCTGGTCGTGCTCTGTCACGGCTGGCCGGAACTGTCCTATTCATGGCGGCACCAGATCACAGCGCTGGCCGCGGCAGGCTTTCGGGTCGTCGCGCCTGACATGCGCGGCTTCGGCCGCACCGGCGCGCCGGCCGAGGTCGGCGCCTACACGATCTTCGATACGGTCGGAGACATGGTGGCGCTGGTTGCCGCGCTCGGCGAGACCCGCGCGATGATCGTCGGCCATGACTGGGGCGCGCCGGTGGCCTGGCACGCAGCCCTGTTCCGTCCCGACATCTTCACGAAAGTCGCCGGCCTCAGCGTGCCGCCGCCGTTCCGCGGCCGTGGTCGCCCGCTCGAGACCCTGCGCGACAGCGGCATCACCAATTTCTATTGGCAGTACTTCCAGCCGCCCGGCGTGGCCGAGGCCGAGTTCGAGCGCGACATCGCCCACACCATGCGCCTAGTGCTCGGGCGTGGCGTTTCCGATCCAAGCTCGATGTTCGTCGACGAGGCCAAGGGCTTCCTCGGCAAGCTGCCGGCCGGAATGCCATTGCCGGCCTGGCTGACCGAGGCCGACATTGCCGAATTCGCCGAAGGCTATCGGCACTCCGGCTTCCGCGGCGGCCTGAACTGGTACCGCAATCTCGACCGCAACTGGGAGCTGACCGCGCCCTGGCAGGACGCGCAGATCCATCAGCCGTCGCTGTTCATCGCCGGCTCGGATGATTCGGTGATCACCGGGCTGATCGGCGCCAAGCGGGTCGCGGACATGGAGCGCGTGCTGCCGAATCTCAAGCAGAAGCTGATCATCGAGGGGGCCGGCCACTGGATCCAGCAGGAACGCCCGGACGAGGTCAACAAGGCGCTGATCGCGTTTCTGAAATGATCAGGCCAACAGCCTGATCTGTAGGCGCACGGCTCAGTAGAGGCCGCGCCCGCTCAGGACTTCGGCCGGTCCGCGCGCGTCGATCGGGACATAGGCGGCTGCCGGGCTCGGGCTTGCGGCGTAGCGCGCGTCACCCTCGTAGGAGACTTCGCGCGGATTGTTCAGGGCGCGGCGGTGCGACCGGCTCGATGCCGACATTTCCGAGGTGGCGCTCACCGAGGCGTAGTCGGCCTGGGTGTTGCCGAGGCTGTAGGGCCGCCCCTCCGGCAACGGAACGTCGCCACGGACCCGGGCCGAGGAGGACGACATCTCCGGCAGGAACGGCCGTGCGGAGGCGACGCGGACCATCGACGGGGACGGCGCTGGAGTACCGGTGCGCAGGGTCGCCATCAGCTGGCGGTCGTCGGACCCTTCGAGCGGCGCCCGCCCGACATATTCGACGCGGACGCGGGCTACGCCATTGCCTTTGAATTCAAGCAGTTCTGCGGCTTTGTTCGAGACGTCTATGAGGCGATTGCCGTGGTACGGGCCGCGGTCATTGACCCGAACGACGAGCGACCTGCCATTGCTCAGATTGGTGACGCGGGCGTAGCTCGGCATCGGCAATGTCGGATGCGCGGCGGTGAGCGAGCCCATGTCGAACACCTCGCCATTGGCGGTCAGGCGGCCATGGAAATCGTCGCCGTACCAGGACGCCATGCCCTCGGCGCGGTAGTTCTCGTTCTCCTCCGGCACATAGGTGCGGCCGGCGACGACATAAGGCTTGCCGATGCGATAGGTGCCGCCGCCTTTCGGCACGGGATCACCCAGCGCCACCACGCGCGGGCTCGACGACACCCCGTATTTGGGGTCGACCCGGCTGGCGAACTTGTTCGAGGAGGCACAATTGGCGAGGACGAGGCACGTCGCCACCGCAACGGCGCCGCGCGCCGTCCGGATCATCGAATCTGGCCGTCTAATCCCCATCTGCCCCAAGTACCATTCTGCCGGACCTGCGCCTACTCCGAGGCGTCGAAGTCCCTTGCCGTCGCTGTGCGGCCCACCTCCGCACCAGAGCGTGACGATATCGCAACCGGAACACGGCGGAAATGGGGAGAGCCGGCGGGCGGTGGCGTCTTGGTGAATGGTCTGTTGCGCCTCCTCCGTCGTTCTACTGACCTTCGCCCCTGCCAAACGCCCTCGCCTGTCCCGCGATCAGACACACTGTTGCAGCAAATCATCAGTCCGGGCGCATCTTGGATTCCAACAATTGAATCTTTTTGACTGTGCAAGGCTGCAATCGTTCTCTCCTCCGCGTGGGGCGCAAAGGAAGTTTGCGATGATCGAGACGGTTACAGCGGTGATGGGCCTGGTGAGTGCGGCGATCTTCTTGGCGCACGCCGTGGAAGGCTATCGGTACCGGGCCTGACAGTCCGTTGAAGGCGGAAAGACGCGTCATCTCTTTCCAGGAGTGAGTGTTCGGAAAGCTTTAATCAATTCGGATGAGCATCGATTGAAGGCAGGTGTATCATGCGTAATCACGATTTGGTCTCCGACGGGTTTCTGACCCTGACCGCAGCAAGCCTCGTGCTGCTGTGCTCGAGCCTGCTGGCGTTCGCTTTCGGCTGAACGTTTTTGAGATTCTACCGGCGCCCGTGCGACGGGCATCGGTTACCCCTACTCATTCCCCGCCAATCGGGTTGCGGCAGACGCGCTGTCTTCTCCCCGCCCCACTCGTGACGCATCCTCGCCGTTTCCCGAAGGGGATGTACGGATGACCGGCAGTGTCAGGGAGGGTACGTCCGCCCTTCTCGTCAGCACAGATGGCCGGCTGCTGATGCAACGGCGCGACGACCTCCCGCATGTTACCGATCGCGGAAAGATCAGCCTGTTTGGCGGACGGCGGGAAGGCGCCGAGACCTTCCTCGAATGCGTGATGCGCGAGATCCACGAGGAGATCGGCTACTACTTGCCGCCCGAGCGCTTTGAGTCGATCGGCCGCTATTCCGGGCCCGATCATGCAACGCCAAACGGCACGCTTCACGGCGAGGTGTTCCTCGCGCGCGACGTGCCCATCGACCAATTGACGGTGACCGAAGGCCGCCTCGAGATCGTCGCCATCGACGACCTCGAACGCATCAGCGACATGCTCGCGCGCCCGGCTACGTTTGCGCTGGAGATCTTCCTGAAGCGCGAACCGATGACCTGAGCGCCGAAACCAGCGTGCGGATGTGATCGTCGATCATGGCCAACGCGACTGACGGATGAGCAAAGTCGATATCGTCCACGTGCCAGTAAGTCACCCTGTCGGCGACCTCGGGGAACCGGCGCTCGATCAGTGGACGGTGCTCGGTCTCCTTGAGCGCGATCACGAGGTCGGCGTCGTCGAAGTCGGCCAATGAACAGGGCTGCGGAAAGCGCGCTGCGCCCTCCGGCACGATGCCGCTCGCGCGGAGACGATCGTCGGTGAAGACCGACATGGGCCCGACATTGTCGGGCGATCCCCGCTCGGCCGCGCCTCTGGAGGATGCGCGCCACGCCAGTTGTTCGGCTCTTGCAAGATGATTGAACAGTTCCTCGGCGTATCGACTGCGATAGTAGTTGCCGGTGCAGAGAAAGAGGACACGCTTCATGGGCCTCATCATGGCCAACGTGGGCCCTCGCGGTCAACGGCGTTGCGAACATGAGCCCCAGGCCCACGGACCGGCGAATGACGGGTCGGCCCGGGTTTCGCTGCCAAGTTCGCGTTGCGTTCGGCGCCGCCCTACGCTAAGGGCCTGATCCTTGATCCGGAAGGGTGGCCGAGTGGTTTAAGGCACCGGTCTTGAAAACCAAGATTGGCCGTACCGGCCAATCCCAACATCTCCCGAACTGTCTATAAAATAGAGAGAAAATGGAGCGGCCCTGCTTTGCTTATCACACGCAAAGTAATCCCGTACCAAGCTGTGGGTTAGCAATCGCGTTAGCACCCTAGCCGCTCATCCAACTCGGGCCCTGCATGCCCCAGAAGGTTCGACGCCTGCGCGGCTCCTGCCTGCGGTAAATCTGCTCGGCGAAGCGAAGCATCATCACCCCGTACCGCGTCGCCGATAGCAGGTCGTCGCCGAGCTTCACCACCTTGCCGTCTTTGCGGTGAAAAAGCCGGAATTCCTCGAACCAGTCGAGCAGCGTGCTGAAGACCTTGAACTTGCCGGTCTCCATCCGGTTCAGCATATCCATCAGGCCGGCTTCCACGCTGACAGATCCATCCTCAAACTGAGCATGGACGGGCAGCATGTTCAGATCCTGGGCGGTGTACTGTTGCGCAAGCGCAATACCGGCGCCCTCCAGCGTTTCCCGGCGGCCGTCCCGCGGCCACGCCCAGGGCAGTTTCCCCCACGACCTGATAGACGCGGCGTGCGTCACAGGCGTGGCCTCGCGCAGCCGGTGAGCCTTCACGACGTAAACGATGTCCTGGTCAGCATCCCAGGCAAGCTCGACCGCGGCGAATGGATGGTCCCAGCCGAAGTCCATCGCGCCCAACCGGTGGAAATGGTTCGGGATCGCGAACGGCTCGCAGGTGATCGATTCCTCAGACACCGGGAAGATACGGCCGGACCCCAGGATCGGCACGCCCTTGGTCCGCGCCTCCCGCTCATGGGCGGGATAACTGGCGATGATTTGCCGGCGCTGCTCTTCGCTGAAGTGCTCCGCCTCCTCGATCGTCATGTTTGTGTCGTGACGATCGGGCGAAGGCTCGAGCAGGAAACGTCGCACTACCTCCGACATCCCGAGCAGCGGCGTGAACGTCAGCCAAACCGAGCCCTGCTTGACGTTTGTTCGTGTCAAACCTTCCGTGTAGATGTCCTCCGGCGGCTCCTCATCAAACCAAACCCAATGCAGCGTCTCGCCCTGCCACTTCTCGCGGCCCTGCACATATGATTTGAGGCCGATGATGCTGTCCGGCGCCTGCACATCTCCGCCGCCGCCCCATTTGACGACAAGCGTGTCGATCAGATCGGAAACGCCCCTGCCCGGTATCTTCTCTCGGATTGCATCCTTCGGAATGGTGCCTGTGCCGTGCTGTCCCACTCGGCCGAGCAGGATCCGCTGCGGACCATCCCTCAGCGTCTCGCCGGTCGGACTGCCGACCCATGCCGCGATAGGTTCGTCAAAGGTCCGCCCTTGCCACCGGTCGGGGTAACGTCCAGTCGCATGCATCGCGGCCTCAAATCCGCCAGCCCACGTCTTGCCGACCTGGTTGGCAGCGCGAAACAGCCGTTCGCGATGCGTCGCGCCGGCTACGTGAAAAACGCTCTGTTTTGGATAGGGCTTGTAATACTTCAGCCGGTTTTCAGTTGAGCGACGACTTTTTTCCTTCGATAAGATCGCTTCGACCTTGTCCAGCTCCTGCAGATTTGAGGCGTCGAATTTCGTCAAGGTACTGCTCAAGCTCTTCGTCCCCCATGCTCTCCAAGCGGCCGTCCTCCAGGATGAATTCCTTCGGCAGAACACTGGCGATGATCTTCAAATACTCCTTCGGGCTTTCCTTGAAGACGATTTCAATAGCGGTCTTTCCGACCTCAGCGAAATGTTCCTGCAACCCGACAATGAAATCGGCGTGCAGACGATTGCGCGCGCCCTTCCGGCGTCCGTTGTTGCCGCGGTTGCCGACGACAAACAGGCCTGTCTTCGGATCCTGGAGAGGCTTGCTATCATCCGCCATCAGCGCCCCCGCCTGCCGCCCAACGTGGCACCGAAATCCGATCGGGGATCGTCTGCCGCGGGCTTTCGATCCAGGTCGTCATTCTCGCGCTCTGCCGTCTGCACCGCGCGGAAAACCTCGTTCAATTCGGCCTCACCAATCTGGCCGCCCCTGTACAACTGCTCAGCATAAGCGAGCGCGGCCTCGGGGGTGCCGAACGTGCGATTGCGGGTTGTGACGCGTACCATCGTTAATCTCGATTTGGATTGTTGGTGAAGGATGATCCGATATCGAGCACGGTATCATGCTCGACATGTCCACCAGGATGATGCGTCCCAGAACCGCGGTCGGCGAGTTCGAGATCAGCTACCTTATCGAGATCCGTCATGCCGTCCTCATCGGTCGCTTTTTCCCAATTGGAACGATCGTCGCGCTTCAACGACAATGGCTCAACGTCAGTGCCATCGGCCTTCTTTCCCTGCCCGTATTTTTCATTCAGAAAGCGTGCGAGCGCGTTGTCGTGATCGGGCTCCTTGTCATACGTCCGTCCAAACGCCTCGAAAGCCGCGTTGTCGTGTTTGCCGTCTGCGATCATCTCGTCCAGACGCTCGCTCTGACCCACGTGATCGCGGGAAAGCTGCGCATACATCTTGTCGTCGATCGTACCGTCCAGCCATTTTTCCTCGAGCGCTGCCGCTTTGACCTTTCGCTCGGTGGCCTTCCGTCCCTCGACGACATCGTTAGAATCGCGGTCGTCATCATACCCGCGCGCCAGAGCCTCAAGATCGCTCAGCGAGCCATCGGCTTGCATATCCGAAAAGATCTCCATCGGCATATTGTCGAGCATCTCGTGCCAGAGATGAGCCTCATAATCCTTTAATTCCTTTTGCGTCAGCTTGCCCGCGGAAGCCATCCTCTTTGCGTACCCGATCGCAAGGTTAGCATCGCGAAGCTTGTCAGCCCATTCGGGGTGACGCTTATCGAACGCGTACTGCCTGAGATTATCTCGGTAGGTGGTCGACGACATGGAGAACCTCTTTAGAGTTTCGGTATACATGTGATTTACTGCCCCGCCGGCAACGGCTGATAGAGAACCGTTCCCGCTCCAGCTAGCGAGGTATCTGAGCCCGTTGCCAGAAACACCAGCCGCGCCGGGTTCTGTTCCCGATTGAAAGACATCGTTACCCCCACCCCAACGTTGCCGCGTGATGAGCATCCGCGCGCGCATCTGACAGCGCGGAATTGTAGAGGGCGAATTCATCGATACGCCCCGTTAATGGCGTCACATTGCTCCCGCCTGTGTTGCCGACACCAAGCCACACCGCATTTGAACCGCGCGGGATGATGTTGCTGGAAATCGCGATCGTCTGCCGCGTCTCCTTGCCGACCACCCGAATGAACAAGTTTCCCCCGCTCCGACCGGCGATGACATGATAATATTGCGCGAGCCCGAGGCTGATCGAGCTGCTAACCGAAAGCGTGGTCCCGCCGGTAATGGTCACCAGGAGATTGAATTTGTTGTTGGACACGCCGAGCAGCGTCGATTGAAATGCGCCGTCGCCCCCCGAGATCCGGAAAGCGTTTACGATCCACGGATCATATCCCGCAGAAGGGGTCGGCAGCGCATCGAATTTGACCCAGGCCTCATAGGTGAAGTCGCCGCCAGCGAAATCGAAGTTCGTGCTCGCCGGGATGGAGACCGCATCAGCAGAGTTGTTGAAGCAAACCCCATAGCGGCCGTCTGCGGTCGCCCCAGGGAGGCCCAACACAGGCGTTCCGAGATAGGTCCCATTCAGCCCGGCCGAACCAGCGTCAGTGACCGTTGTTCCGCTCACTTCGTCGAACGTGTAATAAATCTTCGGATTGTCAGCCAGAACGGCAGCACGATATGCGTTCAGTGGGCTTTGCGTCCGGAAAGTGTCGGGGAGCTTGTAATAGCTCACAACCCCGGAGCCCCCGACGATGGTGTCCGTAGCGTTTCCGCTTACAGAACCTCCCACACACTGAATGCTTGGAAACGCCGCGCGCCGGAACGGCGTCAACAACGTCTTGGTGGGCCTGAATTGATGTAGATCGGAAATTTCGATGCACGTATTCAGCGCACCGCGGCCCAGCGCGTCGAGCAGGATGCACCAAGCGCTATCCATCACGGAAACTTGCGCCAGCATCCCGTCATTGAAGTCAGGCGGGAAAAACGTCGTTGCGCTGGTTCCGGCCGCGGCGCCAGCTGCTTGGCTCGCAGAAACCTGCGAAAGCGCAATGCTCCGGAGCGCATTAAGCCGAGTGTAATAGAGACCCTTCGGGTCCGCATACGCTGGATCGCCCGTGACAAGCGCCGGGCGGCATACATAAAGAAAGCTGTCCGCCAGCCCGTTTGACGAAATCGTGGTGCCGGGCGGCACCGGAAAGCATTCGTCGGTGCCGATATCGCGATGATACCATTGATTAGAACCTTGGATTTTCGTCGCCCAGGCGTTGACGACATAGAACATCTCGCCGGCTGGCACTGTGACGGAGAAATTTAGGCCCTTCCAAAAGACGTAAGCGGCCGGGTCAAGTAGCGCCGCTCGGTCGTTCCAGTACGCCCGCTCTTCAGGAGATAGGCCTCCGCCGCTTCCGGGCGAAGTATAATTTCCCGTTCCGTCGAGATACAGTGTGGCATTATTCGGAAGGACAGGCGCCAATCCTTTCGCCGAAGTCGTTGCAACTGGCAGCGCAGCCGTGACCTGAGTAGGCGTAAGATCAGACGGAGCCGCCGTAGCGCCAGACACGTTCCCCTTGAACGTGTTGTTGGCCATCGTGGCAAGCTCGGAATTGGCAACCGGCGTGCCCAGCGTCCAAGTAGCGGTTCCTGTGCGCCGAAGAAGCCCCGTTCCGGTGAGCGCCGCGATAGCCTGCAGATCGGCATCGAGACCGCTCGTCACAAACGACGCCAACGACACCGTGCGGTAAACGCCGCTGGTCTCGTCCTGGATGGCTATGAATGCCCTGGTTGGATCAGCAATCGGCCCAGGCGTGAGAACGGAATAGTCAACGCCGAATGTATAGGTGCCATTTGCCTTGGTGACAGTCAGGAAGCTTTTCGTCTGCACGTTCGCAGGGAAATGAACGTCCATCTTCCCCTTGATGACCGGCTTGGGAAGAACTTTGATTTTGATGATTGGAGTGGTCATAGATGCGCACCACTGATCATCACAGCGCCACCGTGAGATTTTTCCGGAGGACTGTGCGAGTCAGCTTGGCCGGGTGCTCGCGAAGGATCGAAGTAAGGTCCGAAAGCCGCACAGGGTTGAGGTTCGCGGCCTGGATGCGCTCCGCAACCCCCCGCAGTAGAAGCGCAACTCGCTCCTCGGGACTGCCGCTATCGATCTCTCGGACGAGTTCGTCGTGAAGGGCGCTATGGATGATCATCAGGCTGCTCCCGCCACAGTCGCACGCGGGGAGTGGATCACGCCCTCTCTACGCAGTCGCTCCACGACCGTGTCACGGAGGTAGTTCGAACGGGTGGTGAAGCTGGCTGCCGCCGAGCGGTCGATGACCTCAAGCAGCTCGGGTGAGCACTTGAAAACGGCTCGCTCGGTGAAGTGGTCGGACGTCTGATCGGGCATCTTGGTTCGCACCGGTGCGTGATTTGGTGCGGACAATATACGTCCCAATGAATCCCCAAAGAAGGAAAATCATTCGACAATTCAACGGCTTATTGGCACTGAATGGGACGCCAAGACACGATGAGGGACGGAGAGCCGGTGAAGTTGTGGAAATCTACCGCGCCACGGCCGCCGAAAGATCAAGCGCGCGACCAAATCTTCAACACCCTGGGATCAAACTTACACTCCATGTCCTCCCGAAAGCAGACCAAGCTGATCTCATTTTGGAGGATGGCTCGGATGTCTTGCTTCCAACGATCGTAAGCGAAGAAGAACGCCGTGAAGGCCCAATCGTCCGCCGGCCCGCGGGACGGCATCAACTCAAGCGCAATGTCGTGATCGCTGTCAGGCCGAAAATCGCCGCGCGCTCGGCTGCCGAACAACCAAACCGCAGCAATTGCTTCCTGCTTGCTTGCCCAATCGATCAGCGCCGCGGACTGCTCTGGCGCCATCGTTTATTCTCCTCGCTGTTTATCGATGCGGTCCTGAAGGCCTCCGATCGGCAGCAAATCGGCAGCTCTCAGGACGGCTCTTCCGAGGACCGTCAAAGTGGTTGATCTATGGCGCCCCTCAAGCCCGGTCTTTATCAAGCCACGCTGATGCAGGTTATCTCTGGACCATTCGTAAAAGTCCGACCTGTCCTTCTCCGAACGAGGTGCACTCATAGCCACGGGAGGCGGCCGGATATCTTGCAAACGCGATTGCACATGATCGTCAGCGTAGGCCTGCAGTATCAGAAGCTCTTGATCGTCCAGGTCACCGAGTATTTTGAGCAGCCGCTTTTGACGAAGCTTCGATTGCTCCTCGCTGGCGAGCCCGTTTGCGACGACTGTAGCAATTTGCAGTTTCCGCTCATCCGTCAGCGCGCGCACCGCCTGATAGGCGCCCTCCTCGATCAAATCGACGCTCTCAGGCCGCTTGATTTCGTCGGCCGCAATCTGCAGCCGATCAATTTGCCCCGAGAGGAAAACGAGATACTTCTCAACCCGTTCGGCCCTCTGGTTTGGCACGATGGCCGTAACGACCTCTTGAAGAGCTTGACCAAAGCCGGGGATGACCGAAACAAACGATCGCAGAACGGCCACGGTCACGTCTGCGCCGCTCGCCCCTAAGTCCGGCTTCTCCGGGAGGTTCGGATCGGTCGCAGTCGCCATGCTCGCTCCTTGTGGTGGGGCTAGGTCGGTCCGGGCGGCTTGTTCTGGAACTGGATGTTGCACTTCTTAGCGATCGAGGCCTGTTCGATCGCGACCATCTGTCCCTTCATCTGACCGAGCTCAGATGCAGTCTGCTTGTCGCCGCCAACCAGGAACGCCGCGGGCCAGAAGACGATGACTGCGGCTGTCGTCGCGATCGTGTCCTTCGTGCGTTGGCTCTCCTGGGCGCCGGACAAAGCCGCCGCGCGCGCGGACACGCCCTGCGCCTCGAGCGCGAGCTGTTGGCACGTGTAGGACTGATACATAACAGGTGAAACGTAGTTCGGCGTGATGTCTGCCGCCGACGACGCACAACCGCCCAAGGCGGCAGCGAGCGCCACCATTCCAAAATTTCTCATCAAAAAGCCTCCCCAGCCTGGCTGTTACTAAGCGCAACCACTGGTGGAGAGCAACCCCGTAGGTTCACGGGCTGCCAGTAAGGGCGTCAGCCTTTAGTCGCGATGAGCTACGACAGGGATCTCGAATGACTTCATGGCGCCGCTCAAAAACCGCCCCTCAAAAACGAGCTTCACTTCCTTACGCTAAGCGTTTGTTTGAAATAAAAGCGCCTCCCGCGAGCTCCCTCCTGCAATGTGAAGCAGAGCGGCTGGGTTGCGCGGTAGAAAACGCCATTTCAAATCGATCTCGGCCGCGCGCTGGCTGTCGGGCTTCCCGTCTTTCCAACTCGCAATTACCGAACCACTCGGATTGATCAATCGAGCTCTGTCCAAGAGAAAACCCTGATCAATATCCTGGATCGTTAGGACTAGCCTATACCAGCCGTCCTTATCGATCTGAGGATTCCAGTACAGGCTCATGCGCGGGAGACTGGCTTGTTCAACAACCTTGCGGTCGCGCCCCTTATCGAAACGCGACCAAGCGAACTGCGCTGCTGAAATGAGCACCGCCACGACGGACATCCCCCGCGCAAACCAATCCGGATCAGCCCCCGCCATCTTCGCCCCTAATGCAACCAGCGATAAACCAGCCAACCCGCCAACAGGACGGCGGCGATCACGAATTCAATGCGGAACGGTCGCGTCACCCGGCCGACCCGAGCGACTTCATAATGCCACCTGCAAAACCACCGATCAGATCGCCGATGCTGCTCCAATCCTTCTTGTCGCCGGCATCGGCCTTCTCAATCCGCTTTTCAATAGTCTCACCATTTCCGAGCGGTTGACGCACGATCGCAAGCCCCTTCGCGCTTAGCTGCGCTTGCGATATAAAAACGACGGCGTTGATTGTTCTGCTGACGTTACCGGAGTGAATCAACCCTTCACTCAGCATCCACGAAAGAACTGCGGCAAACGTCTCGTTATCAACCGGCTCGCCCAGAAACTGGTCAGCGCCGCGGCTATCGATGTTGTGCTTCAGAAGTCCGGTAGAAATAAACTTTGCAACGACTTTAGCGACCAGCTCCATATGCTCGTCGAGTTTCGAGGGCATTTCGCTTTTTCCTCCAATACAATCTAAGGTAAGGCGGTATGCTGGCCGCGCGCCAAACGAATCGCAAGCCACAATCGCCGGCCCTCCCGGCTATCCACTGGGGGACGCGCGCGAAAGCGCCCCCAAAAGGGGATGGATTTTTAAGCAAATCAGTGTTGGAGTGTCCGTGGGTGTGACAACCCGGACCAGTGATAAGCCGCTTCATGCTTGGTCAGCATGTCCACTCGATTGGCGTCGAGCGGTGACGGCTGAATGATGACCGGGGCTTTCCCGGTGATCAACGGACGCACTTGGCGGTGCGGCTCCGACCCGAACCTTATTGCCTATTCGGATTCCGAGGGCAAGTGGCCGGGGGCGGACTGTGCTGTCCAGGGGAGAAATCCCTAAAAGCGTCCGACCAGTCTCACTGGCTGGTTGTCACCCCCCGGCTGCCTCGTCCGACCACGGGGCACGGCTGTGACAAGCCTGAACCAGTGAGCACCACCATGCAAACCACCATAGAAAGGCCAGCGCGAGTCGCCGGTGAGATTTTATCAGGCCTCGCTATCCAACAGCGGGAGCGGGAAACGACTCTCCACGCCCTCGCCAGACTCAGGAAGGAGGCATCCGCTGAAATCGAGCGGCTGATCGCCCTCCTCGATGCCAGCGACCCCTATGTGATGACCGAGCGCGAGCTCGACGATGCGGACGACGAAGAAACCGGCGATGCCGAGCCCGGCCTTGGAAGCCTTGAGCGGGTCGCCCAGACCCATTGGGCGGCGGGTGGCGATGACGATCTCGAGGAGGACAACGACAGCGGTATTGGTGACTTGGATGGCCTGCTCGAGCAGGTCGGCACCCAGGACTGGCAGGAAGGGGCGCTGGCATGAAGGCAGCTCAGACCGTCCCGGAGATCGTACAGTGCTGCGCTCGCGGCATGGTTCCCGTGAATGTGGATGTCGCGGCGGCGATATCGGCCCATCGGCACGCCCAGACTGCCAACACCCTGTACGCCGTGATCCTGGCCAGTCAGCCAGCCGTCACCGATTGCCAGCGCCAGTTGGACTATCTGGTGGACCTGCCAGACAAGGCTTGGCGGGACGTGCCCGATTGGGAGCAGCACCGCGAACGGACCATGGCCTGCCTACGGCGCAGCATTGCATGGATGTCGATATGCGCCTGATCCGCGCGCTGGTGCCGCGGCTGCGGCTTAGGGCGGCCCGATACGCCATCCTGATAGCCCGGTGGCTGGCCTCGATCGGTGCCGGCATGCTGTTCTGACCGTCCCAGAAAGATACGCCGTCGGGCTCGAAATATCTCGTCCCGGCGGCGCCCTGTTTCAATCTGGGGACTGGCAATCCCAGCAAGGACTGGATTGCAACGCGAGTGCCAGCTTTTGCGGCCACCGAATGAGATAACCGGTGCTGAAATCCGTTATTGTTGAGTCTCGTCAATTGGTTGGCTTCCATCACCAAGCCGTTTGCTAACGGGAAAGCTAACCAAAGCCCTGAAAACGACCCCTCCAGGCCGATCACGCCGAACTCTCTCCGCCACGCGACGCGCAGCCCTGACGATCGCCTTGCGATGCTTGTGGAGCGGCTTGCCTTCCAGCCTTGGGTAACACCACCGCGCCAAATCCGCTGTGCACAGCTCAGCACCAGGCTGTGCCATGAAGGCTCTCCAGACGCGCCGCTGAATGCGACCAGCCCCGCGCAAGGGGACAGCCGCGCCACGCGCGCCGCTTGGCCCGGCCGCTGGTGGCCCATCTTTCGCCATGTCCTAGACCCTCACACAGACGTTGCCCCACCTGCCACACCAGAGGTTTGGCAAAGGTTCGGCAAGTTCGGCACAATGCCTGCCACACCACCACCCCCTATAGGGGTGTGGGGTGTGGCGTGGCAGATTTCTGGCGAGGAAGTGAGGTGTGGCAAATCAGTCTTCATCGACCACCTGCACGTACTTCCGCGGCATGCGTTTTTCGTCCATTTCTTCGACGACGGTCAGATTGCCGGAGCTGATCCAAATCTTGATGAGACCGGCGACCTTGGCCTTGTCGGCCTTGTTCCCGTGGAGGTCGAGGCCGAGCACCTTGGCGATCGGCCAGCCTACCCAGTCCTTCGCCTGGGGGTTTTCGCGCCATCGGCCAGCGCGGATGGATTGGGCTGCGGCTTCAAAGTCAGCGCCGGAAATGCCATCCAAGGGATCGGGCCATTTCCAAGAAGTAACGACGCCCACGTTATCACCCTCGGGAACGAACGTGCTGCCGTTATCCAGTGAGATGGAGACTATGCGATACCAGTCTTTACCTTCGGGAGGCGGAGCAAGGTTTGGCTTTCCGTTCTCGATATTGAAGTACTCGCGATAGTTGGCGACGCCGGCCTTGATGCCGTCTTCCTTTGTCATCTTGTTCAAGACCTGCGCCGATCTGACCGCATTGAGCAATGCAACGGCACCACGACCATCCTCTACCGTGGCTTCGGCGCCGCCGGTCTTGCGGGTGTGGTGGATCAGCTCAATCGCTGTGTTGGTCTCATCGGCAATTGCGGTCCACTTCTTTGCGACGAGTTCCATTGCCATCGTGTCGTTCTCAGTAACCCGGTGGCAGGAAACGAACGGGTCGATCATCAACACGTCAATTTCATTGTCGAGGATCGCGTTGACGAGTGACTTAACGATTGGCTCGGTGATAGCCGCTCCTGACTTGGGGTTCTGCTTGGCAATGACGATTTCCTGCTCTCTCCCGCTGTCGATGAACAGCCATCCCTCCAATTCCTCGGAGGTGATGCCGTAATGCAGGCAAATCGCAGCAATGCGCCGCTCAGTTTCCTCCCGCGGATCTTCCCCGTTCCAGTACCAGACATGGCAACGCTTGCGCGGCGCTATGCCGAGCAAGGCTCGTCCAGTGGCCATCGCAATCGCTTCCACGAGCGCGAGGGCTGATTTTCCGGTTGCGCCGGCTGCAAACTTGGCTGAAGCGAATTTGCGGATCAGATGCTTGCCGTAGACAAATTCCCGCGGGGGGATCGTCCTGGGGTCTCGCCAGACAAACGGTGTAGCCTTGAGCTCCTTCGGCTTGGGCGGTATTGCCGCGGCATGAGCTGTAGGATGTTCGACCCACCATTGGCGGATGGTTTCCGGGTCTGTGCTGGCCTTACCAAGGTCCACCAGCGGCTTGCCCGTAAGAGCATCCGCCGGCAGCACTCGAAAGCCGTTCGCCGCAGCCTGCAGTGCCTGGAAGACAGGAGAGACAGCTTTCATGCTGCCCCCTTGGTCTCAGGAAATGGCAAACAGTAGGTAATCGGCAAATCGGTCGCAAATTCGTCTGCATCGCGGATGTGCTCGATGCGACGTTTCCAATGATCTTTCTGGTTTGGTCGGGTTTCGATGAGGAGCGCATTCTTTCGATCGCGAACCGCGACAGTAGCGGCCACCCGATAGGGATAAGGATCAGGCCCGCTGGTGATCAGGACCGCATGATCGGCGGCTCTGATTGCAGCATCAAGCGATGCCTGTGGAAATGCCTTCGGCCCCCAAGCGAAGTGAAAATCATCGCCGATTGAAATGATCCACGGGCCGCGCGGCAGATAGAATTCGTTGCACCCTTGTGGCGCCATCAGAAGCGAGCACGCGAAGCGCGCCGTGGCATCGAACAGGGGGTACAAATGCGACCGACTATAAGCACGGTCACGTTCAAGTGCCTCTCGGGCCTTTTGCGGGTCGAGAAGCATGGTCGCCGTTTCCGGCAGGAACACTGTGCAAGCGTCTTCAGTCTCGAAAGAGATAGCCATTTTATGCATCCCTCATCAGTTCGGGATAAACGAGATCCAAGGCGCCCAGCTCTTCAAGCCTGGCGTCAACTTGGGCGGATGTGATCTTGTCGTGTTGGAGTTGGCGGAAAATTATGCGGGCCTCGCATTGAAGCCATTCCGCGCGACTTGCCATGAACCGCAGACCGGCGAGCTGCAGCTGTTTCCGGATGGCCGGATCGGAGACCATAAGGCGATGGTTCATCGCTGGGCCTCCTCTGGCTGGTAGAGAGGCCGTTCAATGACGATCGGTCGCACAGTGCAGACAACGAGCGGCTGCGGTCCGTAACGCTTGTCCAGCGTCATCCGGCAAATCAGGCTGTCGTCGCGATAGACCACACCGTTGAGTGCGTCATTCCAGGCCTTCGCGATGTTATCCAGGTCCGGCTTTTTGCCGGGCTTGATGTCGCCGGTGATGGCCTGCCGGCGCTTCCGCTCCGACCAAGACGCAGGTACCGGAAACACGGCGCGCAGCACAAACTCCAGCGGCTCGTCAAAGGCCGATCGCGTGCCCAGCTCCTGCATCGCCGCCGTCCGGATCATGCCCTCATAGGAGCGCGTCTTTTCGGGGGTGTAGTGGCCGACATGGCCGCCGCGGACGAATGCTCGAGCCCTGCCCTTGCCCTGAGGGATGCCGGCAAGGCAAACGGTGATTGGTTCGCTCATGCGCGCGCCTCCCCGAATGCCAACTCAGCAACCACCTGCGCCGTGTTGGCTGGCAGCCCGAAGATTTCGGCGAGGTATTGCGCCCGCAGGGCGTCGAGGCTATTTTCGGAGCTGTTCGCCAGAACAGACTTCCGAAGGTCGGCTGCTGTGCCCACAGCGCCGGCCTTCTCTGTTTTTGAGGCCATAGCTTATGCAGCCTCCGTCTTGCGGGGCTGTTCCAGCATCTGCTCCAAGGCCTTTACGGGCACCCTCAACAGTCGGCCGATCCTGATCGTGGGGATATCGCCGCGCTCGGCAGCGGCGTAAGCCGAATTCCTGCAAAGCCCAAAATATCGCTTGCCGGCCTCCGGTACGCTGATCGTCAGCTTCTCAGCTTCCACTTTTCTTCTCCTGTCGGTTGGGGTCACATTCGACCCCACGACCAGAAGATGTGATTTGAGGTGATTCCGTCAAGGGGGGTCACAATTGACCCCAAATATTTCTGTGGGGTCACTTGCGGCCCCACCCATTACGTGCCATCCTGTACCAGTTCGCAGGGAGCAAATCGGTGGTACGCAAACCTACAGAGACAGTTCAGCTGAAATTGCGCTTCAGCGAAGACCTTCGGCGCAAGCTCGAAAAGGCTGCGGAGCGAAACGCTCAATCCATGAATGCCGAGATTATCGCGCGCTTGGAGGGGTCTTTTCGCAAACAAGAAATTCGCGAGATCGTGCGTGAAGAAATGTCGGACTTCTACAAGACGCTTGTTCCGCCGAAGGGAGAGCAGAAATGAAGGGCCATATTCGCGAACGCTCGCCTGGCCATTGGGCCATTGTCCTCAGCCTCGGCACCGGCAAAAGCCGCAAGCTGAAGTGGCACTCGTACAAAGGCACCAAGCGGCAGGCGCAGGCGGAATGTGCGCGGCTAGTCGCCGGCCTCAAGGAAGGATCTTACGTCGAGCCCTCAAAGCTGACCTTGGCCGACCACCTGAAAGCCCGGCTCGAGCAGTGGGAGACATCAAAGAAGATCGGCGCGAAAACGGCGGAGCGTTACGCCGAGCTGATCAATAATCAGATCGTACCCTACATCGGCGGCGTCACTCTGCAGAAGCTGACGGCTATCGAGATTGAGAACTGGCACAATCGCCTCGCCAGCGCGGGCCGCAAAGACGGCAAAGGCGGATTGAGCAATCGCACCATCGGTCACGCGCACCGCGTGCTGTCCAAGGCGTTGAAGGACGCCTCCAAGTTCGATCTCGTGATGAGGAACGTCGCGACGACGCAGCAGCCCCCTACCCCAGATGACGAGGAAGTCGTCATCGTCGAGCAGGACCGCATCAAGGAATTGCTGGGAAAGCTTTCGGGGCGCTCAATGTATCCGAAGGCCATCACGGCCCTGTTCACCGGCGCGCGTCGTAGCGAACTCCTGGCCATGCGGTGGCGCTATTTGAATCTGGAGCGGAAGACTTGGGAAATCTGCGAGAGCCTTGAGGAGACCAGAAAGCACGGCATCCGCGTAAAGAAGCCAAAGACAAAGGCCGGGCGGCGCCATGTCTCACTACCGGAAATCGTTGTGGATGCTCTTCGCGAGCACCGCCGGGCCCAGCTCGAGCTTCGAATGAAGCTTGGCCTTGGCAAGCTCTCGGATGACGACTTTGTTTTCGCCGACATTGATGGCAACCCGCGGGGGCCGCGCGCCTTCAGCTCCGAATGGGCGGACTGCGCCGCCTCGATCGGCATGCCTGACGTGGTGTTCCACGCCCTGAGGCACACCCACGCCTCTCAGCTCATCGATGCCGGGGTGGATATCGTCACCATCAGCAAGCGGCTCGGCCACGCCAATCCGAATATCACGCTGAAGGTTTATGCCCACCTCTTCCGGAACAAGGACGAGAAGGCAGCGGATGCGATCAACACCGCCTTGGCAAATCTGGGCGAAGCATAGTACACGGACCCGCAGGTTAGCATCCGGTTAGCAAAGTGCAGGTTTTGTTCTCTCTGCTGGGGCTAAAAAGCCAAAGATTTCAAGCTTTGGAAGGGTGGCCGAGTGGTTTAAGGCACCGGTCTTGAAAACCGGCGTGCCCGCAAGGGTACCGTGGGTTCGAATCCCACCCCTTCCGCCATTGCTTTCGATTGGGCGCTGTCCAGCCGGGTTCGGAGCTGAGACCAAAGCGGCCGCGATAGCCAACCACCAGATGGCCGCAACGAAGGTAACGGGTTGCGCGCCGCCGTATCCAGTAACCTCCCGCAGGACGTGATCCGCAGAAAGTGATCGCTCCGGCGTTGTGCGGTTGTTTCTGAATATTGCTCGGGCTGGAGCCGCGATGATAGCTCTGAGGAGCAATGCGTCGCGCACTACCTTGGGTTTTGGCCGTTACTTTTCTGATTGGTTTTGTCGCTTCCTTTGCGGAGCTGCAGAGGATGCGCAACCGCTTCGGCGAAGTGTCTCAGCACGCCTTTCACGATCATGCCGCGGTGCGCGAATTCATGATACGCGCTGCGCTCGCCGATGCGCCGGCGCCGATCGTCGTGCTTGGCGACAGCATCACCGAAATGGCTCCGCTGCCCCGGCAGCTCTGCGGACGTCCGGTCGTCAATGCCGGCGTTGGCGGTCAGACCATCGCGGAGGCAAAGCAGCTCGCCGGGCGCGTGCTGCAGGACCAGGGCGCGTTCTTGCTCGTCCTCGCGGTCGGCGCCAACGACACCGGATCGCCAACGGCGCAACGCGACTTCACCAACCTTATCGAGACCGTCAAGTCGCTGTCGACGCGGCCATTGGTGGCCATCGCCGTCGCAGCTGACGAATCGACCAACCGGGCGATCGAAGCCGCCGCAGTTGCGCGTGGCGTTCGGTTCATCGATGCGCATCTGCCGCCCGGCGCGAAAATGGCCGACGGTATTCATTTCACCGCGGCCGCCTACAAGGCCTGGGTGCCGGCACTTGAGGCTGCGATCTCGGCGGAATGCACGATGTGACGCGCAGTCACGTTTGTTGGATGAACTCCGCGATCAAGCCGGTGATTTCCTCAGGCGCATCCTCGAAGCAGTAATGCCCGACGCCGGCAAGGCGCCTGACCGGCGCCGTCGGGAAGATTGCGGAAAACAGCGGCAGGAAATGCTCCGCGCGCAGCGTGCGGTCCGCCTCGCCCCAGATCGCGAGCGCAGGCTTGCTGCGGATCAAGCGGTCGGCGGCGGGATCGGGCGTCTGGAATTGATGCGCGCCGGTCGCAAAGCCCTTGGCCCAGCCGATCGCACCGAGGCAGTCCGCCGGACGGGCGAAGTGCGCGCCGTAGGCGGCGAGCCAGGTGTCCGTGATGACGGCGTTGTTCTCGAATCCGTTGAGCTTCAGCGTGCTCAAAATGTTGAAGCCGAGCTGTCCGAGAACCGGCTCGAGGTCGCCACTCGCATCGGCCTTTGCGATCCATTGAAACCACGGCGAGACCTGCGCGTTGGCGGCGACGCGATCGAACAGATCGCTCTGCCCGAACGGCGTTGGCCCATTGGCGGAGACGATGCGGCGGATCCGGCCCGGATGACGGGCCGCCAGCCCCATGCCGACCGGGCCGCCGAAATCATGCATGACGAGCGTGATGTCGGTGAGATCGAGCGCGCGGACCAGCGCTTCGAGATTGTCGACATGGTCCTGCAGCCAATAGCTGCGATGCGCCGGCGTCGCGCTCTTGCCAAAACCCATGTGATCCGGAACGACCACCCGGTGCGTCGCACTGAGGCCCGGCACGAGGTGGCGGAACAGCTAGCCCCAGCTTGGTTCGCCGTGCAGGCAAAGCACCACCTCGCCGTCCCGCGGACCTTCGTCGACATAATGCATCTGAAAGCCCGGCGCCGCGCTGAAATGCGGTGCGAATGGAAAGGTGCCGTCGAACGCGGCGTCGGCTTGGATCATGGCGCACCTCAGGAGGTTTCAATTTGAAACCATCGTGTATCGCTTGAGGTTTTACTTTGCAACCAATATATCGAACCCACGATCGGGTGGTTTTCCGGCCGCGGAATGAGTGTTGAGGATCACGATGGCCAAGCGAGTGAGCCACAGGGACTCGATGTGCGGCGTCGCCCGGCCGCTGGATGCGATCGGCGACTGGTGGTCGTTGCTGATTGTCCGCGATGCGTTCGACGGGCTGCGCCGCTTCGGCGAGTTTCAGAAGAGCCTCGGGCTTGCCAAGAACATCCTCTCGGCCCGGCTCCGCAATCTTCTGGCGCACGGCATCATGGAGACGGTGCCCGCAAGCGACGGCAGCCCCTACCAGGAATGTGTGCTGACCGAAAAGGGACGCGGCCTCTTTCCCCTCCTCGTTGCGCTCCGCCAGTGGGGTGAGGATTTCTTCTTTGAACCCGATGAGGCGCATGTGCTGCTGGTCGACCGCAAGAACGGGCTGCCGGTGCGACGGCTCGAATTGCGCGCGCAGGATGGACGCGTCGTTGGCGCAGAGGACACGATGGTGCGGCTGCCGCCGGCTTCACCTGAGTGAGGAGCGAGCGTGTCGCGCGCCGTCAACAGCAACTGGATGTTAACTCTCCGTGCCGCAGCATCCGCGCGTGGAGGTTCGACCAATGCAGACATTCCGGATTTCGCTGAGCGATGGGACGCGGCAATTCCACACGGCGATTCAGGCGCCGGACCCCGCTTCCGCGCGCATCAAGGCCGCCTATTTCTTCGATATCTCGAAGTGGCGGATTTTGAGCGTGTCGCTGAGTGGAGCCAGCGCCGCGGCGGCGTAGTCGCTGCGCGCCCTACGCCATTTGGTCGAGTTCAGCGGCGGCGAACTGTGCGATCGTAAGGTCGATTTCGGCGAGCGGATCGCCGTCCCCCAGAAACCATGCAGCCGACAAGCCGGTCCAGGCCACGATCCATGACAGCAGGCGCTGGCGATCGAGCCGTGCTGCTTTCACGACGATGTCGAGCCGCCGCGCAAAGCGTCCGGGTTCGGTCGCGACCGGCTGTGTCGGATCCGCAAGATCCGGATTGGTGAAGATGTTGGCGAAGTCGAAGCCGCGCTCGCCGACAAGATGCTTCGGATCGATCGCAAGCCAGCCGCGCGCGCCGAAGTCGAGCACATTGTCATGGTGCAGGTCGCCATGCAGGACCACGATCTCACGCTGACTGCCCAGCAGAGCTTCGGCAACTTCCGCCGATCGGTTCAGAATGCCGCCATGCGCTCTCGCCGCGGGCCACAACTCACGAAACCAGTGCGTCAGCGGCGTCAGATCCGGCCGCGGCTTCGCTCTCTCGGCGTGAAGCCGATCAGCCGTTGCACAGAGAATCCTGCAGGCCTCGTCGTCCCGGCCGGTTCGCGCCATGTCGCTGAGCGAAGCCGATCCCGTCGCCCTCTCGAGCAGAAGGGCGTCGCCGTCACGAGCAAGAACCCGCGCCGCACCTTCGCCGTCCCACCACTCCATCACGACGGCACCGAGGCGTTCGTCCGGCTCGTGCGAGAGCTTGAGCATGGCCGGCTCCCCATGCCGGCGCACCGGTAGCAACCGTGCGGCGTGCGTCACGATCGGGTCGCCGTCGGGCACAAGACTCCAGGCCGAGAGATAGGGAGCGAACATTTGGGTGGACTGACCGGGGACGAAGAAGCGAGCCTCGTGGTTCTAATCATTGCTTCCGCGCGCGGCCACGCCGGTTCCCTGCGGCGCATCGTGGCAGGGCCACGCGAACCGGTTCCCCGCTGCCCTGCCATGTTGGCTGATGACAGCCCCCACCCATCTCGCGCTACAATGTCGCAGCCGGTGCTACGGAGGGTGTGGCGATGCCGCGAAAGGGAATTACCGGACACGACGAATGGGTGGTCACGGAGGCCCTGGCCACAGCGCTGGTGGCGCTCGAACAGCTGCCGTCAAAGCATCAGCCGCGCGCGCATATGGAGGATGTCCGAAAAATCCTGACCGCCAGATGTGAGGCCGGCGCCGTCACGCTACATCTTGCGCAGGCCAAGTGCCGGTTGTTTCCCGACACCGATCCCCTGACCATCTACGAGGAGTATGGCCTCAAGGACGGGCTCGGCTAGCGTGCGCCGCTTGCAGCGCTAGTCGCGGCTGACACGCCAGATCGTGCCGTTGCCGTCTTCGGAGACCAGCAGTGCGCCGTCGCGCGCGACCGTCACACCGACCGGACGGCCCCAGACCTCATTGTCGCCGATGACGAAGCCCGTGACGAAATCCTCGTACTCGCCGGTCGGCACGCCGTCCTTCAGCCTGATGCGAATGACTTTGTAGCCGGTGCGCTTCGACCGATTCCACGAGCCGTGTTCGGCGGCAAACGCATCGCCGCGATATTCCGGCGGAAAACTGCTGCCGGTGTAGAAGGTCAGGCCGAGCGACGCCGAGTGGGCCTGCAACAGCACGTCAGGGACCGTCACCTTGTCCTTCAGGTCGGGCCGCGCGCCGGCATGCGCGGGGTCTTCGTTGCCGCCGATGTAGTACCAGGGCCAGCCGTAGAACGCGCCTTCGCGGACCCGTGTCACATAGTCGGGCACAAGATTGTCGCCGCGGCCATCGCGCTCGTTGGTCGAGCACCACGGCGTGCCGCTTCCGGGCTGGATCGCAAGTCCGACGCAGTTGCGGATCCCCGTGGCAAACAGCTTCTGGTTCTTGCCATCAGGATCGAAGGCGAGCACGGCGGCGCGATCGGTCTCGTCGCCCCATGCAGCGCCGAGCGCATGGTCGCGGCTCCAGGCCTCGATGCCCTTCGGCGGGCGACCCAGCCCCTCGCCTGCGTTGCCGGCGGAGCCGACCGACACCAGCATCCGCTTGTCGTCCGGCGTGAACACGATATCACGCGTGGAATGGCCGTAGCCGGGCGGCAGCCGGGCGACGATCGTCTCGGGTTTTCCCGACGCCTTGAGATCGCCGTTACGGTAGGCAAAGCGCACGACGCTGTCGGTGTTGGCGACATAGAGCCATTGCGGATTGTCACCGCTCGGAAAGAACGCGATGCCGAACGGCTGGTTCAGGCCGGTTGCGTAGACTTCATTGGTCGCAGGCCTGGTGGCGCCGTCGGCGCTGCGCAGGATACGAATGCGGCCGGAGCCGGTTTCCACCACGAAGATATCGCCATTGGGCGCGGTCCGGATGATCCGCGGGCCGCTGAGCCCGCTCGCAAACAGTTCGACCTTGAACCCTGCCGGCACCTGCGGCGTGGCCGATGCAGGTCTCGGCATGACGCGCGGAAACTTGCTGCTCGACGCCGTTGCCCCGGGCTTGGGTAAGTCCTGCGGCGTGATCAGGCGCACCGTGCCCGGCTTGTCGCGTTGCCAGTCGCCGAAGGCTTCCGCGCCTTTCAGCACGGGCTCGGCGCCGGACCGCGTGATGCTGATCGCCGCGAGGAAGACGGCCGACAGACCCGCACCGGCAAGACTCGTCCTGGGCATATGCTCCTCGCGCGATTTCCCTTCGACCACGCCGTTCATAGCGCGGTTCGGCCGCTCCCGCGTTCACAATGTCGTCTGCTTTAATGTCCCTTGGGCGGCGCCGTCAGATCGACCGGTTTGATGATCAGCGCCAGCGGAATCATCACGAGCCCGATGATCGAGAGCATCCAGAACACGTCGATATAGGCGAGCAGGTCGACCTGCCGCTGCAAGGTCTGGCCGACCCAGGCGACCGCCTGGGACGCGGCGTCCGATGCGTTCGACCCCTGCGCCTGAAAGAAGCGCGTCATCGTGTCGATGGTCTGCTGATACCCGAGATCGGACGGCGCGGCATGCTCGATCAGCCGGCTCTGGTGGAATTGCTGGCGTTGCGCCAGTGCGGTCTGGGCGAGTGCGACGCCCATCGACCCGCCGATATTGCGCGCCACGTTGATCAGTGCCGAGGCCTGGTTGGTCTTGTCCGGCGGCACGCCGTCATATGAAGCCGTCGTGACCGGCAGAAACAGGAACGGAAGCCCGGCGGAGAGGAAGATGCGTGCGAGCGCGGCATAGCCATAGGTGATGTCGCCGTTCAGTCCCGTCAGGTGCCACATCGAGAATGCCACGATGCAGCCGCCGATCGCGATCAGATATTTCGGCTGGACGCGACTGACGAGATTGCCGACCACCGGCATCAAGATCAGCGTGACGATGCCGCCGGGCGACAGTGCGAGCCCTGCAAGCAGCGCAGTATAGTTCAGCTCGGTCTGCAACAGCTGCGGCAGGAGCTGCGTCGACGAGATCAGCACCGCACCGGTGCACAGCATCACCAGGAAGCACGATCCGAACTGGCGACGTCCCAGCAGGCGGAGATCGACGATCGGGTCCTTGCGCGTCAGCTCCCAGGGGATCAGCGCGATCAGGCAAATCGCCGAGGCCAGCGCGAAGCCGACGATCATGTTGGACTCGAACCAGTCCTTGCGCTGACCTTCGTCGAGCACGAATTCAAGCGAACCGAGCCCGATCGCGACCAGCATGAAGCCGATGTAGTCGACGCGCAGACCGTTCTTGAGGAGCTGCTTGCGCTCCTCCTCGGCGCCGGACGGCTCCTTGACCAGCGTCCCGACCAGGAACAGCGAGAGCAAGCCCATCGGCACGTTGATCAGAAAGATCCAGTGCCAGCTATAGGTATCGGTGATCCAGCCGCCGAGCGTCGGCCCGACCACGGGAGCAACCACCACCGCGACGCCGTAGATCGCGAACGCCTGGCCACGCTTGGCCGGCGGAAAGGAGTCGGCGAGGATCGCCTGCTCGCTCGTCGCCATCCCGCCGCCGCCGAGGCCCTGGATGATCCGGAACAGAACCAGCGCCTCCAGGCTCCAGGCAAGCCCGCACAGCAGGGACGCGAACGCGAAGGTGCCGACGCAGATCATGTAGAAGCGCTTGCGGCCGATCACGGTCGAAAGCCAGCCCGAGATCGACAGCACGATCGCATTGGCGACCAGATAGCTGGTGATGACATAGGTGCTCTCGTCGATGCCGACCGCCAGGCCGCCCGCGATATGGCGCAAGGCAACGTTGGCGATGGTGGTGTCCAGCACCTCCATGAATGTCGCGATCGAGACGACGAAGGCAATCAGGTAGGGATTATGTCCGCCGGCAGCCGAACGCTCCGGCGACCAGGCTGCGCCGCCGCCTGCCGCAACGTCGCTCATCGCACCCTGGTCCAGGGCACGACCGACATGCCCGGCCCGATCGGAAGGTCATTCGGCCAATTGTCGATCACGATCTTCACGGGAACGCGCTGCACGACCTTGACGAAATTGCCGGTCGCGTTCTCCGCCGGCAGCAGGCTGAACGCAGTGCCCGAGCCCGGCTGAACCGAAGCCACGCGGCCAGTGAGCTTGCGCCCCGGATACGCATCGATCCTGATCTCGACCGGCTGGCCCGGGCGCATGTCCGTCAGCTGCGTTTCCTTGTAGTTGGCGGTGATCCAGACCTCGTCAGGAACGAGCATCATGACGCTCTGGGCCGGTGCCACATAGGTGCCGACCGCGCCGCTCAGCTTGACGACGCGTCCGGATTGCGATGCGACGATGCTTGTATATTGCAAATTCAATTTGGCCTGATCGAGCTGGGCCTGTGCCTGCTCCAGCGATGCCTTGCTGCTCTTGAGCTGAGCCTCGAGCGTCTTGACGCCGAGCTCTGCGGCGGTCACTGCCGTTCTGGCGCGGCTGGCATTGGCCTGCTGGGCGTCGAGATCCGAGCGGGTCTGCTGCTGCCGCTGCACCGTGCCCGCGCCCTTTTCGACGAGGTTCTGGGCGCGCTCCGCCTCCTCCCGCGCGAACTTCAATTGCGCCTCGGCCTGTTGCTGCTGCGCCTTGGCTTCCTTGATCTGCTCCTGCTGGCTGTCGATCTGGGCCTCGACATTGGCGATATTGGCCTCTGCGACCGCGACCTGTGCGCTGGCCTGATCGACGGCGATCTTGTAGTCGCGCTCGTCGATCCTCGCGAGGAGATCGCCGGCATTGACGTGCTGGTTGTCGGTGACGGGGACCTCGACGACATAGCCGCCGACCTTCGCCGCCACCGCAAAGCTGCGTGCGGCCACGAACGCGTCATCGGTCGATTCATAGTGACGCACGTTCAGCCAATAGCTCACGCCACCGATGATCGCGAGCAGGAGCAGACAGGCGCCGACTGTGGCGAGCAGCCAGTGCTCGCGCAGCCGGTCGCGCATCGATGGCTTGCGCTCGGTTTCCTGCTGTGGCGAGGATGCGCGGTCAGGTTGCGATCCTTGCTCGGGATTGCGCTCGGGCTGCCGCGGCTTCTCCCCGGACGGCCCGCGCTCTCGGGTTTGGGCATCCAAGGCAGCACCTCAAGCCACGAATGGAGCGATCAAGCCCCGTTAACCGCAGCGTCCGGCGCTTGGTTCCTGTTCGGGTGGGATGCGCTACACGGCCCTGGAACTGACCATGGGCTGGCGCTGCTCGGCCGTCGACAAATCGCGGTAGGCCGCGGGCTCTCCGGCCAGCGCCTTGAGCGGAACCGTGAGCCGGCACACCAGGCCCTCGGTGCGCCAATCGAAGTCGGCGCGGCCGCCGAGCTGGGTCTCGATGCTGGCGATGACGCTTCTCGTGCCGAAACCTCTCTGCTTCGGCTTGGTCACGGGAGGTCCGCCGGATTCCACCCAGGCCAGGATCAACGTTTCGTCGTGCAGTTCCCAGGTGATCGCAAGCCGGCCCGACAGCACCGACAGGCTACCGTATTTGGCGGAGTTGGTGACGAGCTCATGCAGCGCCAGCGCCAAGGTCTGCGCGGTCGCGGGCTGCAACTGCACCTCTTCGCCATCGATCTGGATCTGTCCGGCTTCCGAATACGGCGCGATCTCCTCGGTGACCAGCCGCCGGATTTCGGCGCCCTGCCAGCTCGACAGCGACAGCACGGTGTGAACGCGTGCCAGCGCCGTGATTCGGCCCTCGACCGCCCGCACATAGGCGGTGACGTTCTGCGCGCGCGTCAGCCGCACGATCGATTGCGCCAGCGCGAGCGCGTTCTTGGCGCGATGGTCGACCTCGCGGGTCAGCAGGCTCTGCCGCTCCTCGGCCTTCTTGCGATCGGTGATGTCGACGGTGACGCCGCTCACCCGTACCACCTTGCCGTTGCGGTCGCTGGTGGCCGCGGCTGTGCCGACGCACCAGCGCACTTCACCGTCCGGCCGCATGACGCGGAATTCGGTTTCATAGGACGTCTGGCCCTTGCCGAAGCCGGTCCAGGCTTGCCGGAGGTGCTCGACATCGTCGGGATGAAACAGCGCCTGTATATTGTCGGAGGTGAGCTTGAAGGATTTCGGGTCGACGCCGAAGATCTTGTATTGCCCCTCGTCCCACATCCAGTCGCCGTTGACCCAATCCCAGTCCCACGAGCCCATCTTGCCGGCCGCAATCGCCATGCTGCGGCGCGCCTCGCTTTCGACCAGTCGCGTGGTCGATTGCTCGAGCTCGGCGGTGCGTGCGCGCACGCGGTCCTCGAGCTCCGCGTTGAGGCGTTCGAGCTGCCGTGTCTTGCGGTAGAGCTCGGCGAACACGCGGATCTTTGCCCGCAGCACCTCGGGCACGACGGGCACCGGCACGTAGTCGACCGCGCCCATCTCGTAGCCGCGGAGCCGGTCGATATCGCTGACCTGGATTGCCGAGATGAAGATCATCGCGGTCTTCTGGAAGCGCGGATGGTCGCGGATCATCGCCGCGAGCTCGAAGCCATCGAGCTCCGGCATGCAGACGTCGACCAGGATGACCGCGACTTCGTTCTTGAGCAGGAACTCCAGCGCCTCGCGGCCCGACGACGCGGCGACCAGCGTCTCGCCGAGCTCCTTCAGGATGACCTCATAGGCCAGCAGCTTCGCCGGCTGGTCATCGACCAGAAGGATGTTTACCTTTTCGTGGTCCATCATGTTCGATCGCCGATCAGCGGTGCAGCCACATGCGGATCGCCAGCAGCAGTTGCTCGGTGTTCACGGGTTTCGCCAGATAGTCGGACGCGCCTGCCTCCAGGCATTTCTCTCGATCGCCTTTCATCGCCTTCGCGGTCAGCGCGATGATCGGCAGCCGCGCGAAGGCGGGGTTTTGCCGGATGGCGCCGATGGTCTGGTAACCGTCCATCTGCGGCATCATGATGTCCATCAGCACGATCGCAATCTTGGGATTGGATTCGACCAGCGAGATGGCCTCGTGACCGGTTGTCGCAGTCAACACCTTCATACCTCGCCGCTCCAACACGCTCGAGAGCGCGAAGATGTTGCGGGCATCGTCGTCGACCAGCAGTGCGGTCTTGCCAATAAGATCCTCGTCGGAGCTATTGAGCTTCTCCAGCATCCTCTGTTTTTCGACGGGCAATTCCGTGATCACACGGTGCAGGAACAGTGACGTTTCGTCGAGCAGACGCTCCGGCGACTCTACGCCCTTGACGACGATGCTGCGCGCCATCGTATGCAGTTCCGCGTCTTCTTCCGCTGAAAGTTCCCGGCCCGTAAACACGACAACGGGAATATTGGACAGCGTCTCGTCCTTGCGGATCTGATCCAGCACCTCGAAACCACTCATGTCGGGCAGGCGCAGGTCGAGCACGACGCAGTCGCACGGGTTTGCGCGCATCGTCGAGAGCGCTCCTGCCCCCGTGCCGCTGGTCACGATCTCGATATCCTCGTGCCCGAGCAGTTCGGTAATGCTGAGCTGCTCAGCCGCATTGTCCTCCACGATCAGCAGGCGCTTGCGGCGGGGTCTGGCGTATTCCTTGATCTGCGACAGCGCAGCGCTGACGCCTTCCGTCGTCGTCGGCTTGTTGACGAATGAGAACGCGCCGCGCGCCAGCGCGTGCTGCCGGTCCTCGTCGAGCGTGATGATCTGAACCGGAATGTGACGGGTCAGCGGATTGTGCTTGAGCTGGCTCAGCACCGTCCAGCCCAGCATGTCGGGCAGGAAGACGTCGAGCGACACCGCGCTCGGCTGGAACTGCTTGGCCAGATCCAGCGCTTCGGCACCGCGGCTTGCGACCAGCACCTTGAAGCCCTTGTCGCGCGCCAGGTCGATCAGCACCCTCGCATAATGCGGATCGTCCTCGACGATCAGCAGGATGGTGTCGCCGGGCTCGAGATTGAGCCGGTCGTCGGGAAGCCGCTCGATCACACGCTCCTGCGCGCCTGACACCTGCAGCGCCGGCGCCGGCGTGTGCGGCATCGCGATCGGCTGAGCCTGCTGACGCAGTGCCACCGAAGGGCCGGCATATTTCAGCGGCAGATAGAGCGTGAAGGTCGAGCCCTTGCCCGTCGCACTGCGCAGATGGATCTCGCCGCCGAGCAGACCCGCGAGCTCACGGCTGATCGCCAGTCCAAGACCGGTGCCGCCATATTTGCGGCTGGTGCCGGCGTCGGCTTGCTGGAACGCCTCGAAGATCAGCTTCTGCTTGTCTTGTGGAATGCCGATGCCGGTATCCGACACCTCGAACGCAACGACGGCGGGCGCCGCATTGAGGATCGGATGCTCCACACTCCAGCCGCCGAGCGCGGCCGACACGGTCAGGCTGACGCCGCCTTCCGCGGTGAACTTGAACGCATTCGACAACAGGTTCTTGAGCACCTGCTGCAGCCGCTTGGAGTCGGTGACCATGCTGCGCGCAAGATTGGCGTCGACATCGATGCTGAACGAGAGATGCCGGTTCTCCGCCTCGTGCCGGAACGGCCGTCCGACGGTCTCGAGCAGGCTCGATGTCAGAATTTCCTCGGCGTCGACCGTCACCGTGCCGGACTCGATCTTGGAGAGATCGAGGATGTCGCTGATCAGGTTCAACAGGTCGGTGCCGGCGCCGTGAATGGTGCGGGCAAACTCGACCTGCTTGCCGGTCAGATTGCCGTCGGGATTTTCGGTGAGCTGCTGGCCCAGGATCAGGATCGAGTTCAGCGGTGTTCGCAACTCGTGCGACATGTTGGCGAGGAATTCGGATTTGTACTTCGAAGTCAGCGACAGCTCGGTCGCCTTTTCTTCCAGCGCGCGCCGCGCCTGCTCGATTTCCTGGTTCTTGCGCTCGACGTCGACGTTGCGTTCGGCAAGCTGCTGGGCCTTCTGCTCCAGCTGATCGTTGGTCTGCTGCAATTCCTTCTGCTGGGTCTGCAACTCGCCGGCGAGCTGTTGCGACTGCTTGAGCAGCGCCTCGGTCTGCATCGTTGCCTCGATGCTGTTGAGCACGATGCCGATGCTGTCGGTCAACTGTTCGAGGAAGGTGATCTGCGAGGTCGTGAACGAGGAGATCGAGGACAGCTCGATCACCGCCTTGACCTGGTTCTCGAACTGCACCGGAAACACGACGAGGTTCTTCGGCATGATCCGCATCAAGGCCGAATTGATCGGCACCGCATCGCCGGGAATCTCGGAGACGAGACGCTGGCGCTTGTCGAGCGCGCATTGGCCGATCAGTCCCTCGCCGAACTGGACGATCTGCGGATGCGGATTACTGCTGTCGCTGGCATAGGCCGACAACAGGCGCAACTGCGCATTCTCGGGATTGTCGACCTGGTAGATCACACCCATATGCGCGTTGATCAGCGGCGCAAGCTCGGTCAGCAGCAGCCGGCCGACGGTCGCAAGATCGCGCTGGCCCTGCAGCATATTGGTGAAGCGCGCCAGATTGGTCTTCAGCCAGTCCTGTTCGGTGTTGCGCTCCGTGGTGAGACGGAGGTTGCCGATCATCGTGTTGATGTTGTCCTTGAGCTCGGCGACCTCGCCGCGGACGTCGACCTGGATCGAGCGCGTCAGGTCGCCCTTGGTCACGGCGGTCGCCACTTCCGCGATCGCGCGCACCTGCGAGGTCAGGTTGGCCGCGAGCAGGTTGACGTTGCCGGTGAGATCCTTCCAGGTGCCGGCCGCGCCGGGCACGTTGGCCTGACCGCCGAGCCGGCCCTCGACGCCGACCTCGCGCGCCACGCTGGTGACCTGTTCGGCGAAGGTCGCAAGCGTCTCGGTCATGTTGTTGATGGTGTCGGCGAGCGCGGCCACCTCGCCTTTCGATTTCACCGTCAGGTTCTGCTTCAGATCGCCGTTGGCGACCGCGGTCACCACCTTGACGATGCCGCGCACCTGCTCGGTCAGGTTGACCGCCATGACGTTGACGGTGTCGGTGAGGTCTTTCCAGGTACCGGCAACGCCGCGCACCTCGGCCTGGCCGCCGAGCTTGCCTTCGGTGCCGACCTCGCGCGCCACGCGCGTCACCTCGCCGGCGAAAGCGTTGAGCTGGTCGACCATGGTGTTGATGGTGTTCTTGAGCTCGAGGATTTCGCCCTTCACGTCGACCGTGATCTTGCGCGACAGGTCGCCGCGCGCCACCGCGGTGGTAACTTCGGCGATGTTGCGTACCTGGGTGGTCAGGTTCGCCGCCAGCAGGTTGACGTTGTCGGTGAGGTCCTTCCAGGTGCCGCCGACGCCGGGCACCACGGCCTGGCCGCCGAGCCGTCCCTCGGTGCCGACCTCGCGCGCCACGCGCGTCACTTCGGCGGCGAACGAGCGCAGCTGCTCGACCATCGTGTTCAGGGTGTCCTTGAGCAGCAGGATCTCGCCGCGCACGTCCACGGTGATCTTCTTCGACAGGTCGCCGCCGGCGATCGCGCTCGCGACTTCGGCGATGTTGCGGACCTGCGCGGTCAGGTTCGACGCCATGAAGTTGACGTTGTCGGTCAAATCCTTCCAGGTGCCGGCGACGCCGGGCACTTCGGCCTGGCCGCCGAGCTTGCCCTCAGTGCCGACCTCGCGCGCCACGCGCGTCACCTCGCCCGCAAACGCATTGAGCTGGTCCACCATCGTGTTGATGGTGTTCTTGAGCTCGAGGATTTCGCCCTTCACGTCGACGGTGATCTTGCGCGACAGGTCGCCGCGCGCCACGGCGGTCGTCACCTCCGCGATGTTGCGGACCTGCGCTGTCAGGTTGCCGGCCATCGAGTTGACGTTGTCGGTCAAGTCCTTCCAGGTGCCGGCGACGCCGGGCACGTTTGCCTGGCCGCCGAGGCTGCCGTCGGTGCCGACCTCGCGCGCCACGCGCGTCACCTCGCCCGCGAAGCGGTTGAGCTGATCGACCATCGTGTTCAGCGTTTGCTTCAGCTGAAGGATCTCGCCGCGCACGTCGACCGTGATCTTGCGCGACAGGTCGCCGCCGGCGATCGCGGTCGCGACCTCGGCGATGTTACGAACCTGCGCCGTGAGATTGCCGGCCATCGAGTTGACGCTGTCCGTCAGGTCCTTCCAGGTGCCGGCGACGCCGGGCACCTCGGCCTGGCCGCCGAGCTTGCCGTCGGTACCGACCTCGCGCGCCACGCGAGTCACCTCGCCGGCGAAGGCGTTGAGCTGGTCCACCATCGTGTTCAGCGTTTCCTTCAGCTGAAGGATTTCGCCCGACACGTTCACCGTGATCTTCTTCGACAGGTCGCCCTTCGCCACCGCGGTCGCGACCTCAGCGATGTTGCGGACCTGCGCGGTCAGGTTCGAGGCCATCGAGTTGACGCTGTCGGTGAGATCCTTCCAGGTGCCGGCGACGCCGCGCACCTCGGCCTGGCCGCCGAGCTTGCCTTCGGTGCCGACCTCGCGCGCCACGCGGGTCACCTCGCCGGCGAAGGCGTTGAGCTGATCGACCATCGTGTTGATGGTGTCCTTCAGCTCGAGGATTTCGCCGCGCACGTCGACCGTGATCTTCTTGGAGAGGTCGCCGCCCGCGACCGCGGTCGTCACGGCGGCGATGTTGCGCACCTGCGCGGTCAGGTTCGACGCCATGAAGTTGACGTTGTCGGTCAGATCCTTCCAGGTGCCGGCAACGCCGAGCACGTTGGCCTGGCCGCCGAGCTTGCCTTCGGTGCCGACCTCGCGCGCCACGCGCGTCACTTCCGACGCAAACGCGTTGAGCTGGTCCACCATCGTGTTCAGCGTTTCCTTCAGCTGAAGGATCTCGCCCGACACGTTGACCGTGATCTTCTTCGAGAGATCGCCGCCGGCGATCGCGGTCGCGACGTCGGCGATGTTGCGGACCTGCGCGGTCAGGTTCGATGCCATGAAGTTGACGTTGTCGGTCAGGTCCTTCCAGGTGCCGGCGACGCCGGGCACCTGG
>NZ_JAGKJL010000042.1:0-74839 GCF_020329495.1 Bradyrhizobium australafricanum | reverse complement strand
GACCGGGTCTACCGCGGAAATCAACTCCTCGACGCGCTCTCAGACTGCGGTCCATGGACTGTCGAGATCGTCGAGCGGCCTCAAGGCGTCAAAGGCTTCCAGCTTCTGCCGAGGCGGTGGGTGGTTGAACGCACATTCGCTTGGTTCGGCAGATGCCGCCGCCTCGCCAAGGACTTCGAGGCGACGGTGGCAACCGAAGCTGCCTGGCTGCTGATTGCACACATCAGGCTCCTGACCCGCAGACTCGCGGCTGCAGCTAAGGTTGGGTGATTTATGAGTCAGACTCTCAGGATGACGGTGTGAGAGCTCGGTGCGAAAGGGGCAGCCCTAACACCCCGCAGCGATCGCCAAAAAGTCCGACGCCTTGAGGCTGGCGCCGCCGACCAATGCGCCGTTGACATTGGCGACGGCCATCAGCTCGGCCGCGTTCGACGGCTTGACCGAGCCGCCGTAGAGGATCCTGATCCTGTTTCCCTCGCCCTTGAAGCGATCGGTGAGCTGACCTCGGATAAACCTGTGAACTTCCTCGACATCCTTGGCCGTCGGGGTCAGGCCGGTGCCGATCGCCCAGACCGGCTCATAGGCCACCACCAGGTTGGCCGCGCTCGAGCCGTCGGGCAGCGAGCCCGCAAGCTGGGTGCCGCAGACATCGAGCGTCTTGCCGGCGTCGCGCTGCTCGCGTGTCTCGCCGATGCAGACGATCGCGGTCAGCCCGGCGCGCCACACGGCCTCCGCTTTCTGCCGAATCAAGGCATCGGTCTCGCCGTGGTCGGCGCGCCGCTCGGAATGGCCGACGATGATCGCAACCGCGCCGAGATCCTTGAACATCTCCGCCGAGAGATCGCCGGTGTGGGCGCCCGATGCCTTGGGATGGCAATCCTGGGCGCCGACCGCGACCTTCGAGCCGCGCGCCTTGTCGGCGAACGCCCCGACCAATGTCGCGGGCGGACAGACCAGGAGATCAGCCTTCCCGGCGACATCGCCGGCGCCCGCCAGCATCGCGTCGAACTCGACAAAAGAGGATTTCAGGCCGTTCATTTTCCAGTTGCCGGCGATCAGCGGCCGGATGGCGTCGGTCATGTCGGATTTCCCATCGTTCAAGCGTGTCCATGCGCTACCAGAGCCGGGCGGCGACTTCCAGAGCACGGCTTCGCGCACACCGTGCGACGCTTCCACCCGCGCGGCCAAGGTTGCGGGGGCGCTTCGGCCACTTTATGATGGGTTTTCAATCCGGTGACGCCCTGCTGCGGGACAAAAGCCTCGACTTTCGGCTCCCCATTGGGCACGACCCGGTTCCCCTCCTGTAAAACAAGTTGGACCCATGCTTCGAGGAATGCGGAAAGCCTCATCAAACTGGCTCGGCAAGACGATTATGGCCGTGGTGATGGGCGTTTTGATCGTCAGTTTCGGAATTTGGGGCATTGCCGACATTTTCAAGGGGTTTGGCCAGTCGACCTTCGCCAAGGTGGGCGGGACCGAGATTTCGGCCGAGCAGTTCCGCCAGATCTATACCGACCGCCTGCAGCAGCTTGGCCGCCAGTTCGGCCGCCCGCTGACGCCGGACCAGGCGCGCGCCTTCGGCATTGACCGCCAGGTGCTGCAGCAGACGCTTGCGGAAGCCGCGATGGACGAGGAAGCACGCCGCATGGGCCTCAACGTGTCCGACGCCGAGGTGCTGCGCGCGATCTACAACGATCCGAACTTCAAGGGCCTCAACAACCAGTTCGACCCGCAGCGTTTCCAGGCCGTGATCCGCAACTATGGCTATACCGAAGGCCGCTACATCGCCGAGCAGCGCCGCGTAGGCCTCAGGCGGCAGATCGCCGGCACCATCTCGTCCGGGATCGAGCCGCCGAAATCGCTGGTCGAGGCGCTGACCCGGTTCCAGAACGAGCAGCGTTCGATCGACTACATCACGCTCGGCGCCGCGCAGGCCGGCACCATCGATCCGCCCTCGCCCGAGGCGCTCGCCGCCTATTTCGAGGACCACAAGGCCCAGTTCCGCGCGCCCGAATACCGCAAGATCTCCTTCGTCGCCATCACGCCGGAGGAAATCGGCAAGTGGGAAACGGTGTCGGATGAGGACGCCAGGAAGATCTTCGAGGAGCGCAAGGACCGGCTCAGCACGCCGGAGAAGCGCGAGGTTTCGCAGATCGTGTTTCCGGACGCCGGCGAGGCGCAGGCCGCGCGCGGGCGGATTGCGTCGGGCGCGTCGTTTGACGACATCGCCAAGGAGCGCAACCTCAATCTGGCCGATGTCAATCTCGGGCTGGTCGCGAAGTCGGCGATCCTCGATCCGGCCGTCGCCGATGCCGCCTTCTCCCTGGCCGCCGGCGAAGTCAGCCAGCCGGTGCAGGGCCGCTTCGGCGTCGCGCTGGTCAAGGTCGGCAAGGTCGAGCCCGGCGCGACCCCGAGCTATGAGAGCCTCGCCCAGCAGGTGAAGAACGAGATCGCCTCCGAGCGCGCCCGCACCAAGGTCGCCGACCTGCGCGACAAGATGGAAGACGAGCGCGGCGGCGGCGCCAGCGTGGTCGAAGCCGCACAGAAGCTGAAGCTGACGCCGATCACCATCGACGCGGTCGATCGCTCCGGGCGGCTGCCGAACGGCCAGGTCGCGACCAATATCCCGCGCGGTCTCGACGTGGTGTCGCAGGCCTTCAGCAGCGACGTCGGCGTCGACAACGACCCGATCCAGTTCAACGGCGGCTATGTCTGGTACGACGTGCTCGGCATCACGCCGTCGCGCGAGCGCAGCCTCGACGAGGTTCGCGACCAGGTCGAGGCCAAGTGGCGCGAAGACCAGATCTCCACCAAGCTGCGCGCCAAGGCGACCGAGATCGTCCAGAAGCTCGACAGCGGCGCCAAGCTCGCCGACGAAGCCGCCGCTGCCGGTGTCAAGGTCGAAACCGCGGCGAATTTCAACCGCGAGGCCTCGCTGCCTGCCGTGCCGGCCGGCGTGATTGCGGCCGCATTCCGGACCGCCAAGGACGGCGATGGACAGACTTCCGTCGCCGGCGGCAGTCAGTGGGTGGTCTTCCGCGTCACCAACGTGACGGTGCCGCCGGTCGACTTCGCGTCGGACGCGGCCAAGCAGCTCACCGAGGCGCTGCGGCGGTCGCTCAGCGACGAGCAGGTCGCGCAATATGTCACGAAGATCGAGTCCGATATCGGTGTGACCATCAACCAGGCAGCCTTCGCACAGGTGACAGGCGCAAATAATTGAGCATGATCGGGACAGCGCGACGACGCGCTGCACGCCGATCAAGCTCCAACAACAGACCCTGAGCCAGCGAATGGACGACCTGAAATCGATCATCGGAAAAGTCGCCACCGGCGCCACGCTGACGCGTGAAGAGGCGGCGTCCGCCTTCGACAGCATGATGTCGGGCGAAGCCACGCCCTCGCAGATGGGCGGGCTGCTGATGGCGCTGCGAGTACGCGGCGAGACCGTCGAGGAGATCACCGGCGCCGTCACCGCCATGCGCGGCAAGATGCTGCCGGTCACGGCGCCGGCGGAGGCCGTCGACATCGTCGGCACCGGCGGCGACGGCTCCGGCTCGGTCAACGTCTCGACCTGCGCGGCCTTCATCGTGGCCGGCGCCGGCGTGCCCGTGGCGAAGCACGGCAACCGCGCATTGTCGTCGCGCTCGGGCGCCGCCGACGTGCTGGCCTCGCTCGGCGTCAAGCTCGATTTGACGCCCGAACAGGTCGGGCGCTGCGTCAAGGAAGCCGGCATCGGCTTCATGTTCGCGCCCGCGCATCATCCGGCGATGAAGAATGTCGGTCCGACCCGGGTCGAGCTCGCCACCCGCACCATCTTCAACCTGCTCGGGCCGCTATCGAACCCGGCCGGCGTCAAGCGGCAGATGGTCGGCGTGTTCTCCCGCCAATGGGTGCAGCCGCTGGCGCAGGTGCTGAAGAACCTCGGCTCGGACAAGGTCTGGGTCGTGCATGGCTCCGACGGCCTCGACGAGATCACCCTCACCGGCCCGACCTTCGTTGCGACGCTCGAGAACGGCGAGATCAGGACATCAGAGGTCACGCCCGAGGATGCCGGCCTCGGCCGCGTCGGCGGCGAGGCGCTGAAGGGCGGTGACGCCGATGCCAATGCGATCGCGCTCTCCAGCGTGCTGCAGGGCAAGCCGAGCGCCTATCGCGACGTCGCCCTGCTCAACGCCGCTGCCGCGCTGATCGTGGCCGGCCGCGCCAAGGACCTCAAGGAAGGCGTCGCGATCGGCGCGCAGTCGCTCGACAGCGGCGCTGCCGCCGCGCGGCTGAAGCATCTGCTCGCGGTTTCGAACGGTTAAGCAAGGCGCTAAGCGATGTCGGACATCCTGACCAAGATCGAGGCCTACAAGCGCGAGGAGATCGCCGCCGCGAAGCGCGCCCATCCGCTCGCCGAGGTCGAGGCGCAGGCCAAATCGGCCTCGGCCCCGCGCGGCTTCGTCCGCGCCGTCAAGGACAAGCATGCGCGCGGCGACTACGCGCTGATCGCGGAAGTGAAGAAGGCCTCGCCCTCGAAGGGCTTGATCCGGGCCGACTTCGATCCGCCCGTGCTCGCAAAGGCCTATGAGGCCGGCGGCGCGGCCTGCCTGTCGGTGCTGACCGACGCGCCCTCGTTCCAGGGCCATCTCGACTTCATGGTCGCGGCCCGCGCGGCGACCAGCCTGCCGGTGCTGCGCAAGGATTTCATGTTCGACACCTACCAGGTGGCGGAAGCGCGCGCCCATGGCGCCGATTGCATCCTGATCATCATGGCCGCGCTCGACGACGCGGCGGCCGGGGAGATCGAGGACGCCGCGCTCGGCTATGGCATGGACGTGCTGGTCGAGATCCACGACCGCACCGAGCTCGACCGTGCCTTGAAACTTCGCTCGCCGATGATCGGCGTCAACAACCGCAATCTGCGCACCTTCGAGACCACGCTCGCGACCAGCGAGGCGCTGGCGCCGCTGATCCCGCGCGACCGCCTGATGGTCGGCGAGAGCGGCATCTTCACGCCGGACGATCTCGCCCGGCTCGAACGGGTCGGGATGTCGACCTTCCTGGTCGGTGAAAGCCTGATGCGGCAGCAGGACGTCACAGCGGCCACCCGCGCCTTGCTGACGCGGCAGGCCGCGCCGCGCGCCACCGCAACGCGCTGACGCAATGGCGCGGAACAGCAAGGGCAAGACGAAGGCCGAGCCGTCCGGCTCCGGCACCGCCCTCACCCATATCGACGCCAAGGGCGAGGCGCGGATGGTCGACGTCTCGGCCAAGCCCGCGACCGAACGGACCGCCGTCGCCGAAGGCCGCGTCGTGATGAGCAAGGCGACGCTGGCGCTGATCGAAACCGGCCAGGCCAAGAAGGGCGACGTGCTTGCGACGGCGCGCATCGCCGGCATCATGGCGGCGAAGCGGACCTCGGAATTGATCCCGCTCTGCCATCCACTGGCGCTGACCAAGGTCACGATCGACATCACACCCGACCGCAAGCTGCCCGGCTGCATCGTCCGCGCCAGCGTCAAGGTGACGGGGCCGACCGGCGTCGAAATGGAGGCGCTGACCGCGGTCTCGGTCGCATGCCTGACGATCTATGACATGGTCAAGGCGGTCGACCGCGGCATCCGCGTCGAGGGCATCCACCTCGTCGAGAAGATCGGCGGCAAGTCCGGGCACTATCGCGCCGGCGCTTGAATTTTTTGGCGCCCGACTACTCGAGGAAATCGCATATCTCGGCGACAAAACCGGGCCATGCAGGTTCGTCTGGAATCAGAATATGATTGCGGCTCTCAAGCGGAACGAACCGTGCATTCGGAATAGCATGCGCGAGTGCCAGACCTTGATCGAAGGGAACCAATGCATCGTCGCGGCTGTGCATGACGAGTGTCGGCGCCGCGATTTGTTGCAGCGCCTCGGAAACGTCAATGTCGCCGAAGGCCAGGAATAGCGCCGCAGCGTTTTCCGGCGATGTCGAAATGCGCTGTACCTCGTTGAAGTCGCGCATCTGCTCCTGCGTCGCGTTTGGATGCACCAGCGAGGTGAAGACCTGACGGAATGCCGGGGTGTCTTTGCCCCACCCCTCCCGGATCAGAGTCGCGAGAGCTTCGCACCTGGCAATCTGGTCCGGAGCGCCCCGTTTGCGGAAGCCGCGCGAGTATCCACCGTGCAGGATGAGGCGCGCCACGCGATCGGGATGTCGCGCGGCATATGCAATGGCAACCGCGGCGCCCTGCGATATGCCAAACAAGGCGAAGCGCTCGAGCGACAACGCATCGACGACAGTCTCAAGGTCCTGCATGAGAGCTGCAAACGAGAAGTCGGCGACGCGCCAGTCGGACAAACCGTTACCGCGCTGATCGTATCGAACCAGCTTGTGCCGGGCAGCCAGTTGAGCGAGAAGCGGACTCGAAACTTCCATTTGCCAGTCATGCTCGATATGGGTCAGCCAACTCGCCGTCTTGACGATGGGAGAACCTTGGCCAACGCTCGCCGCGGCAAGATGGACGCCATCCGCCGATTTGCAGAACGTGATCTCCTCGCGCAATCCAAGTTCCTTGGGCGGCCCCGACGCACCTCTTGGAAAACGGGGCGAGGCATGTTCTGAGGCTGCTCGTGTCTCCTCCTGCTGCACCTCACCGACAAAGCGGATTCCACGCCGCGCGGCTGTCCGAATATATCGCTGGTTGACGCCGTCATCCCCGACGGCGCGGCGAGCGGCGTTGATGCGGCTGGCTATCGTCGAGTCCGAGACGATCCGGCCGCACCAGACCGAGGTCACGAGATCATCTTTGGAAACAATCCGATGACGTTGCCGAACGAGGTACAGAAGCAGATCGAAGACCTGCGGTTCGATGGAAATTGTTTGAACGCCGCATTGCAGCTCGCGTCGCCCCGCATCCAGAACGTAGTCGCCGAACTTGAAGCGCATAAGGCCCCTCAGGGGTGAGCTTGGCTCGCATACAAATCACAAGCTTCTCAAGCGAAAATCAAGGCTTTCTGAAAGGCAATACCACGGTCGTTTGATAACGCTAAGGTCGGGATTTGGCTCGCCCCGCGCTCCGGAGCCATCCACGGCAGCAAGGGGAGAAGACATGAGCAAAATCCTGGTTTGCGGCGGCGGCGTGATCGGGTTGTGCGCGGCGATGATGCTTGGCCGCGACGGCCACCGCGTCACGGTGCTGGAGGCCGACCCCGAAGATCAACCTTCGACCTCCATCGAGGGCTGGGATTCGTGGCAACGCCCCGGGGTTGCCCAATTCAGACAACCCCATAGCCTCCATTCGCGATTTCGGATGATCAGCGATCGTGAACTGCCAGGGCTCACGGACGGCCTGCTTCGCGCCGGATGCGTCTGGGTGGATTATCTCGACTGTCAATTCCTTTCCCCAACGATCACGGACCGGGCGCCGCGTCCGGGCGATGAAGCCATGCGATGCATCGCCGGTCGCAGGCCGACCGTCGAATGGGCGGTGGCCACGATGGCGCAAACGGCGCCGAACGTGACCATCCGCCGGGGCGTAAAGGTTCGCGAATTGATCACGGGCAGATCGGCCATGTCAGGGGTGCCGCATATCGCCGGGGTCCGCACGATGTCTGGCGAAGAGATCCGCGCCAATCTGGTCGTGGACGCCATGGGACGGGGGAGCCCGGCCCGCGAATGGATCCTCAATGCAGGCGGCCGCAGTCCGATCGAGGAAGCCGAAGATTGCAACTTCGTCTATTTCGGACGCTATTTCTCGGGACGGCAACGGCCACGCAGGATGGGCAGCACACTCACGCCGATGGGCCTGGTCTCGATCCTGACGCTGGACGGAGACAACGACACGTGGTCGGTCACTCTGTATACCTCGTCGAAAAACAAGGCGATGCGCGCCTTGCGTGATCCGGTCACATTCCATCGCGTCGTGTCCGCGTGCCCGCAGCACGCCCACTGGCTCGATGGGGAGCCGATCACGCCAGTTCTTTTGCTGGCGGGAGTTCTCGACCGGTACCGGCGGTTCGTCGTCGACGACCGGCCCGTCGTCACGGGATTCGCCGCTGTCGGTGACGCGTGGGCCTGCACGAACCCGTCCGCCGGGCGGGGCTTGAGCGTCGGTCTTCTGCACGCGCAGGTGCTCCGCGATGTCGCGCGCCGGCATATCAATGATCCCGAAGCGTTCACCCGGGACTACGACGCGGAGACCGAACGCCAGGTCGGTCCGTTTTATCGAAACCAGATCGCCGCCGACCGCGCGCGCGTCGCCGAGATGAACGCGCTGGACGAAGGTTTGCCGATGCCGGCGCCCAATCCGGTCATGGCCAGGCTTCTTGCTGCCGCATCCCACGACGCCGATGTGTTTCGCGGCATGCTTGAAATCGCGATGTGCGTTGCACTGCCTCAGGAGGTCATCGCCAGACCGCATGTCGCGGCAAAGCTGGCCGAACTGGATGACCAGCCGTTGGCGTCGGCTCCCGGCATCATCGATCGACATCGGATGGCAGCGCTGCTGGACGGCTGATCTTCGAACTGCCGCGCCGCCCAAGCATTCACTGCCTGACTTCCGGCGCGTGGCAATTCTGTGGAATCGCGACGAGCATGATGCTGAGGCGGACTCTGAGCCGTCGCGCCATAGCGCAAATGCGGCGGGAGCTCTGCCCCCTCGCCGCCCTCATCAACCATTCGTTAACCAATCTCGCTAACCCGCGCTCCATTTCGATTGGATACGACTTTCGCGGGCCGGGGGTGCACGAAACCTACTTCCGGGTGAAACACCTGGAAGCGATTGCGGCACATGAATCCAAACGGCAGCGCCTCGTTCAACATCACCTCGGTGATCGGCAGCGGTCCGATCCGCTGGCTGATCCTCGGCGGCGCCGTGCTGATGGCCGCGATCGCGATCGGCGCTACGCTGATGGCGGAGAATTTCCGCGATCGCGCCTTGCACAACAGCGAGCGTGAGCTCGAGAACACCGTGCTGCTGCTGGCGCGGCATTTCGACCAGCAGCTCGACGATCTCGAAGTCGTCCAGCGCGACCTGATCGCGTTCATGCGCGACAATGCAATCGCGACGCCGGAGAATTACAAGCGCCGGATGTCGGCCGCCGACATCCATGCGATGCTCAAATCCAAGATGGACGCGCTGTCCAATGTCGGCAGCCTCAATGTGTTCGACGCCGACGGCGTTCTGATCAACAGCTCGGGTGCCTGGCCGCTGCCGCAGGCCAGCATTGCCGACCGCCCCTACTTCCAAATCTTCAAGTCGAGCCCCTATTCGCCCGACATGCAGGTCGCGCCGGTGGTGAGCCGCATCACCGGAAACTGGACCACCGTCATCGTCCGCAAGGTCACCGGTCCGCATGGCGAATTCCTCGGCGTGGTCGGCCGCGGCATCGAGCCGGCGGCCTTCGAGAAGTTCTTCTCCACGGTGGCGCTCGGCGACGGTGCCGCGATCTCGATGCATCATCGCGACGGCACGCTGCTGGCGCGCTATCCCCATGTCGAGGAGCTGATCGGGAGGAATTTCCGCAACGGTCCGGTCAATCAGCAGCAGGTGTTCGAGCTGCCGCAGAGCACGACGCGGCTGGCCAGCCCGGTCGATGGCAAGGACCGCCTGGTGTCGTCGCGGGCACTGACCAAATTCCCGATCGTCGTCGTCGCAACGAGCACCACCGAGGCGGCGCTCGCCAACTGGCGTGAGCAGATCGGCATCCTGATCGCGGTGACCAGCATCTCGGTGCTGGCGATCGCGATCCTGCTGACGCTGGTGGTGCGCAAGCTGTTGCAGCAGCATCGCGCCCAGCAGCAGCGCCTGACGCTGGAGAAGCTGCGGCTCGACACCGCCGTCAACAACATGACGCAGGGGCTGTTGCTGTTCGACGCCGCGCAGCGCCTGGTGATCTGCAACAGGCGCTATATCGAGATGTACGGGCTGTCGGCCGACATCATCAAGCCCGGCTGCAGCTTCCGCGACGTCATCGTGCATCGTCACCGGACCGGCTCGTTCCAGGGCGACGTCGAGCGCTACGTCAATCTCGTGCTGCGCGACGTCGGTATCCGCAACACCATGGTGATCACGACGCCCGACGGGCGCTCGATCCAGGTCGTCAACGAGCCGCTGGCCGACGGCGGCTGGCTTGCGACCCATGAGGACGTCACCGAGCGCCGCCGCGCCGAGGAGCGCATCACGCATCTTGCCCACTACGATGCGCTCACCGACCTGCCGAACCGCGCGCTGTTCCACGAGGAGATCAGGCGCGAGCTGCCGCATGTCACGCCCGACAGCCAGCTTGCGGTGCTCTATATCGACATCGACGAATTCAAGGGCGTCAACGACTCGCTCGGCCACATGGTCGGCGACGAGCTTCTCAAGTCCGTGGCCCGGACACTGAGCGGCGTGATCGGCGAAGGCGATTTCGTCGCTCGCCTCGGCGGCGACGAGTTCGCGATCGTGCAGACCGAGGTGAAGAGCGAGGCCGAGGTCGCAGACCTCGTCGCGCGCATCTACGAGGTGATCCGCGCGCCCTATCAGTGCATCGGCCACCAGGTCACGACCGACGCCAGCATCGGCATCGCGCTGGCGCCGAAGGACGGCACCGATCTCGACCAGATCATGAAGAACGCCGATCTTGCGATGTATGCGGCGAAGTCGGCCGGCCGGCGCGTCTTCCGCTTCTTCGAGCCGGCGATGGATGCCGACGCCCGCGCCCGCCGCGAGCTCGAGATGGAGTTGCGGCAGACGATCGCCGCCGGCAGCGGGCTCGAAGTGCATTACCAGCCCTGCGTCGACCTGCGCAGCAACGAGATCACCGGCTGCGAGGCGCTGGTGCGCTGGCGTCATCCACAGCGCGGCATGATCTCGCCGGCCGAATTCGTGCCGATTGCGGAAGAGACCGGCCTGATCAACCAGCTCGGCGAGTGGGTGCTGATGACGGCCTGCAAGGAAGCCGTGAACTGGCCCGACCACGTCAGGCTCGCCGTCAACGTCTCGCCGGTGCAGTTCCGCAGCGGCACGCTGGCGCTCAAGGTGATCGCGGCGCTTGCATCGTCGGGGCTGTCAGCGAGCCGGCTCGAGCTCGAGATCACCGAGGCGGTGCTGATCCGCGACGACGAGACCGCGCTGGCCGCGCTGCACCAGCTCCGCGCCATCGGGATCAGGATCGCGCTCGATGATTTCGGCACCGGCTATTCGTCGCTGAGCTACCTGAAGCGGTTCCCGTTCGACAAGATCAAGATCGACCGCTGCTTCGTCACCGACATCGCCGATCCGCAGGGCTCGGCCGGCATCGTCGAGGCCGTCGTCAACATCGCCGCCGAGCGCAGCATGACGACGACGGCGGAAGGCGTCGAGACCGCGCAGCAGCAGCAATTGCTGCGCGAGCTCGGCTGCTCGGAAATGCAGGGCTATCTGTTCAGCCCGCCAAAGCCCGCCGCCCAGATCCGCGAGCTGCTGGCCGGGCACCGCCGCGGCCCCGCTGCGGGCGCGAGCACGGCGCGGCGACGCAAGCCGATCGCCGGCGCGGCGTAAGGCTGCTCGAAAGTCGGAGCCCGAGTGGCGCCTGCACGATTTCGGAATTTTGGAAAAATACCCTGTAATTGCCCGACGTGTCAAGTTGCCCGGTCGAGCGCCAGCCACCACGGGCTCCTTTGCATGGGGTTGTTTTCGATATTTTGCTGCGTAGCCCGGATAGAGCCATCCGGGCTACAGGTTCTAGCTAGTTCGGCACCGGGCGCTTCTGCGCGGCCTTGGTGTCGGCGTTCTTGGCGTCGGCGTTGACGGTGACGCCGCGCAGCTGGTTGAACGCCGCGGCCAGCGCCTTGTCGTTCTTCTCGTCCGGCGGGACGTAGGACTGCGAGCCGGTCTGCTCGGCGCCCTCGGCGGAGAGATGGCCGCGCATCGAAGCCTCGCCCTTGATCTCCGAGCGGGTCTTGAACTCGTCCGGCACGTCCTGCAGCACCTCGATGTCGGGCTTGATGCCGAGTGCCTGGATCGAATGGCCCGACGGGGTGAAATAGCGCGCCGTGGTCAGCGCCAGCGCGCCATTGCCGGTGCCGAGCGGAATGATGGTCTGCACCGAGCCCTTGCCGAACGAGCGAGTTCCGATCAGGGTCGCGCGCTTGTGGTCGTGCAGGGCGCCGGCGACGATCTCGGAGGCCGAGGCCGAGCCGCCATTGATCAAGACGACGAGCGGCTTGCCCTTGGTCATGTCGCCGCCATGCGCGGTGAAGCGCTGGGTTTCCTCGGGATTGCGGCCGCGGGTCGAGACCACCTCGCCGCGCTGCATCAAGGTCGAGGTCACCGAGACCGCCTGGTCGAGCAGGCCGCCGGGATTGTTGCGGAGGTCGACGACGTAGCCTGTGAGCTTGTCCTGCGGGATCTGCTTCTGGATATCGCCGATCGCCTTGCGCAGACCTTCGGTGGTCTGCTCGTTGAACGAGGTGATCCTGATATAGCCGATGTCGCCGCCCTCGACGTGATACTTGACCGGACGGACGCGGATGATCTCGCGCGTAATCGAGACCTCGATCGGCTTGTCGGCGTCCTTGCGGATGATCTTCAGCCGGATCGAGCTGTTGGGCGCGCCCTTCATCTTGTTGACGGCCTGGTCGAGCGTCATGCCCTGGATCTGGTCATCGTCGATCGAGGTGATCACGTCGCCCGACATGATGCCGGCGCGCGAGGCCGGCGTGTCGTCGATCGGCGCCACCACCTTGACGAAGCCGTCCTCCATGGTGACCTCGATGCCGAGCCCGCCGAACTCGCCATGCGTGGTCTCCTGCATCTCCGCCCAGCCCTTCTCGTTCATGTAGCGGGAGTGCGGATCGAGCGAGGAGATCATGCCGTTGATCGCGCCCTCGACGAGCTTGGCGTCCTCGGGCTTCTCGACGTAGTCGGTCTTGACCTTCTCGAACACCTCGCCGAACAGGTTGAGCTGCGAATAGGTGTTGCTGTTGTCGGAATGCGCGGCGGCGTTGGCGACGGCGAACAGATGCGCGCCCTGCGGCGAGGCCACGAGCAAGGTGAGACACGCGCCCGCGACCGTCCCGAGCAAGAAGCCAACATGTTTGCGCATTATCCGTGATCCCTTCGCTAACGGCCGGCAACGTTTCGCAACATTCGGCCCCACCCCGACGCGGGGCACCACACAACGGCTTTTTGGTCGGATCAAGGCCGCCTTGTCACCGGACCATTACGGTCCTGTCACGGTGCCCGGATCGGCCTCTTGTCAGCCCCCTGTCAGCCTTTCGTCGGCCTTTGGCCCAGTCTCCCCCAACCCGTTCTGCCAGGTCGACGGCTGGGTGCCGAATCCGCGCTTGGCCCGCGTGCCCAGCCAGTAGCCGAACTGCGGAGGAACGTTGCGGAACGGCCCCTCGACGCCGAGCTTGAGCGCGGCGTCCATCGGCCAGTTCGGGTTATTGAGGATTTCCCGGCCGACCGCGATCAAATCTGCTTGTTTATCACGCAGGATTTGTTCGGCCTGGTCCCCGTGGATGATCAGGCCGACCGCCATGGTCATGATATCGGCATGGGCGCGGACATATTCCGCGAGCGGCACCTGATAGTTGTATTTGATCTCCTTGCCCAGGATCGGCGCCATTTCGCTGATTCCGCCCGACGAGCAGTCGATCACGTCGACGCCCTTCGCTTTCAGGATCCTGGCGAGCCGCGCGCTCTGCTCCGGGCCCCAGCCGGCGTTGTCCTCGACCGACAGCCGCACGAACAGCGGCTTGTGATCCGGCCAGTGCGCCCGCACCGCCTCGGTGACCTCGATCAGGAAGCGCATCCGGTTGGCTTCCGAGCCGCCATATTCGTCGCTGCGCTGGTTGGAGCGCCCGGAGAGGAATTCGTGCACGAGATAGCCATGGGCGCCGTGCAGTTCCAGCACCTCGAACCCTGCCGCATGGGCGCGTCGTGCCGCCTGCCCCCAGGCTGCGACGAGGTCCTTCACCTCATGCGTATCCAGCGCGCGCGGCACTGGCCATCGCTCGCTATGGGCGATCGCGCTCGGCGCCACCGGCGTCCAGGCATCCCAGTCCTCGATCTCGGCGGTGCGCTCGAGCGGGCGATCGCCCTCCCAGGGCCGGCTCGCGCGCGCCTTGCGGCCGGAATGGCCGAGCTGGATGCCGGCGACCGCGTTCTGCTGCTTGATGAAGCCGACGAGGCGGCTGAGCGGCGCGATGAACTTGTCGTCCCAGATGCCGAGATCGCCGATCGTGCCGCAGCCGCGCCGCTCGACCTTGGTCGATTCGACGATCACGAGACCGGCGCCGCCGGCGGCGAACTTGCCCGCATTCATCAGATGCCAGTCGGTCGGAAAGCCCTTCTCGGCGGAATATTGGTGCATCGGCGGCACCACGATGCGGTTCTTCAGCGTGACGCCGCGGATCGTCATTGGCGAAAACAGCAGCATGTCGGACATCGCTTCCTCATTATGCGTCGTTACCCAGCGTGCGGGACCGACCTTGTGTTTGGCGCGGACGATATACGCACCGTGCGATGGCCGATAGAGGCGCGCGGACGGTCGCAATTGGCCGCTCAAACAGATCGCGGCAGGTTCGCGATGCCTGTTCCCTCGCGGCGATTTTTCGCGAGCACAGGAAATGATGATCGCGATGCGTGTTGTCCCCGGTAACCCGAGGAGGGACACTCATGAGAACCCGCACAATCGCACTGCTCATCGCCGGTGCCATGGCAACCGGCCCGATACTGGCGCAGCACGCGGCTGCCCAGAACCTGCAAAACGAGGCCGACAAGGGCGCCAAGACCCGCAACTCCGGTGAATCCGGTTATGTCGGCGATCAGGACAGGCCCGGCGCGGCCGCAACGCCTCCGGGACGCCCCGACACGGCCGCCGGTTCCCCAAACGCCACGACGTCTCCGAGCGCTCAAAGTTCCGGAACCGGGATCGCCGGCGCGCCGGGCAACAAGAGCGGGCCGCCCGCCAAGCAAGGCACGGTCGGCTCGAACTCGCAGAACCTGCATGTCCAGGAACAGGATCCGTCGAACATCAAGGGACAACCAGGCAACAAGAGCGGCCCACCCGCAAAGCGCTAGGCTGCGCGCCATGCTGACCAGGCGGCCGTGAACCGGAATGGCGCCGGCAAAGCTCGCTGGACCCGATCGGCGCCGGTTCGAAACGGACCGTTGATCGAGTCGCTCAGATATTATTGAGCGGCCTTCCGGCTCGCGGAGAGGTCGGTTGGGCAATTTGCGCCGCATTCAATCGATTTCTTCTGGTCAGCAACGCGCCATACCAGCAACGCGACCAGGACAATGATGGTGACGGTGAGCTTGGCCAATGCGTCGTGGTTCAATGTCGGCTCCGCAGAACAATCGGCATAACGAAAAAATTAGCTGCAAGCAGAAATGTGACCCCGGCACCTTATGGGGCCGAAGGCCGACGCTGGGGACGTCCACCGGACCCGCATTCGATTCGGGCCGGCCGACGTCATGATGGTACGGTCCTGGCGCGGTCTGCAAGCTTCTCAGTCTGCATGGCAGCATGGCACGGCCGGCCGCAGCCGGTTGGAACATTGTCATCGATGTGCGGTTCAGTGGCTGTCCTCTGATTCATTGCCCCAGAGGCACACACCACCTCCTGCGGCCCCAGCCGTCACGCTGGGGCCGCAAATCATTGGAGCTGCACGCGGACTGCTGTTGGTTGCGGGGTGAGTGAACGATCTCCGAGAGCCACGATCGATTTGCGCGGGCGCGCCCGCAAATGACGCTACTTGCCGACCTCGTACACATCGGGATCAAAGCTCGAGCTCGGATGGGCGAACGCGTGGCGCAGCGCCGGCGACATCGGGACGTTGTAATTGATGCCTTTCGGCGGGGTCGGCGCTTCCAGCCATTTCCTGTACATGACCTCGATCTCGGGGCTCTTGTAGAGCTCCGCCGTGGCGCGGTCGGCGAGCGCCTTGAACGGGGTGTCCTCCCTGCGCAGCATGATGCCGAACGGCTCTGCCTTCGAGAACGCCTCCTCGCTGATCATGTAGAGCGAAGGCTGCTTCGACCGCGCGATCGCAACCGCAAGCTGGACGTCGTCGAGCGCGTAGGCCTGGGCCCGATCGGTTTCCAGCATCAGGAACGCCTCGGCCTGGTCCTTGGCCGGGAGAACGTTGATGCCGAGCTTGCGTTCGGTGTTGACCTTGATGAGCTGCGTGAGGTTCACCGAGCCCGCAACAGCCGTGACCGACTTGCCCTTGAGGTCGTCGATCGTGTTGATGCCAGCGGATTTCTTGGCGGCAAACCGTGTCGCGCTGAGGAAGTGCGTGTTGGTGAAGGTCACCTGCTTCTGGCGGTCCGCGCTGTTGGTGGTCGCCGAGCAATGCAAATCGATCGTGCCGTTGACCATTAGCGGAATGCGGTTCGACGAGGTCACCGGGAGGTAGTCGACGGCGATGTCAGATACGCCGAGCTCCTTCTTCACGGCATCGACGATCTTCAGGCAGATGTCGAGCGCAAAGCCGATCGGCCGCTGATTGTCGTCGAGATAGCTGAACGGAACGGAAGCCTCCTGAAAGCCGAGCGTGACCTTCTTCGTCTCCTTGATCTTCTGCAGCGTGCCCGACAGCTCCTCGGCCGCCGCCGGGCTTGCGGCGAGCGTGAGAGCGAAGAGCATGGCGGGCAAACGCATCGGCGGCTCCTGTGCGGTGATCAGGCGGCGGTGATAGCGCACGCATGAACCCGGAGCCAGATGACGGTGTGTCTAGCAGCTATCGCACTTTGCTATGGTCCGCCTGCCAAAGTCGCACCCGCAGCCGCGACGCATCTCTAGCGCTGCGCCCCACCCTCGAGCAGGCGATCGCCGACCAGGCGGACCGCGCCACGGGTCCAGGAATAATCGGCGCCCATCCGCAGGCCGCTGTCGCCGCGTGAGACGACCGCGCCGCTGCGGGCGTCGCGCAGCTGGAAGCCGATCGTGTATTCGGTCCGGCTGACCCGCCTGATCACGCCGATCAGCGATTGATCGGCGCCGAGCTGCTGTGCAATCGCGGCCTCGCAGCCATCGCAGTCGCGCAGCGCACGTGCCTTGACGGGCTCCGCGGTCGCGCCGCCGGTATCGACCAGGCGGTAGCGGCCCGACTGCGCAAGCCGGTCACGCACGCCCTTGGTCACATCGGCGAGGTAGGCCGCATCGGCGTCGGCAAGACCGGATGCCGGCGCCGCGGAGGTGTCCTCAAGCTCGAATTCGAACACCGCAAGCCCGATCGGCGCAACCGTGGCGATCTGCGCCGGCGGCGACACGCCCGCGAGGACGCCGCGCACCTCGCGCGACACGAACATCCGCGCATGGTCCCATGCCTCGTCATTGTCGCCGCGAAACGTGTAGAGCTTTTCGTACAGCACGCGGCTCCCTTCGAAATCGATGACCGCCACCTTGGCCCACTGCACCAGTGTGCTCATCTTCTGCACGCCGCCGACCACCTTGATCCGGGCCTCGCCTGCGGGCGCCGCTGCTGACACCAGGCGATAGCGCGGCTCCGCGGCGACGTCGGCGCGCAACGCGCGCATGAACGCGTCGAGCCGCTTCTGATGCGCGGCAGTCTGATCGAGGACCTCGCCTGAGGTGTCGACATAACTGAAATCATCGATGCTGACGCCAAGCTGAGATGCCGGCACCGTGCCGGTTTCGGCGCGCAGTGGACAAGGTCCGGCCAGAAGGCCGATCAACGCGAGGGCGAGCAAGACAAGACGGGATTGACGCATGGTCTGGGCCTTTCGGGTGCTGGCGCGGGCGGGTCGGTCGCATCCTGGGCCAACTGGCCGCCGCGCCGCAGCGGAGTGCCTCCCGCCCCGTGCCGGGAAAATTTCACGACGATGGTCCGCGCCGAAAGAACGCCTATGGCAACGCTTCTCGACGCCTCCGTTCTGCCGTTTAATGTGCGTGACGGCCCTGCCCGCGATCGCGCGCCGAAGCCCGCCTTCGATCTTGAGGATACGCCAATGTGGAATTGGTTCGGAAGCGATCTGAAACTGCGGCTGACGTTGCGCGTGGCTATCGTCTCGACGCTCTGCTTTGCCGTCATCTCCGGCTATTTCCTGATCGAGGCCGACCGCTCGGTGCGCGGGCGGATCGCGGCCGTTGCCGATGTCGCCGCCAAGACGCTGGAGCTGCAGCAGAGCAAGATCCAGTGGCTGAACAATGCGCGTTCCGACTTTCCCGATCTCGACAGCGTTGCCGCGACGGTCATGACGCCGGGACTGTGCATCGCCTTTCGCAGCAATAGCGGCGAGATCAGCCAACGCTTCTGCGGCGGCGCGCAGACTGACACGGCCGCGCCGCCGCTGGCCTTCGCGGCGCTCTATCGCCGCCTGTTCGATCCCGGCCGCGAGGCGGTGCAGCAGGTGGTTTCGCGCGGCATTGCCGTCGGCGAAGCGGTGGCCTGGATCGATCCGGCGGTGCCGACCGCCGAGGCCTGGCACGATGCCGGCCGGCTGATGGCGGTGTTCATGATCGCGCTGCCGCTGCTCTGCGCTTTGGTCTATGCGGCGCTGGCGCGCGCGCTGCGTCCGACGCGGCAGATCCGCGACGGGCTCGAGCGGATCGCTGCGGGCGACCTCGCCGCGCGCCTGCCGCCGTTCGATCTCGCCGAACTGTCCGCGATCGGCGACGTCTTCAACCAGCTCGCCGAGCGCCTCGCCGCCGCGCTTTCCGACCGCAACGCGCTGACGCAGAAACTGATCCTGGTGCAGGACGAGGAGCGCCGCCACCTCGCGCGCGAGCTGCATGACGAGTTCGGGCAGTCGCTGGCCGCCATCCGTGCGCTCGCCGCCTCAGCGCGCCAGACCGCGGCGGCGGATTGCCCGCCTTTGCTCGCCGAATGCGACGGCATCGCGCGGACAGCGACCGACATGATGGAGACGTTGCGCGGCGCCCTCTTCCGGCTCCGCCCGCCCGATGTCGACGAACTCGGACTTGCGGCCAGCCTCGAGGGCCTGGTCGCCGGCTGGAACGGCCGCAGCCGCGGACAGCCACGGTTCGAGATCACCATATCGGGATCGTTCGAGCGCCTTGTCGCCTCCGTCAGCGCCAATCTCTACCGCATCGTGCAGGAGGCGCTCACCAACGCCGCCAAGCATGCCGGCGCCACGCGCGTGATGCTGCGGCTTGAGATGCGCGAGGCGGCGCCCGGCGGCGGCGACAGCGCGATCGTGCTCGCGATCGACGATGACGGCCAGCCCGGCGATCCCGATCCCAAAGGCGATTCCCAACTCAGGTCCGGCCTCGGCCTGCTCGGCATGCGCGAACGGGTCGCCGCGCTGGGCGGGCGGCTCAGCTTCGAGACCGGACAGCCCAACGGCTCCTCGCTCCGCGTCATCGTTCCCGTCGCGGTTAGCCGAGCGGCCGCACCGGTGGTGGAGCGTGCGGCATGAGCCATACGGCGCGCACCATCATGCTGGTCGACGACCACGCCGTCGTTCGGGAAGGCTACCGGGCGATGCTGCAGAAGCAGCCGGGCCTCAGCGTCGTCGCCGAAGCCTCCGACGGCGTCGAGGCCTACCGCCTCTACAAGGAGACCGGGCCCGACCTCGTCATCATGGACCTGTCGATGCCCGGCATCGGCGGCATCGAGGCCATCCGCCGCCTCCGGCAGTGGGACAGGCGTGCAAAAATCCTGGTGTTCACCATGCACCAGAACGCGGCCTTTGCCGTGCAGGCGATCCGCGCCGGCGCGAGCGGCTATGTCACCAAGACCAGCCCGCCGGAGACGCTGGTGCACGCCGTGATGGATGCGCTGTCGGGCAAGATCGCGATCAGCCCGGATATCGACCACGAGCTCGCGCTCAGCCACCTTGCCGGCGAGACCAAGGCAGCCGACCTCCTGACCGCGCGGGAATTCGAGGTGCTGCGCATGCTGCTCGCAGAAAACACCACCGAGGAGATCGCCGAGGCGCTGCACCTCAGTCCCAAGACGGTCGCGAACCTGCATTCCCTTATCAAGGACAAGCTCGGCGTCGGCACCGATATCGAGTTGGTCCGCCTCGCGCTGCGGCAAGGCATCCTGACGCAGATCGATCTCGGCGAGCGCTGACCCGCGGCGGCGCCAGCAACCAACCCTTGCGAGCCGGCCGGGGATTGGATAGCCTTCCGCTCGCGATGAGCTTCGCAAGCTCATTCGCCCCTCGCGCGACTGGCGAGCTTACGTGGAATTGACCACGGTGAAGCGCGAAGGGTTCCAACGCCGTTCGCCTGGGCAACCCGTTCAGCTGATGATCCAGCGTCTTAGGGAGCCCGGACCATGCCGTCATTCCGCAATGAACTCCACCTCAACGATTCCGAAGTTGCCCTTGCACTCGAGGGCGAAGAGCGCCGCCAGCAAGACGGCGTCGAGCTGATTCCGTCGGAGAACTACACCTATCCCGAGGTTCTCGAGCTGCTGGGATCGGTGTTCACCAACAAGTATTCCGAGGGCTATCCGGGACGCCGCTATTACGGCGGCCAGGAATTTACCGACCAGATAGAGAACCTTGCCCGACAGCGCGCTTGCGCGCTGTTTCGCGCCGAACATGCCAACGTTCAGCCTCTGTCCGGGTCGCCGATGAACCAGGCCGTGTATCTCGGCCTGCTGCAGCCCGGCGATACGATCTTGGCGATGGACCTGTCACACGGCGGCCATCTCACCCATGGCGCGCCGGTGTCGCACATGGGGCGGCTCTTCAACTTCGCCCGCTACAAGACGCAGCCGTCAAACGGCGGCGCCATCGATTTCGATAAGCTCCGCGCCATGGCCCGGCACGTCCGCCCGAAGCTGGTGCTGTGCGGCTACAGCTCTTATCCGCGCGATCTGGATTATGCGTCCTTCAAGAGCATCGCCGATGAGGTGGGTGCACTGACCATGGCCGACGTCAGCCATTACGGCGGCCTGATCGCCGGCAATGCCTTGCGCAATCCGCTCGATGCGGGTTTCGACGTGATGACGACGACATCGCACAAGACGCTTCGCGGGCCGCGCGGCGGCATCGTTCTCTGTCGCCGGGAGTTCGCCGGCAAGATCGACGCGTCGGTGTTCCCGGGGCTGCAGGGAGGTCCGCACATGAACGTTGTGGCCGGAACCGCGGTCACGCTGAAGAAGGCATCGACGTCCGATTTTCAGGCCTATGCAAGACTGGTCATGCGCAACGCGAAGGTCCTGGCCGAAGCGTTGATGGAACGCGGCATGACGTTGATCACCGGCGGAACCGACAATCACATGATGGTTGTGGATACGGTGGCCAGCGTCGGCGTGGACGGCGGCGCGGCCGAGAACATCCTCGACGCCGTCGGGATCACCGCAAACAAGCAGATCATTCCCGACGATCCGCGTCCGCCGCTCAAGCCGAGCGGCATTCGCCTCGGGACGCCGGCGGCGACCACGCGCGGCATGGGCGAGCCCGAAATGCGCCTGATCGCCGAACTCATTGCGGAATCCCTCCGGTCGAAGGGCGATGCAGCGGTCGTCAAGCGACTGAGGTCGAACAGCGTCGAGATGTGCCGCGCTTTCCCCGTTCCGGGGATCGCACCGCCCTCATAGGCGGCCGACCCGCATTCCTGTTCCGCATTCGTCGCGTCACTCGGCAGGTCGTGAAGGTTCCCGGGGGAAGGACCGGAACGGAAATTGATGCTGTTCGTTGGACCGCATGATCTCGAAGACGGAGCGTCCAACGCCGTGACCCGGAAAACCTTGCAAGCACGCTCGGAACAGGCGCTCGTCGTCATCATTCTCAGCACCGGTGCGCTGATCGGTTACCTCGGCCTGGCGCTGTCCAGGATGTGAGAGCGACGCCGGCGGGCACCAAGCCGCCGGCGGGCGTCAGGCCGCGGCAAGCATCAAGTCGCTTGGTGCGCTGAAAGCTAGTGCGTGCGTGCCACTGAGTTGCCCGACGCGGCAAGCCAAGCCCCGCAGCAAAATATAGGGTGAAAAGAGCAAGGCTCGGACAGATCATGTCGCGAGAATGCGGATGTTTGACGCACAAGCGACGACACCCGCCGTCGTCCCGGCGAAGGCCGGGACCCATTACCCCAAATCTCAATTGTTGCGCGACGCTGGGGCCACGATCCCGTTCCTGATCAAATGCGGTGGTTATGGGTCCCGGCCTTCGCCGGGACGACGGTGGTGTGCGCGGGAACAGTCTCGCGATGAATGCAACGCCACGTACAATCCACACACCGGTCACTGAAATCGAGGACATTGCCGCCTGCCCGCAATTCTCGTACACGGTTTCATGCAATGACCTCGCAATTCTCTCCCAACTCCGTCGACGTGCTGCTGTTCGATATCGGCCGCGTCGTGCTCGACATCAACTTTGACAAGGTGATGGCGCACTGGGCGCAGCATGCCGGCTGTGCGCCCGCCGAGCTCGCCACGCGCTTTGTCGTCGACGACAGTTTCAAGCATCACGAGATCGGCCGGATCGACGACGCGGCGTTCTTCGAAAGCCTGCGCCGGACGCTCGGCATCAACATCACGGACGCCCAGTTCCTCGAAGGCTGGAATGCGATCTTCACCGGCGAGATGCCGGGCATCGCCCCGCTGCTCGCGGCGGCCGCCGAGCGGATGCCGCTCTACGCCTTCTCCAACACCAATCCGGCCCATGTCGCGCATTTCTCGGTCACCCATGCCGAGCTGCTCAGCCATTTCCGCAACGTCTTCCTGTCCTCGAGCATCGGCTTCCGCAAACCCGACGCCGAGGCCTACGATCATGTGGTAAAAGCCATCGGCGTGCCGGCGTCGCGGATCCTGTTCTTCGACGACCTGGCCGCCAATATCGAAGGTGCGCGGGCGCGCGGCCTTCATGCTATCCACGTGACGTCGACGGATGACGTGGCAAGGGCTTTGACCGCACTTGGAATTTGAACATTAAGAATTGAGGAGCTCTGAGCGTGGCCCTGATGCCGGTTGCCGATGCCCTGTCCGCCGTCCTCGCCGGCGCCGAACCGCTGCCGGAGGAGATGGTCGCGCTCGATGCCGCCTACCACCGCACGCTTGCGCACGACCTCGCGGCGCTCCGCACCCAGCCGCCGCAGCCGATGTCGGCGATGGACGGCTATGCGGTGCGCGCCGCCGATGCGGCTGATCTAAAGGCCCGGCTCAAGGTGATCGGCGAAGTCGCCGCCGGCCGGCCGTTCGAGCGGACGGTCGGCGCCGGCGAGGCGGTGCGGATCTTCACCGGCGGCGTGATCCCCAATGGCGCCGACGCGGTGATCATCCAGGAGGACACCGCCGTCGACGGCGACCACATCACGATCACTGAGGCCGCCAGCGTCGGGCGGCACATCCGCCCGGCTGGGGTCGACTTCCGTGCGGGCGAGGTGCTGCTCGCCGGCGGCAGCCGCCTGTCCGACCGCGCGCTGTCGCTGGCGGCCGCCATGAACTATCCGGAACTTGCGGTGCGCCGCCGCCCGAAGGTCGCGGTGCTGGCGACCGGCGACGAGCTGGTGATGCCGGGCTCGCAGCCCGGCCCCGGCCAGATCGTCTATTCCAACGGCTACGCGCTGCGAGCGCTGGCGCGCGCCGAGGGCGCCGAGACCGTCGACCTCGGCGTTGCCGCCGACACGGTGGAGGCGACCACGGCGGGCATCCGCCGGGCGCGCGAGGCCGGTGCCGATGTCCTGATCACGACAGGCGGCGCCTCGGTCGGCGACCACGATCTCGTCAAGCGGTCGCTGGAAGCCGAGGGCGTCGACATGACGTTCTGGCGGATTGCGATGCGGCCCGGCAAGCCGATGATGCATGGCCGGCTCGGCGCGATGCGGGTGATCGGCCTGCCCGGCAATCCGGTGTCGTCCTATGTCTGCGCCTTCCTGTTCCTGGTGCCGTTGATTCGGGCGCTGAGCGGCCGGAAAGTGATTCATCATCGCCGCACGAGCGCCCTGCTCGGCCGCGACCTCGCCGCCAACGACCAGCGCGAGGACTATCTGCGTGCACGGCTCGAAGCGCGCGAGGACGGCACGTTGATCGCAACGCCGGTGACGCAGCAGGACTCGTCGTTGCTCGGGAATCTCGCTGCGGCACGGGCACTTCTCGTGCGCCCGCCGTTCGCGGCGGCGGCCGTCGAAGGCAGCGAATGCGAGATCCTGACACTGCCCGAATAGGGTTTTCGCGCCCCGCCGATTGTGCGTTGCCCGACACGTTCACCGGAAATTAAGTGGTTGCGGAACACATATCGAACATATAGTGTCCGTTCATGATTTGTTTCTAGTACTGGTGTCTACAATCGGGAAGCCGCGTGGAAGCAGGTGCATCGAGCGCATGCTCATGAGGTCAGGCCCGGCCTGCAGGCCCCACCAGAAGAGTCTCGGAATCGAACGACGCTATCAACCGGGGGAATACTCGAGATGCTCACGCGCAAACAGTACGAACTACTGCGTTTCATCAATGAACGTCTGAAAGAGGCCGGCGTACCGCCCTCCTTCGACGAGATGAAGGATGCGCTCGACCTGCGCTCGAAGTCCGGTATCCACCGCCTGATCACTGCGCTGGAGGAGCGCGGCTTCATCCGCCGCCTGCCGAACCGCGCCCGCGCCATCGAGGTCATCAAGCTGCCCGAACTCTCGGCCGGCGGCGGCAACGGTCGCCGCGGCTTCACGCCCAGTGTCATCGAAGGCACCCTCGGCCGGCGCGCCAGCACGCCGCCAATTGCCGAGGACGACGGCAATCGTCCGGTCGCGGTCCCCGTGATGGGCCGGATCGCCGCCGGTACGCCGATCGAGGCGCTGCAGACCCGCAGCCACACCATCAGCGTGCCGCCCGACATGCTCGGCGCCGGCGAGCACTACGCGCTCGAGGTGCGCGGCGACTCGATGGTCGATGCCGGCATCCTCGACGGCGACATGGCGCTGATCCAGCGTAACGACGTCGCCAATACCGGCGACATCGTGGTGGCGCTGATCGACGAGGAGGAAGCCACCCTGAAGCGCTTCCGCCGCCGCGGCGCATCGATCGCGCTCGAGCCGGCCAACACCGCCTATGAAGTGCGCATCCTGCCGCCGAACCGGGTCCGCATCCAGGGCAAGCTGATCGGCCTTTATCGCAAATACTGAATTGCAAATACTTGCGGCGGCCGGGAACGAGCAACACGTCGGATCGTTCCTTGCATGATAGTGTAGCGTACGGCCTGCCCGATGCGCTCCGATACCTCTCGCGCAGCGTCGCGTGTTTGTGATCGGAGCGATCTCGGACCAGTCGTACAATCGCCCAGAAACGAGCAGACGCTCGTTCGCTATCGTCCACTCTGGTAGAGGCCCTAATGCCTCAAGGAGAGGCACGGGTCGCTACCTCGAAATGAGGAGCCATCCGATGTGTGACTATAGTCTGCACGCCGTGGCATCGCGCCCCGCCATTGTCGGAGAGACGCTGATCACGACGACGTTCCGCGGCACGTCGACCCGCGGCTTTGCTTCGGAGAATGACCCCACTGTCGCGGTCTGCATGCTGCCGGGCACCGAGCTCGTTTTCGCCGAGAACGTTCGCTACGACAGCCGCTGGATCTGGACCAAGACGCTGAACTATCGCGTCGGCGTGTTCAACGAAGTCGAGCCCGACGTGCCTGATCGGCATCATGACGCGGTCGAATTCCCCGACGGCAGCCATGTGCTGGTGACCCAGCTGGTCGAGGGACAGCGCGTTAGCGTGCTGCAATTGCCGGCGCTGCATCCGCCGGTCGAGCAGAAGCCGAAGGTTGTGGAGCGGCGGCCCTCCGCATTCGCAACGCTGTTTTTGGGTTGAGCGCATCGTCGCCGCGGAATGAGCTGTTCGGCGGCGGATGACCTAAGCAATTTCGGGCGACCCCGGACTCCCGCTTCCGGGGCGCAGAAGGAGATTTGCGTCGGCCGGCACCTTGGCGCATCATCGGGCACGGAGGACGTGCGCGGTGGTCGATAAGGTCACATGGCAAAAGGCTGGACGCGTCACGGAACCGGGCCGCTACATGTTCCGGTTCGGTTGGCTGACGGTAACGGCCGACGACCTGAAAGTCTGGGAGCAATTTCCCGAGGCTTCCTTCACCCTCGTCAAGAAGCCCGACGCCGGCCCCGACTCCGACGAATACCATCTCGGCCTGTTCGAGCTGCCGAGCGCGCCCTTGCCGGACCACGGCTAATCATCGCCCTGCAGATCGGTCTCGGCCGGCGTCGCATCCACCGCAGGCCGCGGCGCGGGGGCGCGTAGCGTCGTCTCGCTCTCGCCGTCGCCGGGAACCGCCGGCGACCACGGCCGGTCGATCCCGCCGGGCTTGACCGCATCGACGGCGTAGCCGTCCCTGCTCCGTCGCAGCACCAGCGCGCCGTGGCGGCGCAGCCGCTCGGCATCGATCACCGATGCCGCGCAGCCCTGCGGCGCCGGCCGCGTCGTCACGATCAGGCCTGCGCGCTCGCAGTCGTCCACCAGGGCCTCCGGCCGGGTCGCCAGCGCGACGAAGGCGCCGCCGGGTCCCTGGGTCACGCAGCCGCCGGCATCGCAGGAGACGCCCTCGCCGAGCGACGCATCGGTGGCGGTGCGCGCGTCGGCGTCCGCCGCCAGCCACTCCTTGACCAAAAATGCATCCTTGGCGCTGTGCATCAGATGCAGCCGTCCATCACCGCCACGCACCGCGACATTGCGGCCGTCGCCCGAGATCAGCACGTCCGGCTGCGGCACCCTGAGCGCCCAGACCGAGGCCACCAGCAGCAGCACCGCGCCTGACCAGCGCAGCGGCGTGCGCAGCAGCCCGAGCAGGATGATGCCGGCGCTCGCTGCGATCAGCGGCCCGATGCCGAACGCCGCCATGCGGCCGACCGCGCCCGGGAGTGCGGCGACCCATTGCGTCACCAGGATCATCCAGTCGATGCCAAGACCCATGATCGCCCAGAACACGCCGTCGAAGCCGAACGGCATGGCGACGAGCCCCAGCAGGCCGGCCGGCATCACGACCGCCGAGACCACCGGCATCGCCGCGAGGTTGGCGAGCAGCCCGTAGGGCGTCACGCGGTGGAAATGGAATGCGGCATAGGGCGTCGTCGCCAGCCCCGCCACCAGCGAGGCCAGCATCAGCATCGTGAGCTCGCGCCCGCCCCACAGCGCGACGCGCGCGGTCGCCGAATGGTCGGGCGACGCCAGCAGGTTCGGCAGCCCGATCTGCACCAGCGCCACCAGCCCGAGCGTCGCGGCGAACGACATCTGGAAACTGGGATGCACCAGCGCCTCCGGCGCGATCGCGAGCACGATCAGCGCCGCCACCGCCAGCGTCCGGAAGGTGATCGCGCGGCGGTCGACGATCACGGCGAGCAGCACCACGGCGGTCATGAAGAACGACCGTTGCGTCGCGACCTCCGCGCCCGACAGCAACAGATAGAACGCCGCGGCGACCAGCGCGGCCGCCGCGGCCCATTTCTTGATCGGATGCCCCGCCGTCAGCGCCGGAAACAGCGCGAGCAGCGCGCGCACCGCGAAGAACACGACGCCGGCGACCACGGCCATGTGGTAGCCGGAGATCGACAGCACATGGCCGAGCCCCGAGATGAACATCGCATCGTTGACCGGCGTCGAGATCGCATCGCGCCGGCCGGTGAGCAAGGCGGTTGCGATCGCGCGCTGGTCGCCGTCGAGCGTGGTGCGAATCCGCGCGTCGATGGCGTCGCGCAGGCCCTGCATGAAGGCGGCGTAGCGCAGCGCAAAGCCGCCGGTCGCAGGCGGCTCCCTGGTCTTGACGGCGCCCATCACGAAGCCGGAGGCGCCGATGCCCTGGAAATACAGGTCACGGCCGAAATCATAGGAGCCCGGGCGCTGCGGCCCGAGCGGCGGCAACAGCCGCGCCTTCAACTCAACGAAGCTGCCGACATCAGGCGCGGTGCCCTTCTTCACCGAGAGCCGGACCCGATTGAGCTTCGTCATGTCGCGCGGGCTCTCCATCGAAACCACGCGCAGCACGAAACGATCGGTCTTCTCGCGGATGTCGCGCGTCTCGACGAAGCCGGTCAGCGCCACCGAGAACATCGGCCGCGCCAGCACCGTGTGAGCGACGCGCGCCGTCTTCCAGGTCGCCGTCGCAAAGCCCGCGGCCACCGCGGCCAGCAGCGCGATGACGGGAAACACGCTGCGCCGCCGCAGCAGCAGCGCCAGCAGGCAGAGCAGGATTGCGACGGTGGCCGCGACCGACAGCACCGGCTCGTGCTCGGCCGCGAAATAGAACGCGATGCCGGTGCCGAACGCCACCGGCACCCAGGGCAACAGGCGGCCAGCGCCGGCCTCGGCGCGCGCCCATTGCCGCAATGTCTCGACGAGAGGCTTCCAGATGCCGGCGCGCGCCGAGAGAAAGCCGCCGACCGGCGCAGCCGTGCGCGGCGGCCACGTCCCCGCGTAGCCGCGTTTGCCGCCCGGCGTCGTGCCCTGCTCCGCCATTCCGCTTGCGATCTCTGCCGGGCGGCAGGCTAGCGGATGGCCCCGTCACCCGACTAGCGGAACGGATGCAGAATACGGGCCGGCAACGCCCGGGTACCTGGATCGTCCTGGACCTTGCCTAGCTCGCGCCGGGCCACGGCTGCCGCCTGCGTCAAATCGATCGAGCCGAAAGTCTCACTAAGATACCGATCACATTAGGAATAGACTGTTCCGATGCCTCCACTCCCAAAGAGACGGGGATGAGGCAGTGACGGCTCGCGGCACTTGAAGGCCGCTGGAGCTCCTCTCAGGTGGCCACAACTCCCCTGAGATCAGGCGTTGCGGACGAACGCGCAAATCTCGCCTGTAACGCCGCGCACCACGCGCACTCCGCGAGCGGATAGATCGCTGAAAAACGCGAGGAGTAGCGTTTGCTTTTGAGAGGAGCAGCACATGGCAATTCAAGTACCAAGCGATTTTCGCCGCGTGATTGTCGCTGCGTCAGTGGGAAACATCATTGAATGGTACGACTTTTATATTTTTGGCAGCCTGGCCGCGGTTCTGTCGGTCAAGTTCTTTGAGCAATCCCACCCCGTCGCAGCCCTGCTGAGCACGATCGCGCTGTTCACTGCGGGATTCCTGATCCGCCCGCTGGGGGCCTTCCTGTTCGGATGGATGGGCGATCGGGTCGGCCGCAAATATACATTCCTCATTACGCTGAGCGGAATGGGCCTGGGAACGGGAGCGATCGGACTGATCCCAACTTATCAGTCGATCGGCCTGACGGCCGCATTCGTTCTGTTCGGCTTGCGGATGATCCAGGGTCTCTGCCTGGGCGGCGAATATGGCGGCGCCATCACCTACGTCGCCGAGCATGTTCCGGACGACAGCCGCGGCTACTACACGGGCTGGCTACAAACCTCGCCGACGCTCGGGATCGTGGTGTCGCTGGCGGTGATCGTTCTGACCCGAACCTGGGCCGGCAATCAGGCCTTTGACGAATGGGCGTGGCGCGTACCGTTCCTGGTCTCGTTCGTGCTGGTGGCCATCGCCATCTACATCCGCCTGCAGCTCCAGGAGACGCCGATTTTCCAGGAGATCAAGGCACAGGGACAGATGACCAGGAATCCCTGGCGGGAAGCTTTCCTGAGCGCCAACATCAAGTACATCCTGATCGCCATCGTCGTCCTGATTGGACAGGGCGTGGTCTGGTACAGTGGTCAATTCTGGGCACTGTACTTCCTGCAGCAGGTCTCCAAGGTCGATGCGGTTACCTCGGCCTACATCGTGGGAGCCGCATTGTTGATCGCAACGCCGAGCCTGATCTTCTTTGGTTGGCTGTCGGATCAGATCGGCCGCAAGTCCGTGATCCTCGGAGGAATGCTGCTTGCCGCGATCACCTACTATCCGCTGTATCTGTGGCTCGGCATGGTCACACAGCCGGGACACATCAACTATCCGATCGCCGTCTTCATCATCTTCATCCTCGTCTGCTACGTCGGGATGGTGTATGGGCCGGTCGGCGCGTTCCTGGCGGAGTTTTTCCCGGCCAGGATCAGGTACACCTCGGTCTCGGTGCCGTATCATATCGGCAATGGTTGGGGCGGCGGATTGGTGCCGTTCATCACATCAGCCGCCTTCGCGGCGACCGGCAGCATCGGCTATGCGCTGATCTACCCGATTGTCGTTCCCGCATTGTGCTTCGTGATCGCCGTTTTCATCATGCCCGAGACACGCAAGACCAGAATTTGGGAGCAGATCGAGGCGAAAGCCGCATCGTGACGGAGTCACCTTGCTGACGGGCGACCAGAGCCCCGTTCCGATGGGATCGGAACGGGCCCGTGGAATCTTGTTTTGACGCGTTTTCCTTACGCGAACCAGTATCCACGTCGCCCGAAAGCGCTCTCACCCTGCAGGCGCCATGGCCGCCGTCCAGCGCGTGCGGGACGACGCTTCTGAATCGTCCCGTACCCGCCGTCTCTGGCGTGATGTCTCTGTAGAACCTGCATCGGGCGGCAGAGGGGATCCCGCGCCACGCAAATCCCCGCTCCGGCCGCCTTTGGTTGGCGGTCAGGCCAACGTCTCAGTCAGCTTCCTCTCAGCCAGCTCGGTGATGCCAGCGATCGTGCCACCAGGTGGCGAAATCACGATCCATCGTCAGCTCCCAGCACGCGAGCACGATCACCGCGACCCCGGCGAGCACGCTGCTCGTCGTGACCGATCCCTGCTGGTAGTTGAACGTCCAGGGTGCGACCACCAGAGCCAACCCCATCAGCATCTCGCCCCATTCCTCCAGATAGGACGGAATGATGAATGCCTCCAGGGCGAACAGCACGACGCCCAATCCGAGCGCGATGGAGATCCAGAGAGCTGCCCCGGAAAAGCCCAGTGCAAACGGCGATGCGACCAGCCAGGCGCCTACCAACAGGCTGGCAGCATCCTGCCAGTGTTGAATGCGCATGATCCTCACCTCCTTCTTCCGAAGATATGGTGCGGCGCGGACAAAAAAGCATCTATCCGACCTGCGATGTGTTGCCGCTGCTGATCCGCGAGCCGACGACCATGCTGCCGTCCGGGCGCCCAGAAGCCGCGCTCCGCAGCCTACGACCTTGGTCCCTCCTCGCAATGCAGCGCGATCCGGATAGCCTGCGAGTTGGGTGCAGCCGCGAGGCGCCCGGCCCCGCGCACCCTCCCTGACTACGAGGGCCCGCCGGCCCTCGACTTTTTGTGTCAGCTCCAGCGCCAGGCCTAGATCAGCGGCGTCTGCGACGAGACGTGGTGGCAGACGATCTTCCAGTCGCCGTCCTCGCGCGCGATCACCCAGGTGATCTTGACGGCGAGCGAGGGCGCATCGCCGTCGAGGAAGAATGACGCGATGCCCGCCACGTTGACGAGATCGGCGTTGACCCGTTCTGCCCTGACATCGCTGAACTGAACGCGCGGCGCGTGCCAGCGCGGCAGACCGTCAAAGTAGGCTTTGACGCCGTCGCGGCCGCGATACAGCGTCGGGTTCGAGCCGAAGAAGAACGCGCTCTTCGAATAGAGCGCGCTTAACGCATTTGCATCGAGCCTGCTGAAACCCGCCGACCATCTGGCGATGACGGCGGAGGCGACCTCGTCGGATTCGTCAGGCATCGATCCCCCCGTCCGCTTGTCCGCGCGGGACGCGCTTCCTCTCGGCTAGCCCTTGCCGCCGACTTCTTTGGCGAAGGTGTCGCGCAGGCCGATGGTGCGGTTGAACACCAGCCGGTCCGGCGTCGAATCCGCATCGCGCACGAAATAGCCCTGCCGCTCGAACTGCATCGGGTCGGACGAATTACTCTCGGCGATCGCCGGCTCGACGCACGCATCCTTCAGCACTTCGAGCGACTGCGGATTGAGGTCGGCGGCGAAATCGGCCGCGTTCGGGCTCGGATTGGCGAACAGCTGGTTGTAGATGCGGATCTCCGCCGGCTTCGACTGCGCCGCCGGCAACCAGTGCATCGTCGCCTTGACCTTGCGGCCGTCGGGCGCATTGCCGCCCTTGGTCAAGGGATCGTAGGTCGCGCGGAGTTCGACGATCTCGCCGGCATCGTTCTTCACCACGCCGGTGCATTTGATGAAGTAGGCATAGCGCAGCCGCACCTCGTTGCCGGGCGAGAGGCGGTAGAACTTCTTCGGCGGATTCTCCATGAAGTCGTCGCGCTCGATATAGAGCTCGCGGCCGAACGCGATCTTGCGGGTGCCGGCTTCCGGATTGTCGGGATGGTTGATCGCCTCGATCTCCTCGACCTGCCCTTCCGGATAATTCTCGATCACCACCTTGAGCGGCCGCAGCACCGCCATGCGGCGCAGCGCCGTGCGGTTCAGCTCTTCGCGGATGCAAAATTCGAGCATCCCGACATCGACCACGCTGTTGGCCTTGGCGACGCCGATGCGCTTGATGAATTCGCGCACCGCGGCCGGCGGCACGCCGCGCCGCTTCAAGCCGGCAATGGTCGGCATGCGCGGATCGTCCCAGCCCGAGACGTGGCCGTCACGGACGAGCTGGGTCAGCACGCGCTTGGACAGCAGCGTATAGGTCAGGTTGAGCCGTGCCATTTCGTACTGGCGCGGCTTCGAGGGCACCGGCAGCTTGTCGAGCAGCCACTCATAGAGCGGGCGGTGATCCTCGAACTCCAGCGTACAGATCGAATGGGTGATGCCCTCGATCGCGTCCGACTGGCCGTGCGCGTAGTCGTAGCTCGGATAGATCGACCACTTGTCCCCGGTGCGCGGATGGTGGGCGTGCAGAATGCGGTAGAGCACGGGGTCGCGCAGGTTGATGTTGCCGGCGGCCATGTCGATCTTGGCGCGCAGCACGCGGGCGCCGTTCGAGAACTCACCGGCCTTCATGCGGCGGAACAGATCGAGGTTCTCCCCGACCGAGCGGTCGCGGAACGGCGAGTTCTTGCCGGGCTCGGTCAGCGTGCCGCGGGAAGTGCGGATCTCCTCCTGGGACTGATCGTCGACATAGGCATAGCCGGCCTTGATCAGACCCTCGGCCCAATCGTACAGGCGCTCGAAATAGTCCGACGCAAAGAACAGGTTGGCTCCCCAGTCGTAGCCGAGCCAATGGACGTCGGCCTGGATGGAGTCGATGTATTCCTGCTCCTCCTTGGTCGGATTGGTGTCGTCGAAGCGCAAATTGCACTGGCCGCCGAACTCTTGCGCGATGCCGAAATTCAGGGCGATCGACTTGGCGTGGCCGATATGCAGGTAGCCGTTCGGCTCCGGCGGAAAACGGGTCACGATCCGGTCGTGCTTGTGGAAGGAGAGATCGGCCTGGACGATGTCGCGGATGAAGTCGCGCCCTGCCTCTGCCGTCGTGTCAGTCGTCATCAAAGGGTTCCCTGGAGGAGTCAGCTCAACCTTCTGCCAAATTCGTGCCGTCCGGCCAAGCCTGGTTTCAAGTCTGCTTTCAAGTCTGGCTTGAGGGCTGGTTTGATGGGCAAAAGGTCAGCCGGGGGTTTAGTTATGTCCGGTTCCTGATATACACCACCGCCGTTCCCGCATACGTCTCGCTCGATCATGACCAAACCCGTCGTTACCCGCTTCGCCCCCTCTCCGACCGGCTTCCTCCATATCGGAGGTGCCCGCACCGCGCTGTTCAACTGGCTCTATGCCAGGAAGCTCGGCGGCAAGATGCTGCTCCGGATTGAGGACACCGACCGTGAACGCTCGACCAAGGAGGCGATCGACGCCATCCTGGACGGCCTGAAGTGGCTCGAGCTCGATTGGGACGGCGAGGTCATCTACCAGTTCAGCCGCGCCGCCCGCCATCGCGAGGTCGCCGAGAGCCTGCTCGCCGCCGGGCGCGCCTATTACTGCTATGCCTCGCCGGAAGAGCTCACCGCGATGCGCGAGAGGGCGCGCGCCGAGGGCCGCACCCGCCTCTATGACGGCATGTGGCGCGACCGCGATCCGGCCACCGCCCCCGACGGCATCAAGCCGACCATCCGCCTCAAGGCGCCGCAGACCGGCGAAACCGTGATCGAGGACCAGGTGCAGGGCCGCGTGGTCTGGCAGAACGAGAACCTCGACGACCTCGTCCTGCTGCGCGGCGACGGCACCCCGACCTACATGCTCGCGGTCGTGGTCGACGACCACGATATGGCCGTCACTCACATCATCCGCGGCGACGACCACCTGATCAACGCCGCGCGCCAGAAGCAGATCTACGACGCCCTGGAGTGGGAACTGCCGAGCATGTCCCACATTCCGCTGATCCACGGTCCCGACGGCTCGAAACTGTCGAAGCGCCATGGCGCGCTCGGCGTCGACGCCTACCGCGCCCTCGGCTACCTGCCGGCCGCCTTGCGCAACTACCTCGTCCGGCTCGGCTGGAGCCATGGCGATCAGGAGATCTTCTCGACCCAGGAGATGATCGACGCGTTCGACCTCTCGGGCATCGGCCGTTCTGCGGCACGGTTCGATTTCGCCAAGCTGGAGAACCTCAACGGTCACTATATCCGGCAGAGCGACGATCAATCCCTCGTGACCCAGTTCGAGAGCGTGCTGGATTATGTTCCCGAGGGCGCCGCGCTGAAGGCCAAGCTCAACGACACCACCCGCGCGCAATTGCTGCGGGCGATGCCGAGCCTGAAGGAGCGCGCCAAGACGCTGATCGAGCTGATCTCGGGCGCCTACTTCATCTTCGCCGATCGTCCGCTCGCGCTCGATCCGAAAGCTGTGGCGCTGCTGACGCCGGAAACGCGTGCGTTGATCGGCCGCCTGCGCACCGCGCTGGAAGCCGTCAACGACTGGACGGCGGAAACCACCGAGACCGCGATGCGGAATTTCGCCGAGCAGAACAACCTGAAACTCGGCGCCGTCGCCCAGCCGCTGCGGGTGGCACTGACGGGACGCACGACGTCGCCGGGCATATTCGACGTGCTGGCCGTGCTGGGACGCCGGGAGTGCCTTGCCCGCCTCGCCGATCAGGCGGCGTGATCCTGCATGGACCCCCTCCAGGGTCCATCTTGCAGCGCACATGGCAATGAGCTACCCAATCCCGGACGCTTTCTCCACAAGCCGTTCCGCCCCGCCATGGGCCGCAATTTAGCGACTGGGCAAGGTCGGTTTTCGCAACGAATTCATCGGGGATATCACGATGGACGCAAAATCCAGCAAGACAGCCACACTCACCATCGGCAACAAGAACTACGATTTCCCGATCCTGAGCGGCACGGTTGGGCCTGATGTCATCGACATCGCCAAGCTCTACGGCCAGGCCGGGGTGTTCACCTACGACCCCGGCTTCACCTCGACCGGCAGCTGCCAGTCGAAGATCACCTACATCGACGGCGACGCCGGCGTGCTCGAATACCGCGGCTATCCGATCGAGCAGCTCGCCGAGCACGGCGACTTCCTCGAGACCTGCTACCTGCTGCTGTACGGGGATCTTCCGACCCCGGCGCAGAAGAAGGACTTCGACCATCGCGTGATCCATCACACGATGGTGCATGAGCAGATGGCGCGGTTCTTCCAGGGCTTCCGCCGCGACGCTCATCCGATGGCGATCATGGTCGCCGCCGTCGGCGCGCTGGCCGCGTTCTATCACGACTCCACCGACATCAACGATCCGCGTCAACGCATGATCGCCTCGATGCGCATGATCGCGAAGGTGCCGACGCTGGCAGCGATGGCCTACAAGTACACGGTCGGCCAGCCCTTCGTGTATCCGAAGAACTCGCTCTCGTTTGCCGAGAACTTCCTCAACATGTGCTTCGCGGTGCCCTGCGAGGACTACAAGATCAACCCGGTGCTCGCCGACGCGCTCGACAAGATCTTCATCCTGCACGCCGACCACGAGCAGAACGCCTCGACCTCGACGGTACGCATCGCCGGCTCCTCGGGTGCCAACCCGTTCGCCTGCATCGCGGCCGGCATCGCCTGCCTGTGGGGCCCGGCGCATGGCGGCGCCAACGAGGCCGCGCTCAACATGCTCTACGACATCGGCAAGGTCGAAAACATTCCGGACTTCATCGCCAAGGTGAAGGACAAGAACAGCGAAGTTCGCCTGATGGGCTTCGGCCACCGCGTCTACAAGAACTACGATCCGCGCGCCAAGATCATGCAGAAGATGTGTCACGCGGTGCTGAAGGAGACCGGCCACGGCGACGATCCGATGCTCAAGGTCGCGATGGAGCTCGAGAAAATCGCGCTCAGCGATCCCTACTTCATCGATCGCAAGCTCTACCCGAACGTCGACTTCTATTCGGGCATCACGCTGAAGGCGATGGGCTTCCCGGTCTCGATGTTCACCGTGCTGTTCGCGGTCGCCCGCACCGTCGGCTGGATCAGCCAGTGGAGCGAGATGATCGAGGACCCGCAGCAGAAGATCGGCCGTCCGCGCCAGCTCTACACCGGCGTCGCGCGCCGCGACTATGTGCAGATCGACAAGCGCAAGTAAGCTGCATCGCTGAAGAGAATCCGGGACGGCGCCATCATTCCTGATGGCGCCGTTTTCGTTTGCCCCGTGCAACTTCGGTCGCGATCGCGTCAAGGCGTGGCAGCCAGAACGCCCTGAACCGGTCGAGCCAGTCGTCGACCTCGCGCAGCCGCGCCGGCTCGACCGCATAGATGCGGCGCGTGCCCTCGGCGCGCACCGACGCGAAACCGGCGTCGCGCAAGATCCGCAGCTGCTGCGACACCGCCGACTGGGTGATGCCGAACTCGCGCTGCACGACCGCAACGACGTCGCCCGAACTGTGCTCGCCGGTCGCAAGCAGTTCCAGGATGCGCCGGCGGACGGGATCGCCGAGGATGTCGAAGGCGTGCAAGGTCGCTAAAGCGCGATGAGACTGCGTCGTCATCCCGCTTTAGCTCTTTGTTTGAGCATGATCTCCGCGCAAACGCGCTTCGCGTTTGTCGCGAGGGAAAACCGCCTCACACTTTTCCGGATCATGCTCTAGCCTCCGCTCCCCGGCTCCGGCTCGCCGCAATAGGCCGCCGTGGTGTTTGCGGCCGATCTGCGCGCCGCAGCCTCCTCGGTGCCCGCCGCGATCGAGGCCCTGCACCAGTCCTCGCTGGCGCGGCGGATGAATTCCTTGCCGTCGTCGGTGGCTGGCCAGGCGGACGCGGCGGCGCGGTCGAATTCCTCGCCGGGCGGCATGGCCAGATAGAGCGCGAGCCCGAGCAGCGCGAGATCCCAGCCGACGCCGACGGCACCGGCCCCGTAGCGGTCCCAGAAGTCGCCCTCGATCACCGAGAGGTGTTCCAATTCCAAGCGCGTGGCGTCCGGACCGTTCTCGGCCAGTGTCACGGTAACCCAGCTGACCGTGCCCATGGACTCCCACGTGACGGCAAGCCGGCGCGGCGGCTCACACGCCGTGATCTCGCCGCCCGCATGGCCCTGGAACTGATAGCGGCCGCCAAGCCTCAGGTCGCCCGAGATCGGCAGGAACCAGCGCGGAATGCGTTCGGGGTTGGTCAGCACATCCCAGAGATCGGCGATGTCGGTGTCGTAGCTGCGGGTCGCGATCACCGCCCGCGCTGGCTTGCCGTCGCGTTCCCGGAACGCGACTTCGCGAATGACGGCTCCGACATAGGCGACCGGGTCGATCTTCATGGCAGGCTCCGTATCTATATTAGCTATTACTAATATTAGTACGGTCTAAATATTCGGCGCAAGCGGGATCGTCGCGGCGGGATGTCGCTACAGAGCGAGGACACCATCGATTGGCTAGGCCGAACGGCGGCCCATTTCCGCCAGCACGATGTCGGCGGCGCGCACGCTCGGCGGCTGGTCGCCGGTCGACATCTTCCCGTCCATCGTCGCGAATCCCACGAGCTGCCGCAGACGATCGGGCGTATCCGCAAGCACGTCGCCCAGCGCCGCTGCGAGCTTGTCCGGCGTGCAGTCCTCCTGCAGGAACTCGGGAATGATATCGCTGCCGATCACGAGATTGGCGAGGATCACCGAGGAGACCCGGATCGCACGGCGCAGGATGAACGCCTCGGCGGCGCCGACGCGATAGGCCGTCACCATGGGAATCCCTGACAGCGCGAGCTCCAGCGTCACCGTGCCCGACTTCGCGAGCGCAGCGCGGGCGACACGGAACGCGGCGCGCTTCTCGGTCTCGCCGATCGCGAGCCGCGGCACCACCGGCCACGACGCGACTCCCTCGCGCACCATCGCCTCGAGATGCGGCATGGTGGGAAGCACGAGCTCGAACGGCGTCTGCTTGTTGAGCTGGCCGAGCGCCGTGCCGAACAGCGCCAGATGATGCCTGATCTCGCTGCGCCGGCTTCCGGGCAGCACCAACAGCACCGGAGGCTGCGCATCGCGCCGCTTCTGCTCGTCCTCGTTCGGCCGCAGCGAGGCGAGCTGCTCGGTCAGGGGGTGGCCGACATAGCTGCACGGCGGTCCCTGCAGCTTGCGATATTCCTCCGGCTCGAACGGCAGCAGCGCGAGCACGTGATCGACATAGCCCCGCATCGCGCGCGCCCTGCCCGGCCGCCACGCCCAAACCGACGGCGACACGTAATCGACGATCGGAATGTTCGGGTTGCGGGCGCGGACGCGACGGGCGACGCGGTGGGTGAAATCGGGGCTGTCGATGATGACGAGCATGTCAGGCGCGTCGGCGAGCACGGCATCGGCGGTGCGCCGGATCAATCGCAGGATTTTCGGCAATTGCTTCACGACGGCAGCAAAGCCCATGATCGAGAGCTCTTCGATCGGAAACAGCGGGGCGATTCCCTGAGCAGTCATCGCCCGGCCGCCGATGCCGGAAAACTGCACGGCATCGCCGAGCCGCTGGCGCAGCACCTGCATCAGTGCCGCGCCGAGGCGGTCGCCGGATTCCTCGGTCGCGATGAGGAAGATCTTGCGAGCGGTGCTGGGGCTGCGCAGCTGCATCAGCCCGCCAGCCCGATGACAAACAGCCCCTTGGCGTCGGCGGCCTCGACCAGGGCCTGCGGCTCGGCGGCTAGCGTATTGCCGGCGATCACGGCGATGCCGGCGATACCGGCGGCTGCCGCGCCCTCGACCGTCCGCGGGCCGATGGTCGGCAGATCGAAGCGCAGATCCTGCCGACTCTTCGGCGCCTTCACCAGCACGCCGCGGCCGGCCTTGGCGCGAATGCGGCCCTCGGCGCGCAGCCGCGCGACGCGCGCGAGCAGCCCGTCGGTACCCTCGATATCCTCGACCGCCACTACATGACCGTCGATCACCACGGCCGCCTGACCGATGTCGAACGGGCCGAGCGCGTCAAGCACGCCGCGTCCGCGCGCGATGTCGGCGAGCGCCGTGCTGTCGGGCGCCGCGCGCGTCACGGCGCCCTCCGGCATCAACAGATCGGGCGCGACATCCTTGATCCCGACCATGCGGAAGCCCTGCTGCTCGAGGATGCGGCCAACGCTCGACAGCAAATGATCGTCGCCGCCGCGAAATGCGCGCACGACATGGCCGAGCAGGCGCAGCGTGTCCCAGTCGAGCCGGATCTCCGACAGCGCGGGCCGCACCAGGGTGCCGATAAAGATCAGATCGCGGCAGCCTTCGTCGCGGAACAGCCGGGTCGCCCGCCCGAGCTGGCCGACCGAGATCCAGCGGTGACGAAACCGCTGCGCGCGCGCCGGATCGCAGGCGCCGCGCAGCGCGAACAGCACCGGCGTGATGCCGCGCGCAACCAGGGAGTCGGCGACGGCGAACGGCATGGCGCCGCCGCCGGCGATGACGCCGACCGGCGAGGAAAGCGAGGGAGCCGCTGACGTCATGCTGGCGGCCATCCCCTGCTCAGTTGCTATCGGCGGGAAGGCAGAGCGGGCGCAGCTTGCCGCCCTCGATGAAGGCCAGAATTTCCGCAATCGCGGGATCATCGCCCGCCAGCGGCTGCACCGAAGCCAGCCGCTCGGCGAAGATGCCGGGGCCGTGGAACAGCTTTTGATAGAACGCGCGCACCGTCGCCAGCCGCGCCTTGGTGAACTGGCGGCGCCGCATGCCGATGATGTTGAGTCCTTCGAGAACCGCGTACTGACCGTTGGCGAGGCCGAACGGGATGATGTCGCCGCGAACGCCGCAGACGCCACCGATCATCACCTGCGAGCCGACGCGGGTGAACTGGTGCACAGCCGACAGGCCGCCGATATAGACGAAGTCGCCGATCTCGCAGTGGCCGCCGAGCGTCGCCGACGTCGCGAAGATCACGCCATTGCCGACCATGCAGTCATGGCCGACATGGCTGTTGTTCATGAAGAAGCCGCGATCGCCGACGCGGGTGAGCCCGCCGCCCTTGACCGTGCCGACATTCATCGTCACGCCCTCGCGGATGGTGCAGGCTTCGCCGACTTCGAGGCGGGTCGGCTCGCCGCGATAGCTGAGATCCTGCGGCGGCCCGCCGAGCGCTGCGAATGGCGAGATGATGCAGCCGGCGCCGATCCTGGTATGCCCGCTGATCGTGACATGCGCGATCAGCTTGCAGTTCTCGCCGAGCACGACGTTGGGGCCGACGATGCAGTACGGACCGATCTCGGTGCCGGCCCCGATCACAGCGCCATCGGCAATCCGCGCAGTCGGGTCGATCATGCTCATGAAGTTTCGGTCCGGAATTCGTTAATGGCGCCAAGGTGCTATCGAGGCGCCAGGCTGTCGATTGGGGCGGTCGTTAGCGCGACTTTGCCCGCCCTGTCCAGTGACGTATGATGACGGCCTGTTGCAAGAGAAGGTCGCAACCGAACCATGGTCCGGGCCGCCGCGCTGATCCTCAGCCTGCTCTCTGCGCCAATCGGCCCGGAGACGGTCGATCTCGGCAACAGCACGGCGGTCGACCTCTCGACCTTCGAATGCCGCGACATCAACCGCAGCACGATCGTCCAGCGGGTCTGCTACAGCACGGATCAGCGCGCGCTGCTGGTGGCGGTCAGAGGCAGCTACCAGCACTATTGCGGCGTCCCTGCCGAAACCTACGACGCGCTGATGAACGCACCGTCGATGGGCATCTTCCTCAATCGCGTCCTGCGGATCGCGGGCGCGGACGGCCGCTACACCTGCACAACGTCGTGAGCCCGGCGCGGACTAATCCGTCAGCATCGCACCGACATCGGCTTCGGCGACGACCTGGCCGTTGACCTTGGCATCACCGTGAAACCACCACATCGTCTTGCGCCGGCCGAGCGAGCGCATGTGATACTCGATGGTGTCGCCGGGCATCACCGGCTTCCTGAACTTGCACTTGTCGATGGTGAGGAAATACACCGCGCGCGGCTTCTCGGTGCCCTCGACCGACTTGATCCCGATGACGCCGGCGGTCTGGGCCATCGCCTCGATCATCATCACACCGGGGTAGACCGGGCGGTCCGGGAAGTGGCCCTGGAACGGCGGCTCGTTGAAGGTGACGTTCTTGATGCCGATGCCGCTGTAGTCGGTGCGGATCTTGATCACCCGGTCGATCAGCAACATCGGAAAGCGATGCGGAAGCGTCTTTAGGATATCGTTGATATCCACCAGCTCGAATTTGACCGGTGCCTCCTCCATCACTCCTGCCCCTCACCTTTGGCTTCGTTGTCGCGCACCAGACGCTCCACTGCGATAATTTCCCTGAACCACTGCTTGGTCGGCTTGGCGAAATGCCCGCCCCACCGACCGTTGGCCGGGATGTCGTCCTTGACCGCGCTCATCGCCGTCACCTGGGCGCCGTCGCCGATCTTGAGGTGGTTGTTGATGCCCACCTTGGCGCCGAGCGCGACATTGTCGCCGATGGTCAGGCTGCCGGCGAGCCCGATCTGGGCCGCCAGCAGGCAGTGCCGGCCGATCGTCACATTGTGGCCGATCTGGACCTGATTGTCGATTTTGGTGCCCTCGCCGACCACGGTGTCGCGCAGGGAACCGCGGTCGATGGTCGAGGCGGCGCCCACCTCGACATCGTTCTGGATCACCACGCGGCCGGTCTGCGGCACCTTCACATGGCCGGCCGGCCCGAAGAAGATGAAGCCGTAGCCGTCCTGGCCGATATTGCAGCCGGGATGGATCAGGACGTTGTTGCCGATCAGCGCGAACTGAATGGTGGTCTTGGCGCCGACATTGCAGTCGCGGCCGATCTTGACGTCGGCCCCGATCACCGCGCCGGCGCCGATGATGGTGCCCGAGCCGATCTCGACCCGCGGGCCGATCACGACCAGCGGATCGACGATGACGCCGTCCTCGAGGCGTGCGCTGGGATCGATGATCGCCGACGGCGCGATGCCCTCGGTGTCGAACCAGGATTGCGGCCGCAGGGCATCGGCGTGCCATTCGCGGGCGAGCTCGACGAACGCCTGGAACGGCTTCGCCGCCCGCAGCACGGCAGTGCCCTTCGGCACCTGTGCCTCGAAGCGCGGGCTGACCAGACACGCCCCGGCCTTGGTCGCGGCAAGCTGGTCTGCGTATTTCAGATTGTCGAAAAAGGCGAGATGCATCGGACCGGCCTCGTCGAGCGAGGCCAGCCCCCTGATCTGAAGCGCGCCCCTTTCGGGGTCGACCAGTTGCGCCTTCGTCAGCGCGGCTATTTCAGCCAGCGATGACGAAGGAGGACTCTTGTAGAAGATCGGCTGCGCCATTCCATCCGTCGCAGTCCGGTTGGCAATCGGTCTTAGAACGTCGTACCGCCGCCAAACCGGAATTCTTGCGTGCGGTCAAACGCACCCTTGGTCAGCGGCACCGCGTAGTCGAAGCGCAGCGGACCGAACGGTGACTGCCAGATCAGGCCGACACCGACCGAGGTACGGACAACCTTGCTGTCATCGTAGCTCAGGCCAAGGCACGTACCCGGAGACGGCGGATTGTTCGTCGGCCTGACACAGCCAGGCACGTTGACTTCGCCGGTCGCCGCCCACGAGGTCGGGCCCTGGTAGTCGTACAGGCCGCCGGCGTCGGCATAGACCGCGCCCTTGAGCCCGACTTCCTTCGGCAGGAACCAGAACGGCATCTGCAGTTCCGCCGACACGCCCCAGTACTTGGTGCCGCCGATGGCGTCCATGGTGCCGTACGGGTTGATGTCACGCGGACCGATACCGTTCGGCGCAAAGCCGCGGACCAGGTTCGGGCCCATCTGGAAGTGATCGAGCATGCGCAGGTCCGAGGTCCCGAGCTTGTTCAGGATGCCGCCCTGGGCGTGGATCACGCCGACGATGTCGGAGACCAGCGGGGTGTAGTACTTCGCGTCGATCGCGGTCTTGATGTAGCTGACGTCACCGCCAACGCCGGCGAAGTCCTGCTTGAAGTCGACGATCAGACCGTCGGTCGGGTTCTTGTTATTGTCGAGCGTGTTGTAGTTGAGCGTGTAACCCAGCGCCGACGTGAGGGTCTTGCCGCCCGCCAGCTCCTTGCGGACCGGCAGCGAGGCTTCGCCGTCGAAGAAGCAGCCGAGACCATTGGTCGACACCAGGCTGATCCCGTTCAGGTTCGCATAGGCCGGGCTCGGATTGAACGCGGGATTGGGCGTTCCATCCGGCAGGAGCGGCACGTTGTTACAGTTGTTCAGCGTCGACGGCAGGGTGATTTCCTGCTGGTAGATCGAGTAGCGCAGCTGCAGCGACAGATCTTCCCGCAGGCTGAAGCCGAGCCGCGGGCTGAAGCCCAGCGTCTTGGTGCCGTACGCGATGTAGCTGTTGGACAGCTGCTGGCGCTGATAGAGGTCGAGGCCGAGCGCGACGCGGTAGTCGAGCAGATAGGGCTCGACGAACGACAGCGAGTAGCCACGGGCATACTGGCCGTAGGTCACCGACGCCTTCGCGTACAGGCCGCGGCCGAGCAGGTTGCGCTCGGAGACGCTGACTTCGGCCAGCGCGCCGTCGGTGGTCGAGTAACCGCCTGACACCGAGAAGTCGCCGGTCGACTTCTCCTCGAGATCGACGATCAGGATGACGCGATCGCTGGAGGAGCCCGGCTCGGTGGTGATCTTCACCGTCTTGAAGAAGTCGAGGTTCTTCAGCCGACGCTCGGCACGGTCGACCAGCGCACGGTTGTAGGCGTCGCCTTCCGAGATATCGAACTCGCGGCGGATCACGTAGTCGCGGGTACGGCTGTTGCCGCGGATGTTGATGCGCTCGATATAGGTGCGCGGACCTTCGTCGATCGCGAAGGTGATCGACACCGTGTGATTGTCGAAGTTGCGATCGCCGCGCGGCCGGACCACCGCGAAGGCGTAGCCGCGGCGCGATGCTTCGATCTGCATCTCCTCGACCGATTTCTCCAGCGCCTCGGCGTTGTAGAGCGAGCCGACATTGACGCGCGAGTAGGTGCGCAGCGCGTTCGGATCGAGCGTTGCGATCGACGACGTATAGTTGACCGACGCGACGCGGTACTGCTGGCCTTCCTCGATCTTGAAGGTAACCAGGAAGCCCTTCTTCTCGGGATCGTATTCGGTCAGCGCGGCCACGACCTGGACGTCGGCATAGCCGTTCTTGAGATAGAAGCGACGCAGCAGGTCGCGATCGGCCTCGACCCGGTCGGGATCGTAGACGTCGTTGCCGCCGAGGAAGCTCAGGATGTTCGATTCGCGGGTCTTGATGACGTCGCGCAGGCGGGACGCCGAATAGGCGCTGTTGCCGATGAACTCGATCGACCGGACGCCGGTCTTCACGCCTTCATTGACCTCGAAGATCAGGTCGACGCGGTTGTTCGGCTGCTCGATGATCTGCGGATTGACCCGCACATCGTAGCGGCCGGACCGACGGTAGATTTCGGCGATGCGCAGGGCGTCCGACTGGACCATCGGGCGCGAGAACGTGCCGCGCGGCTTGGACTGCACTTCAGCGGTGAGCTGTTCGTCCTTGATCTTCTTGTTGCCCTCGAAGGCAACGCGGCCGATCACCGGGTTCTCGACCACGACCACGACGAGGCGCCCGCCCCGCTGGTCGATATGGACGTCCTGAAACAGGCCGGTCTCGATCAGCGCCTTCAGACCGTCGTCGATCTGGGCCTGGGCCAGCCGACCGCCCGGTCCGGGATGGAAGTAGGAGCGGATGGTTTCAAGCTCGACACGGCGGTTCCCCTCCACCGTGATCGAATCGACGGTCTGCGCCGACGCAGGCACAGACACAGCTACGGTCGCCAAGGTGGCAACCACCGGCGCGGCGAACATGACCAAGGCGGCGAACAGCCCCCCCCTCACTCGCATTCCAAACATCATGCGCAATGCGCCCTTATCTTAACGATGCCAGATCGTTCCCCAACGACCCGACAGATTCCCAACCTGCCGCTCAGCTTGTAACCAAATTTGCCAAGGGGGCAAACTTACTAGAGCCGAACATTTCCATTTTCGTTCCAAGACGTTGCCCATTGGCAACGCCACAAAAAAGCCCGTTTCAGGACCCGGCGATCCTCAGGATGTCGTTATACGTCGCAAACACCATCAGCATCAGGACCAGACCCAGCCCGATTCGGAAACCCACCTCCTGCGTCCGCTCCGACAACGGGCGTCCCCGCAGCGCCTCAGCGCTGTAGAAAAGCAGGTGTCCGCCATCCAAAAGCGGGATCGGAAACAGGTTCAGCAGACCGATCGAGACCGACAGGATGGCGCAAAGGTTGATCACGAACTGGAACCCGGCGCTCGCGGCCTGCCCCGACAGCTTCGCGATTCCAATGACTCCGCTCACCTCGGCCGGATTGCCGGTTCCAACGAACAGCGACCCCAGGAACTTGAACGTGCTGGAAATGATGTACCAAACCTGCTCGACGCCGATCTTCAGGGCCTCCAGCACGCCGACCGAGGCGCTGGTCGCTTCGCCGACCTGAGCCTTGTGCTCGATTCCGAGCACGCCGATTCGGTGGGCATTGCCGAAGGGGTCCTTGACCTCCCTGAGCGCCGGCGTCGCCTTGAGCGCGACGATCGCGCCATCGCGCTTCACCTTGAACCCAAGCTCTGAACCAGCATTCGAAGCTACAATCCGCTGCATGTCGGCGAAGCTCTGGATCGCGCTGCCGTCGATATCCACGACGACATCGCCGACCTTGAAGCCTGCATTCGCGGCAACGCTTTCGGCCACCAGGCCGTCGACCCGGGCAATCGTGCTCGGCTTGCCGTAGTAGAGCGCCATGCCCGCGAAAATCAGAGCGCCGAGAATGAAGTTCGCCACCGGGCCGGCCGCAACGATGGCGGTGCGCTTTCCGACCGATTTGTGATGGAAGCTGCCTTCACGCTCTTCCGCCGTCATGGCGGCGAGCGTCTCGGTGGACGGCGTCGAAGCCTCGCTGTCGTCGCCGAAGAATTTGACGTAGCCGCCGAGCGGAATCGCCGAGATCTTCCAGCGCGTGCCATGCCGGTCGTTGAAGCCGGCGAGCTCCGGGCCGAAGCCCAGCGAGAACGTCAACACCTTCACGCCGGCCCAGCGCGCGACCAGGAAGTGGCCGAGCTCATGGAAGAAGACGACGATGGTCAGGACGAAGAGGAAGGGAACGATGGTACCGAGAAGCCCATGACTCAACGCATTGATACTATGAATAAAATACTCGGGCATTCGATTTTCCCTCGACAAGAGCCAAAGGCTCCGTCCCCAACCCTCTAGGTTGCCTTTAAGGCAATTTGAGGCAATAGGGCGGCAGCTTTATTTCGCGCGATATGGTCAACGGAAATCGCATCATCCGCCGAGTGCAGTGGTGGCTGATTCCCTGACTTGATCCAATCGTTCATCGTCGCCTCGACCAGCCGGGCGATCGCGCCGAACTTGATCTTGCCGGCGATAAACGCGGCGACCGCGATCTCGTTCGCGGCGTTGTAGACCGTCGTCGCGCCGTGCCCCATCCTCAGCGCCTCGTATGCCAGCCGCAGCCCCGGGAAGCGTTCAAAGTCCGGCGCCTCGAAGGTGAGCTGTCCGATCTTGGCGAGATCGAGCTTGGCGGATGGGCCGACGACGCGGTCGGGCCAGCCGAGGCAATGCGCGATCGGGATCCGCATATCGGGCGTGCCGAGCTGAGCGACCACCGAGCGATCGGAGAACTCGACCATGCCGTGGATGATCGACTGCGGGTGCACCAGCACGTCGATTTCGTCGGGCGTCAGAGCGAACAGATAGGACGCCTCGATCACCTCGAGACCCTTGTTCATCATCGAGGCGGAATCGATCGTGATCTTCTGCCCCATGCTCCAATTGGGATGCTTCAGCGCCTGTTCCAGCGTCGCCTGCTCGATGTCGGCGGGCGCCCAGGTACGGAACGGGCCGCCGGACGCGGTGATGATCACCCGCGTCAGTTCCTCGCGATTGCCGGAAGCCAGCGCCTGGAACAGCGCATTGTGCTCGGAGTCCGCCGGCAGGATGCAGGCGCCGGCCTTCCTGGCCCGCTCCATGAAGATATCGCCGGCGCAGACCAAACATTCCTTGTTGGCCAGCGCGACGGTGGCACCACGATCGACCGCGGCAAGCGCAGGCTTCAGCCCGGCCGCGCCGCTGACCGCCGCCATCACCCAATCGGCCGGCCGCGCGGCCGCTTCGATGATCGCGCTCTCCCCGGCCCCGCATTCGGTCCGGGTTCCGGTCAGCGCGTCCTTCAGCTCCGAAAGCTTCGCCGGATCGGCAATGGCTGCGAACCGCGCGCCGAATTCCTTGGCCAGCTTGGCGAGGCCCTCGACATTGCTGTTCGCGGTCAGCGCCTCGACCCGGTAGCGGTCGCGCGCGCCGCGCAGCAGATCCATGGTGCTGTCGCCGATCGAGCCGGTAGCACCGAGGACGGTTACGGTCCGCAGGGCGGATGCCGCCGCGGCCTTGTTGTTACGCAACGGAACTGCGCTCATCTCATCACCAAACCATAAGACCGCGCCCGACGCCATCGGCGCCACCACGGAGAAAGCCGAAAATCGCCGCCACAATGACGGCCGCGACAAATCCGTCCAGGCGGTCCAGGAGGCCGCCGTGACCGGGAATGATGTGACTCGAATCCTTCACGCCGAACCGCCGCTTCACCGCGGATTCGAAGAGATCGCCAAGTTGCGAGACCACCGACAACACGGCGCCGAGCATCAAGAGCGGACCGGTCGAGCCGATCTCAAGGGCGGCAAAGCCGGCAGCGACCAGCAGGCTCGCCACGAAGCCGCCAACCGCGCCCGCCCATGTCTTCTTCGGGCTGACCCGCACCCAGAGCTTCGGCCCGCCGATGCTGCGGCCCGCGAAATAGCCGCCGATATCGGTGACCCACACGATCAGCAACACGAACATCAGCGCGGCAAAGCCCTTCGCCGTGTCGAGGCGCAGCAGGACCGATGCGATCTCGGCCCCTGCCGCATAGAGCAATCCCGCAATGGCCCAGTTGCGCCGCGCGCCGGACGTCAGCGCCACAACAACCGCACCGGCGGCGAGTACGATCAGGGCCGCATCGATACGGCCGGCCATCAGGCACAGTCCGGCGAGCAGCAACGCGACCACGCCGGGCACCACGACACGGAGTTCGCATCCGAGTCCGGTGACACCAAGCCATTCCGCGAACAATCCGGCCGCCGCCAATGTCACGAGGAGCGACCAGGCGACGCCACCCATATAGGCCAGCGCGATCGCAACCGGCGCCAGCACCAGCGCCGCTATCACGCGCATCGCGAGATTGCGCGACCCCTGCTCGTTTGCTGCCGCCGGCGCGGCCTCGCCCTCGGTCACGATCCGGTTTTCGCAGCGAGCCCGCCGAACCGGCGCTCGCGCTTGCCGTACTCTGCAATCGCGCCTTCGAGCGCCGCCTTGTCGAAATCCGGCCAGTGAATCGGCACGAACACGAGTTCGCTATAGGCGGCCTGCCACATCAGGAAGTTGGACAGACGCTGCTCGCCGCTGGTGCGGATAATCAGATCCGGATCCGGAATGTCGGGCGCATCGAGATATTGCCCGAGCGCGTCGGCATCGATGGAGTTGGCGTCGCGCTTGCCTTCGGCAACCTCGCGCGCGAGGCGCCGCGCCGCGGCGGCGATCTCCGCCCGCGAACCATAGTTGAAGGCGACCACAAGGTTGAGCTTGACGTTGTTCTTCGTCAGCTCCTCTGCCTCGTTGAGCAGCGCGCAGATGTCGGCGTCAAGCCCGTCACGCTCGCCGATCACGCGCACCCGCACCCCGTCACGATGCAGCGTCGCCAGATCGTTGCGGATGAAGCGGCGCAACAGGCCGAACAGATCGCCGATCTCGCTCGCGGGCCGCGACCAGTTTTCCGAGCTGAAAGAAAAAATGGTGAGATAGACGATGCCGATTTCATGGGCCGCACGCACCACGCGGCGCAGCGCTTCGACGCCGCGGCGATGGCCCTCGACGCGCGGCAGGCCTCGCGAAGCGGCCCAGCGCCCGTTGCCGTCCATGATGATGGCCACATGCAACGGACTGCCGGAGCGATCCGGTCCGTCAGTTGCTGGGGCGGCGGCGTTCGACATCGGCTCGTTCCCGTAGCGCCTTCAGACCGTCAGGATTTCCTTTTCCTTGGCGGCAAGCAGCTGATCGACTTCGGCGATCACGCCGTCGGTCGCCTTCTGCACCTCGTTCGACAGGCGCTCCTGATCGTCCTCGGAGATCTCGTGATTCTTCTCGAGCTTCTTGATCACGTCGAGGCCGTCGCGGCGCACGTGGCGTACCGCGACCTTCGCCGCTTCCGCGTATTTGTGCGCGACCTTGACGAGCTCCTTGCGGCGCTCCTCGTTGAGTTCGGGAATCCGCAAGCGCAGCACCTGTCCTTCGGTCGCCGGCGACAGGCCGAGGTTGGAGTCGACGATTGCCTTCTCCACGGCCTTGACCATCGTCTTGTCCCAGACCTGTACCGAGAGCAGGCGCGGCTCGGGCACGCTGATGGTGGCAACCTGGTTGAGCGGCATATGCGAGCCGTAAGCCTCGACCTGGACCGGCTCCAACATGGAGGCCGCGGCACGGCCGGTGCGCAGGCCGCCGAGCTCGTGCTTGAGCGATTGCGTGGCGCCCTGCATGCGGCGCTTCAGGTCGTTGATGTCAAAACCAGCTGCGGCCATGACGTTTCTCCCTTTCACTAGAAACCGGCTGTCGACGCCCTCGGGTCCAAAATCTGGACCCGGAGGCGCGGCAATCAGCCAGCGACGACGGTGCCGTGTCCGGTACCGCGCAGAATCGCACCGATCGAACCGGGCTCCGCGATAGAGAACACGATGATAGGCAGCGACGTCTCGCGGGCAAGTGCGAAAGCGGTCGCGTCCATGACCTTGTAGCCGCCCTCGATCGCCTGCGAATGGGTCAGGCGGTCGAAGCGCTTGGCTTTGGGGTCCTTCTTCGGATCGGCGCTGTAGACGCCGTCGACATTGGTGGCCTTCAGCACCGCCTGCGCACCGATTTCGGCCGCGCGGAGCACGGCGGTGGTGTCGGTCGTGAAGAACGGGTTGCCGGTTCCACCGCCGAGCAGGACGATGCGTCCCTCGGCGAGATATTTGTGCGTTGCACTACGGGTGAACAGCTCGGAAATCTCCGGCATCACGAATGCCGACAAGGTCCGCGCCGGGGTTCCCTTGCGCTCGATCGCCGCCTCCAGCGCGAGGCAGTTCATCATGGTGGCAAGCATGCCCATGGTGTCGCCGGTCGGCCGGGAGACGCCGCGCGAGGACACCTCGACGCCACGGACGATGTTGCCGCCGCCGATCACGACGGCGACCTCGATACCGAGCTTGCGGGCTGCGATCAGGTCGTCGGCGATGCGATCGACCGTCGGTTGATCGATACCGAACCCGTGGGAGCCGGCCAGATATTCGCCGGACAGCTTGATCACTACGCGACGATAGATCGGCTCAGCCATGATGCGATCGCTTTCTTATCCCGCGCAGGCAGGCCTCCGGCGCAGAGCGCCGGACGCCTTGGTGTCAGCGGTTACTTCTTGCCGCTGGCGGCCGCGACTTCGGCGGCGAAGTCGCTTTCCTGCTTCTCGATTCCCTCGCCGAGAGCATAGTTCACAAAGCCAGCGATTTTGATCGGCCCGCCGACCTTACCCTCAGCTTCCTTCACCGCCTGGGCAACCGACTTGCCGCTATCGTGGATGAAGGCCTGATCGAGCAGGCAGACCTCCTTGTAGTAGGTCTTCAGGCCGGAATCGACGATCTTCTCGATGACGTTCTCCGGCTTGCCCTGCTGGCGGTACTTGTCGGCCAGCACGTCCTTCTCGCGCTTGACGGTCTCCGGATCGAGCCCGGCCGGGTCGAGCGCCAGCGGCTTGGCCGCCGCCACGTGCATGGCGAGCTGGCGGCCGAGCACCGCGAGCTCGTCGGTCTTGCCGGCGGACTCCAGCGCCACGATCACGCCGATCTTGCCGGCGCCCTCGACAACCGCGTTGTGGACATAGCTCGACACCACGCCCTTGCTCACCTCGAGCGAAGCGGCGCGGCGCAGCGTCATGTTCTCACCGATGGTCGCGATCGCGTCGGAGATCGCGGTCTCGACGGTGACGTCGCCGACCTTGGCCGCCTTGATCTTCTCGACGTCGGCGCTGTTGTGCAGCGCGACCTGGGCGATCATCTTGACCAGGCCCTGGAACTGCTCATTGCGCGCAACGAAGTCGGTCTCCGAGTTGACCTCGACCAGCACGCCCTTGGTGCCGGAGGTCAGCGCGCCGATCAGGCCCTCGGCCGCGACGCGGCCGGCCTTCTTGGCGGCCTTGGAGAGGCCCTTCTTGCGCAGCCAATCCTGCGCATCCTGCATATCGCCGTTGTTCTCGGTCAGCGCCGCCTTGCAATCCATCATGCCCGCGCCAGTCGACTCGCGGAGCTCCTTGACCATCGCTGCTGTGATCGTTGCCATCGTTCAATGCCCTTCTTGCCTGTACAGAAACTGCGGCGCCCGATGGCGCCGCTGTCTGCGACAGGGAGATCGTTGTTCGTGGAATAGAAGCGGCGGCCGGGCGGGACCCGGCCACGCCGCGCAACTTTTATTCCGCTTCGGCGAGCGTCTTGGCCTGGGCGACCCAGGCGTCGGCACGGCTCGGCAGACCGACTTCTTCGCCGATCTTGTGCGCGGTGTCGTGGTCGAGCTCGGCGAGCTGCCAGTAGTGGAAGATGCCGAGGTCGTTGAGCTTCTTCTCGATCGCACCGGACACGCCGGTGAGCTTCTTGAGGTTGTCGGCGGTGCCGCGCGGGCCGGCGAGGCCCTGGAAGCCGGACGGCGCAGCCGCCGGAAGGTCTTCCTGCACGGGCGTCGCCGACGCACCGATGTCGATTCCGGAATCGCCCTGAGCGCGCGAGATGCCATCGATGGCGGCGCGCGCCACGAGATCGCAATACAGCGAGATCGCGCGGCCGGCGTCGTCATTGCCCGGCACCACATAGGTGATGCCCTTCGGGTCCGAATTGGTGTCGACGATCGCCGCGACCGGGATGTTGAGCCGCTGGGCTTCCTGGATCGCGATGTCTTCCTTGTTGGTGTCGATCACGAAGATCATGTCGGGAAGACCGCCCATGTCCTTGATGCCGCCGAGCGAACGGTCGAGCTTGTCGCGCTCCCGCTGCAGCGTCAGCCGCTCCTTCTTGGTGTAGGAGTTGGCTTCGCCCGACGACAGCACGTCGTCGAGATGACGCAGACGCTTGATCGAGGCCGAGATCGTCTTCCAGTTGGTCAGCGTGCCGCCGAGCCAGCGCGAGTTGACGAAGTACTGCGCCGAACGCTTGGCAGCGTCGGCAACGCCGTCCTGGGCCGAGCGCTTGGTGCCGACGAACAGGATGCGGCCGCCCTTGGCGACGGTATCGCTGACCGCCTGCAGGGCACGGTGCAGCATCGGCACGGTCTGCGCGAGGTCGATGATGTGGATATTGTTGCGGGCGCCGAAGATGTAATCCTGCATCTTCGGATTCCAGCGGTGGGCCTGGTGGCCAAAGTGAACGCCAGCTTCAAGCAACTGACGCATAGAAAAATCGGGTAGCGACATAGTGATAATTCTCCGGTTGGTTCCTCCGGAAACGTGTGAGCAGACGCGCCTTATGGCCCGGCTGCCACCGGACGGCCTTTTGAGCCATGTTTCCGTGTGAGATGGCGCGCTATATAGCGCGATCTGCGCCAGAAGCAAGGAAATACGGCCGGTTGCACCGGCCGGCCGGGCCCAAATCGTGCCGAAACGGCCCTGTTTGGCGCCCGGAGTCCCCGGTTTACAGGGTCTGCACGTCGACCACGCCCGCCACCGCCTTGATCGCGCCGGCGATCTGCGGCGAGACCTTGTAGCGGCCGGGCAGCTTCATCTCCACCTCGGTTTCGAGGTCCAGCATCATCACCAGCGAGACGTCGCCATCGGCCCCCGCCGCCGGTGGCGGTGCGGCGGCCGGCTTCACGGCCGGTGCCTTTGCGGCGCCGCCCGGGGTTGGTGCGGCGTCCGGCATGTTGAGGCGGCGGGCGATCGAATCCAGCGGCTTGGTGTCGCGCACGAAGATCCGCAGGCCCTTCTGCGTCTTGGCCGCGGCGTAATCGAGCGGTTCGGCGTGCAGCACCCGCGCCCGCACGTCCTCGCCCTGCAGCTCGGCGCCGAGCTGCAGCAGCACGGCCGCTCCCGGCTCGAGCACGTCGCGGTACTGCGCCAGCCCTTCGGAGAACAGAACCGCCTCGAAATGGCCGGTCGGATCGGACAGGCCCATGATGCCCATCTTGTTGCCGGTCTTGGTGCGCCGCTCCATGCGCGACACCACGGTTGCCGCGACCTTGCCTGCCGTGGCGCCGGTCTTCACCGCGCGGGAGAACTCCGCCCAGGACTGCACGCGCAGCCGCTTCAGCGCGGTCGCGTAGTCGTCGAGCGGATGGCCGGACAGGAAGAAGCCGATCGCATCATATTCGCGCCGCAGCCGGTCCGCGGGCAGCCACGGCTCGATCTGCGGCAGCATGATGCTCGGCGCATCCGCCGCGCCGCCGAACATATCGTTCTGACCCGAGGTCGCCGCCTCATGGCTGCGCTGGCAGGCGGCGAGGATCGCATCGGCACCGGCGAACACGCGCGCGCGGTTCGGCTCCAGCGTGTCGAAGGCGCCGGCCGCCGCAAGGCTCTCGATGATCCGCTTGTTGACGGCGCGCGGGCTCACCCGCGCGGCGAAATCGGCGAGCGAGGTGAAGGCGCCCTTCTTGTTGCGCTCCTCGATGATCTGCTCGACCGCCTGGATGCCGACGCCCTTCAGCGCGGCGAGCGCGTAGTAGATCGTGTTCTCGCTGACCTCGAAGGTCGCGCCGGAGCGATTGATGTTGGGCGCCTCGACCTTGATGCCGAGCCGCTGCGCCTCGGAGCGGAATTCGGAGAGCTTGTCGGTGTTGTTGAGTTCGAGCGTCATCGACGCCGCCAAAAACTCGACCGGGTAATGCGCCTTCATATAGGCGGTGTGGTACGACACCAGCGCATAAGCGGCCGCGTGGCTCTTGTTGAAGCCGTAGTCGGCGAACTTGGCGAGCAGCTCGAAGATCGTCTCGGCCTGGCCCTTCGCCACGCCGTTCTTCATCGCACCGTCGACGAAGATGTCGCGCTGCTTGTCCATCTCGGCGCGAATCTTCTTGCCCATCGCGCGGCGCAGCAGGTCGGCCTGGCCGAGCGAGTAGCCCGCCATCTGCTGCGCGATCTGCATCACCTGTTCCTGATAGATGATGACGCCGAAGGTCTCCTTCAGGATCGGCTCCAGGATCGGATGCAGATATTCCGATTCCTCGTCGCCGTGCTTGCGCGCACAATAGGTCGGGATGTTCGCCATCGGGCCCGGGCGATACAGCGCCACCAGCGCGATGATGTCCTCGAAGCGGTCCGGCCGCATGTCGATCAGCGCGCGCCGCATGCCCTGGCTTTCCACCTGGAACACGCCGACGACATCGCCCCGCGCCAGCATCTGATAGCTTGGCGCATCGTCGATCGGCAGCGTCGCGAGATCGACATGAACGTTGCGCTGCTTGAGCAGCTTCACCGCGACGTCCAGCACGGTCAGTGTCTTCAGGCCGAGGAAGTCGAATTTCACGAGGCCCGCCGGCTCGACCCATTTCATGTTGAACTGGGTGACTGGCATGTCGGATTTCGGATCGCGGTAGAGCGGCACCAGCTCGCTCAGCGGCCGGTCGCCGATCACGATACCGGCGGCGTGGGTCGAAGCGTGGCGCGTCAGGCCTTCGAGACGCTGCGCGATATCGAACGCACGCGCCACCACCGGATCCTCGTCGCGGAACGCCTGCAGCTTGGGCTCGCCCTCGATCGCCTGCGCCAGCGTCACCGGCGCTGCGGGATTCTGCGGCACCAGCTTGGTCAGCTTATCCACCTGCCCATAAGGCATCTGCAGCACGCGCCCGACGTCGCGCAGCACGCCGCGCGCCTGCAGCGTACCGAAGGTGATGATCTGCGCCACCTGGTCGCGGCCGTAGCGCTCCTGCACGTACTGGATCACCTCGCCGCGGCGGTCCTGGCAGAAGTCGATGTCGAAGTCCGGCATCGAGACGCGTTCGGGATTGAGGAAGCGCTCGAACAGCAGCGCAAACCGCATCGGATCGAGGTCGGTGATGGTCAGCACCCAGGCGACCAGCGAGCCGGCGCCGGAGCCGCGGCCCGGCCCGACCGGAATGCCCTGCGCCTTCGCCCATTTGATGAAGTCGGAGACGATCAGGAAGTAGCCCGCGTATTTCATGCGGGTGATGACGTCGAGCTCGAAGGCAAGCCGCTTGCTGTAGTCCTCTTCGGTCATTCCCGGCGAGAGACCGTGTACCCGCAGGCGATTCGCGAGCCCCTCCTCGGCCTGGCGCTTCAACTCGGCGGCCTCGTCGGCGGCGGCATCGGCGCTGGCGGCGGCACCCACCGTGAAGAACGGCAGGATCGGCTTGCGGGTCTTCGGCCGGAACGAGCAGCGCTCGGCGATCTCCACCGTCGAGGCCAGCGCCTCCGGGATGTCGGCGAACAGCACCGCCATTTCCGCGCGGGTCTTGAAGCGGTGATCCGGGGTCAGTTGCTCGCGGTTGGTCTCGGCAATCAGATGGCCGCCGGCGATGCAGAGCAGCGCGTCATGCGATTCGTAGTCGTCATTGCTGGCGAAATACGGCTCGTTGGTCGCGACCAGGGGCAGGCCCTTGCTGTAGGCGAGATCGATCAGGCCGCCCTCGGTGCGGCGTTCCTTGTCGGCCCCGTGGCGCTGCAATTCGATGTAGAGGCGATCGCCGAACAGACTGGCGAGGCGCTCGCAGCGGGTGGTCGCCAGCGCCGCCTGCTCGGCGCGCAGCGCCAGCGCGATCGGCCCGTCGGGGCCGCCGGTCAGCGCGATCAGGTCCTCGGCGTCGTCGGTGAGCCAATCGAACTTGATGTGCGGGGTCTGGTTGACCGGCGTCTCCAGGAACGCCCGCGAGTTCAGCCGCATCAGGCTGCGGTAGCCGCGCTCGCGCGCCGCCAGCAGCACGATCCGCGCCGGGCCCGCCGTCGCAAGGATGCTCCGCGTATTCGGATCGACGTCGCCGAAATCCACCGCCAGCTCGCAGCCGACGATCGGCTGGATGCCGTAGCCGGCCATCTTGTCCGAGAATTCCAGCGCGCCGAACATGTTGTCGGTATCAGTCAGCGCCAGCGCCGGCTGGCGGTCGGCCTTCGCGAGCTCGCCCAGCTTGGCGATCTTGATCGAGCCCTTCAGCAGCGAATAGGCGGAATGAACGTGAAGGTGAACGAATCCGGCATTCGGCATGGCTGCTTACGGAATCTCTTGAGTCAGGGATGGAGCGAGCGCCAGGGCCGGAACTCGAAAGTGTCAGACCCGACTCGCAATCCCATGGTGGGGCCTGCCCCCCGCCAAGTCCACGCCGAACGCGGCGTGGCGGCAAGTCCTCCCGCTTTTCCCCAGGGGCAGACCATGCCGCCGGCGATGCCCCGGTCCCCGCGGGCGAATTTTCAGAATTGGGTGATCAGCTGGGCCCACACCGCGATCATCCCGACGAACAGCGTGATCGATGCCAGCGCTGCAGCTTCTTGCACGAAAATCTTCAACATGGCCGCTCTCCCTGAACCGGAACGTATGCAGAACATTGTTCCTTTTTTGTTCTAGGAGTCAAGCAACGCCGGCGACCCGGTTCGAGAAGTGACCTCCGTGGTTAATTCCCGGCCGGCCGACGTCTCGGCGCCATCAATGATCCGATGACGAGCGTGCCTTGAGGCTCCGGGGAGCTAGCTACCACAACAGCCCCCCGCCTGCTTGGGCGGGCACGGGACCGTTCCGTATGAGCAAAACACGCAGCAATCTCCTGCTTTCGGTTTCAGGCGAGTGCCGCAGCCCTTGCAATCATAGAAGAACTGGCAGGCGTCGGTCGGCATCGTCTCGATGGAGACATGGCCGCAGGATGGGCACGTCAGTTGGGAGGTCAGCTGCAGGTCCGTCATGCCGGGAATATGCGGCGATGACCGTTCGGTCGGAAGGCCTCGTCCAATCAAATCCGACCCGAATCCCGAAGCGGACGGGCAAAGCCCGTCCCCTGCTCCTGGCCGACGGGCCGGCGCCGCCAGGCCAACAAAAAACCCCGGGCTGAAGCCCGGGGTTTTCGATGCCGCTTGAATTAAGCGAGCGATCAGTACTTCGCGATGACCGGGCCACCGAACTTGTAGTTCAGACGGCCGAGGACCATGTCGGTGTCGCCACCGGTGTGGAAGCCGGTCACGGCAACACCAGCCGGGGTCACGAAGGTCGCGCCATGGGTGTCTTCGAAGATGTGGTTGTACTCGACGCCGAGCGACCAGCCCTGCGAGAAGGCGAATTCGAGGCCAACGCCCACCGTCGGGCTCCAACGGGTGTCGAAGCCGGTCTCGGACGCCAGATTGCCGGCCGCGTTGAGGAACTGGAAGTTGCGATCGGTGACCGCAGCACCGCCCTTGGCGTACAGCAGGACGTTGTTCCAGGCGTAGCCGATCTGACCGGTGAACAGGCCGAACGCATCGGTCTTCGAGCGAACGATGCCGCCCGGGACGACCAGGTTGCCGGTGCTGCCGGAGAAGTCAGCCCAGTTGCCCTGAGCTTCCAGACCGAACACCCAGCCGCCGGCCTGCCAGCGGTAGCCGATCTGGCCACCGACGGTGCCGCCGTTGGCGTCGTAGCTTCCGACGCCGCCGAAGCCGTCGACCGAACGGTTGTCGTGGCTCTGGCCCCAACCACCGTTGATACCGATGTAGAAGCCAGTCCAATCATAAACAGCGGCAACCATGGGCGGCGGAGCCTTGGTGTAAGGGCGAGCCGCGAGGTCAGCCGCGGAGGCAGCAGTCGCGCTGAGCGCGAGCATGCTGGCGGTGACAAGCAAAATCTTTTTCATTTTCCCGTTCCAACTTTTTCTACAGGCCCCCAAGGCCGCGAGACACCGTCATAGCAGCCCCCGGCGGAATTGCTGTAACTTCGCGGCAACAGGCAGGGCCAAACGACTTCGCTCAAATTTGAAGTTAATACTGTATTACGGGCACTTCCTGGAGTTTTTGCCACATAGTTGCCGCACAATCTTCACAATTCGGATCTGCGTGCGCAGCTGGGCGCAAGATCGTTGACCGGAACCGGCTTGTCCGATTTGGATCGTCGCCAGGGTCGAATCTTCGCAGCAAAAGGAATGCAGATGCGGACGATGATTCTTGCTGCTGCGGCATCGGTGGCTGCACTTGCAACGCTGGGGACTGCGCCCGCGCATGCCGTCGGTGTGCGTTACCCGTTCTGCATTCAAGGCGACCGCTATCCCGGCCTGAGCAACTGCTCCTATCCATCGTATGAGGCGTGCTTGGCCACCGCTTCGGGCATCGGGCAGAACTGCATCGCCAACCCCTATTATGCCGGCGACAACGACCCGCGCTCGTATCTTCACGTGTCCCCGCGGGACCGCCGTGAGGGCAATTTCTTCGACCTGTTCATCCACTGATACGCTCGGTCCGGCAACCCCGGCGCGGGAATGTGAGTTGATCCGGCGCTGCGCACAGGTGCCTATTCGCGCGCTCGGCATCAGCATTGCCGGCGCCGACGAGGAGATTTCTGATGCGCAGTCTGATTCTGGCACTCTTGCCGACACTCCTGGCCTTGGCAGCCGCGCCGGCCAGCGCCCAGAAATACGATTCGACCTCGCCGGTCTGCAAAACCAACTACCGATGGGGCGGTGAGGATACCGACTGCGGCTACACTTCGATCGCGCAGTGCCAGGCTTCGGCGTCCGGCCTCGCGGCGATCTGCATCAACAACCCCTATTATGCCGGGCCGCCGATCGACAGGCAGCCGAGAGCATCCGGCAGACGGCCTCGCCCCGCTTATTGAGAGCCAGAAGCATTTCGTTCCGATCGAAGCGACACGGAAAAAGGCTCCGGATTCTCTCGTCTTAGCGCGGCTTCTTCACGCGCACCGCTAGCCAGTTCACGCGACGGCGCACTATTCGAGCTCGACAACCTGTCCGTTCGACAGCGACACCCGACGATCCATTCGTGCGGCGAGATCCAGATTGTGAGTCGCGATCAGCATCGCGACCCGGGTCGCCTTCACGAGTTGCATCAGCGCGTTGAAGACGTGGTCGGCCGTGCCGGGATCGAGATTGCCAGTCGGCTCGTCCGCAAACAGCACCCGGGGCGCATTGGCAACCGCGCGCGCGATCGCGACACGCTGCTGCTCGCCGCCCGAGAGCTCGGCCGGACGATGGGTGATGCGATCGCCGAGCCCGAGATAGGAGAGAATCTCGGTCGACCGTTTCATGGTTTCGGAGCGTTTGAGGCCGCGAATCATCTGCGGCAGCATGACGTTCTCGAGCGCCGAGAACTCCGGCAGCAGCCGGTGCGATTGATAGACGAAGCCGATATCGGAACGGCGAATCTGGGTGCGGTCGACGTCGGACATCTGCGAGGTCGGCGTGCCCGCGACATAGACTTCGCCGTCATCAGGGGTCTCCAGCAGGCCCGCGATGTGCAGCAATGTCGACTTGCCGGATCCCGACGGCGCCACCAGCGCCACCGATTGACCGGGCCACAGCGCGAGCGTGGCGCCGTTCAGGACCGTCAGCGTCGCTTCGCCCTGCCGGTATTCCCGCTTGATGTCATGAAGATAGACGACCGGTGTGTCTTCCGCCCCCTCCGCCATGTGCGCTCCTTATTCGTACCGGAGCGCGTCGACCGGATCGAGGCGCGCGGCGCGCCACGACGGGTAGAGCGTCGCAAGGAAGGACAGCGTCAGCGCCATGATCACGACGGCGAGCGTCTCGCCAAAATCGATTTCAGCAGGCAGCTTCGACAGGAAATACAGCGTCGGATCGAACAATTCCGTGTTGGTGAGCCACGACAGGAATTGCCTGATGGTTTCGATGTTGAAGCAGATCAGCAAGCCGACCAGCAGACCGACCAGCGTGCCGACGACGCCGATCGATGCGCCGGTGATCAGGAATATCCGCATGATCGAGCCCTGCGAGGCGCCCATGGTCCGCAGGATCGCGATGTCCTGGCCCTTGTCCTTCACCAGCATGATCAGTCCCGAGACGATGTTGAGCGCCGCGACCAGCACGATCATGGTCAGGATCAGGAACATCACGTTGCGTTCGACCTGAAGCGCGTTGAAGAAGGTCGAATTGCGCTGCCGCCAGTCGACCAGGAAGACCGGCCGGCCGGCCGCCTCGGTCACCAGCTTGCGATAGGTCTCGATCTTGTCCGGATTGGTGGTGAACACCTCGATCGAGGACACGTCGTTGTTGCGGTTGAAATAGGCCTGCGCCTCGGTCAGCGGCATGAACACGAAGGTCGAATCATATTCCGACATCCCGATCTCGAACACCGCAGTGATCTTGTAGGGCTTGATGCGCGGCGTGGTGCCCATCGGCGTCACCGCGCCCTTCGGCGAGACCAGCGTGATCATGTCGCCGGCATGCAGCGAAAGCTGGTCGGCGAGGCGGCGACCGATCGCGACGCCCTGCCCCTCATCAAAGCCCTCGAGCGAGCCTTGCTTGATGTTCTTGGCGATCGAGGTGAGATTGTTGAGATCGTCGGCGCGGATGCCGCGGATGAAGACGCCGGCGGCGTTGAACGGCGACGATCCGAGCCCCTGCCCGTCGACCACCGGCGCGGCGAGGCGGATGCCCTGCACCTGGCTGATGCGGTCGGCGACATCCTTCCAGTCGGTCAGCGGCGATTCCAGCGGCTGCACCAGAATATGTCCGTTGAGGCCGAGGATCTTGTCCAGCAGTTCCTTGCGGAAGCCGTTCATGACCGCCATCACCACGATCAGCGTGGCGACGCCGAGCATGATGCCGAGGAACGAAAAGCCGGCGATGACCGAAATGAACCCTTCCTTGCGGCGCGCGCGCAGATAGCGTCCGGACAGCAGCCATTCGAATGGCGCAAAAGGCGGGGTACGGACTGGCTCGCTCATGGTCTCATCCATCTGTCGATAATCCCATGATTCGGGCCAAATGTGGCCGGATTACCCCGCCGATCAGCACGGCGTGAATAAACTTTAACCCGCGAGCTTCGCGACCACGTCGGCGGGGCTCATGTTGTCGCGTGAGCCGTCGCTGCGACGCTTCACTTCGACCTTGCCGTCCGCAAGCCCCTTGGGTCCGACCAGAATCTGCCACGGGATGCCGATCAGATCGGCCGCGGCGAACTTGGCGCCGGCACGCTGGTCGGTGTCGTCGTAGAGCACGTCGACGCCCTTCGCCGACAGCTCGCGATAGAGCTGCTCGCAGGCGCCATCGACCGCGGCATCGCCCTGCTTGAGATTGAGGATCGCGGCGCGGAACGGCGCGACGGCCTCGGGCCATTTGATGCCGGCATCATCGTGACACGCTTCGATGATCGCGCCGACCAGACGCGACACGCCGACGCCGTAGGAGCCGCCATGGATCGGCACGTCGACGCCGTCGGGACCGGCCACCATCGCCTTCATGGTCTCGGAATATTTGGTGCCGAAATAGAATATCTGCCCGACCTCGATGCCGCGCGTGTTCAGCCGCTTTGCCTCGGGTACTTCCTGTTCGAAGCGCGCAGCCTCGTGGACGTCCTCGGTCGCGGCGTAGACCGAAGTCCACTGCTTGATGATCGGCGTCAGATCACTGTCATAATCGACGTCCGCGCCCGGCACCGGCAGGTCCAGCACATCGCGGTTGATGTAGACGCCGGACTCGCCGGTCTCTGCGAGCACGATGAATTCGTGGCTGAGGTCGCCGCCGATCGGGCCGGTCTCGGCCCGCATCGGGATCGCCTTGAGGCCCATCCGCGCAAAGGTGCGCAAATAGGCAACGAACATCTTGTTGTAGGAGCGCCGCGCGCCGGCCTCGTCGAGGTCGAACGAATAGGCGTCCTTCATCAGGAACTCGCGGCCGCGCATCACGCCGAAGCGCGGACGCTGCTCGTCGCGGAATTTCCACTGGATGTGGTAGAGGTTGAGCGGCAGGTTCTTGTAGGACTTGATGTAGGAGCGGAAAATCTCCGTGATCATTTCCTCGTTGGTCGGCCCGTACAGCAGCTCGCGCTTGTGACGGTCGAGGATGCGCAGCATCTCCGGGCCATAGGCATCGTAGCGGCCACTTTCGCGCCAGAGATCGGCGAGCTGCAACGTCGGCATCAAGAGCTCGAGCGCGCCGGCGCGGTCCTGTTCCTCGCGAACGATCCGCTCGATCTTCTTCAGCACCCGGAAGCCGAGCGGCAGCCAGGCATAGATGCCGGCAGCCTCCTGCCGCATCATGCCCGCGCGCAGCATCAGCCGATGCGAGACGATCTCCGCCTCTTTCGGGTTTTCTTTCAGGATGGGCAGGAAAAACCGCGACAATCGCATGGCGTTACTCGGGAATCAGGAAAGCGTGGGAAGAGCTGCAGTGAAACCGGATCGGCTGTGAAAACACAAGGCCGCCAAATAAGAAAAACCCTTCAAATCAGGCGATTTTCGGCCATTTGAACGAATTGCGTGCCGTCGAAGCACCGAGCGCGCCGACCGCGGCTTTACCTGACCTCGAAATCGTCTTCCAGTGCCACTTTCTTGAAATCGGTCACCAGGGCGTCGATCTGCATGTGCCAGCGGCCCGGCACCGGCAGCGGCACCTTGCGCACGTGCCAATAGCCATCGGCACCGCGCGCGGCGGCGCGTTCCATCGGTTCGATGCCGCGCTCGGGCAGGCTCAGCGTCAGCGTCGCTTCCTTGGCCGCGAACGGACTGGCATCGCCGTTCATCAGTTGCAGCACGAAGTCGTTCGGCCCGACCTTGCCCGGCGCGATCAGCACCTGGAACATCGCGGCATCAGTGTGAATGTGGACCGCGAGCGGAACATCGGCTGACATCGCCAGCACGCGCGGCGGCGGCGTGAAGCGCCAGAGTGCGACGAGGCCGAGAATGGCGGTCATCAGCACAAATTCGAGCGCGATCGAGCGCTGCAGTGGCCGTGTCCGATGAAACTCGCGCGCGATGGCCGGCGTGAACACCAACCGGTTCAGCGCAGCGAGCCCGAGCAGCAGCACCACCAGCACCAGTTTCGCGACCAGGATGTTGCCGTACCCGGTGTCGATCAGCGCGTGAAAGCTTTCGAGCTGGACGACGGCGAGCGCCAAGCCCGACAAGGCGATCAATGCGACGACCGGCACCGCGAGCGTCGAAAAATGCCGCAGCACCCGCAACAGTGAATCCTTGCGCTGCCAGGCAAGCACCGCCAGCGGCGCCAGCGCGCCCATCCAGAACGCCACGCCAATGCCGTGGATAAACAGCGCGGTCCGCGTCAGCCATTGCGGCGAGGCCGTGGCGGCATGGCCGCTGACCGCAAACGACAGCCCGACGCAGATCATTGCGATCGCAGTGCAGGTAAAGGCTGCACCGAACGACGGGCTGCGCCAGGCGATCGCCGCGATCAGCATTGCGGCAATCGCGAGCAGCAGCGCGGGAAACAGGCTGGTGCCGGTGGCGCTGGCCCACGCCGCCCACGTCACGATGCCCGACAGCGGCAGGTTCAAGAGGTCGACGCCCTGCAGTCCAAGCGACGCGATCGCGCCGACAAGGCCGATCTTCAGCGACCACATGATCAATCGTTCGCCGGCCGGGCCCTGCCCGATCCAGGCGGCAAAGAACACGCCGCCGACGCCGACAAACAAGCCCAGATAGAGCCCGAGCCGCGCCAGCCAGATCAGTGCATGGAGCACGCCGTCGGCCGACGGCGCCGCCGAGCCGGTGACGACGCCGATCGAAAACAGCAGCGAGCCGGCGACCGGATGGCCGTCCTGCGACACCACGCGATAGCTGACCACCTGCGTGCCCTGCGGCAGGCCCGCCGGCAGCGTCACCATCACCGACTGGTCGACGGCGCGGATCGCGACGTCGCGCGGCTTGCCCGCGGCGTCGAGCAGGCTGACCGCCGTCGGCGCCACCGCTTCGTTGAAGCGGAGCACCACCGTCCTGGGTGCTTCAGCCACCACGCTACCGTCGGCCGGTTCGGCGCCGATCAGGACGGCATGCGCATGGGCTGAGGTCGCAAGACACAGCGCCACCAGCAGCGCTGCGAGGTTTGCGACCAGCCGCATCGCTTACGACTTCGGCAGCAGCTTGACGCCGGGAGCCGGTGTCTTGCTGCCATGGTCGTGCTCGCCGTCCTGCCCGACGGCTGGGATATCGATCCAGCGGCTGACGCCCTGCTCGCACTCCTGCACGACCGGAAAGTACAACGTGGTGTTGGGCTTCAAGGTATCGGTGACAAACGTCTGCATCACGAACTCGTCGTAGTTCTGATCCGCAAGCTTGCCACCGCTCCAGGCGACTTCCTTGACGCCCTCGGAAAGCTTGGCGCCGTGATAGTCGTATTGCGCGGCGTATTTGCCGGTGACCGTATCGAGAGTCCAACCCGCCTTCGGCATTGGCTTAACTCCGATCACGCCCTCCGGAATCTGCACCCGGATCTTGATTGTCGCCGAGCCCGCGCAGCCATGCGGCACGGCGAACACCGCCTTGTAATACGATCCGACCGCCGCCTGCTTTCCTTCGAGCGTGATATGCGCGATCGCCGGCTGCGCTGCGAGCAGCGCCGCCGTGGCAATGAGGAGCGTCTGTGATCGCATGGCTGCCTCACATCTTCTTCATGTCCATGTGACCGGAATGACCGCCGCCCGGCCCCTGCGCGCCGACGGCCTGCACGTCCAGCGAGACCAAGACCTTGCCGGCCTTTTCGAACTCCAGCGTGACCGGCACCTTGTCGCCCTGCTTCAGCGGACTCTTCAGATCGAACATCATCAGGTGATAGCCGCCCGGCGCGAGCTTCACGGTCTTGCCGGGCTCGATGGTGAGGCCCTTGTCGAGCGCACGCATCTTCATCACGCCATTGTCCATCGACATCTCGTGGACTTCGATCTTGCCGGCAACATCGCCGGTGCCTGACACCAGCCGGTCGGGCGTCGTCCCCTTGTTCTCGATCGTCAGGTAGCCGCCGCCGATCTTGGCACCGTTCGGCGTTGCGCGCGTCCAGGCCTGCGTGATCACGAGGTCGCCGGCCTTGACGTCCTCGGCGCGCGCGGACGTCGAGACGAGTGCAGCGGTCAGCCCTGCGAGGGCAAGGATGCGGAGGAGCGTCTTCATGGCGACGGATTTCCTTTCAAGTTGAAATTCAAGTGTCATCGGGTTGCTGCCGACTGGGCGCTGGACCATTTGTTCAGATCGGCGATTTCGGCCGACCCTTCGATCGTCGTGATCGTTCCATCCCGGGAAATCAGCATGGTTCGCGGGATATCGCCTTGCCAGGCCGGATCGATCTCAAATCTCAACCGCTCGGCAAAGCCGTCGTCGAAGATCCAGTTTTCGGCCGCGCCGAGGCCGGCGCGATCCAGCATCGATCGCGTCGCTTCCGGAAGGTTGGGAACCAGATCCGCGCTGATCGTGACGATATCGATTCCGGGATGATCCTTCATGAACTGGCCAAGCTCCGGCAGCTCGACCTTGCATGGTCCGCAGGTCACTCCCCAGAAATGCACCAGGGTCGGACGACCGGCATGCGCATGCAGCAGCTTCTGCCAGCTGCCGCGTTCGAACGGCTTTGGCGCGCCCTCTCCCGCCGCCAATGCGGACGGCAGCGTTGCGAGCAGGACCAGCGCCGCGAGCAGATAACGCTTCATGGTTCGCCCTCGATCGCTTGAAAATGGTAGCCGTCGGCCTTCGTCATCCACGACAGATAGGTCTGCCGGCTGTCCGAGACGAGCAGCGGATGGTCGGAACTGTCGGCGGTATCCGCGATCACCGTTGGCTTCGACCATGTCGCTCCATCGTCGTGCGATGTCATGAGATCGATTGTCGTCTTCTGCCCGTCGAATTCCTTCCAGGCCATGACAAGCCCCTGCGGCCCCGCGATAATCTGCGGCCGTGACGGGCTGCGGTTCGGCTGACCGACCGGAAGCGGATCGGAGAAGGTTTTGCCGCCGTCGCGCGAGCGCGCATAGAACAATCCCTTGCGCGCCTTGCCGTTGGTGTACCACGTTACATGGTAGGTTCCTTCGCGCGATATCGTCAGGCTCGGACCGTGATGCGGACAGGCCGCGATCTGCCAGTCGTCGCGGCTCACCCGATGGATCTCGCCGGGCGTAGCCAGGTCGGAGAACGTCACGATCGCATGGTCGCGCACGCCACCCTCAAAGATGTTCCGGAACACGACCACCGGACGGCCCGCGCCATCGAATGCCAGCGCAAGGCGGCAGCACTCGCAGGTGTTGTCGGCGACGAGCCGCGCGTCGGAATAGGTTGCTCCGCCATCTCCGGATGACGCGAAAAACAATCCGGCACCATCATATTTCTGGCCGCGCTGCTGCGCCGGCACGCGGTTACGCTTGTCGAGCCACGCGGCAAACACCGCCCCCGCAGGATCGAAACCGATCGCCTCGAACCGTTGGCTCTCATTGCTCGCGGTGATCGGCTTCGGCGCATCAAAGCCGCGCCCGCCATCGGTCGATCGCGTGGTCAGCACCTGACCGTTGAAATTCTGATCGCGGAAGATCGAGAAGGCCACAGCCATGTTGCCCTTGGCATCGATCGCAAGCTTCGGCCGCGCATCCGGTCCCCAATCGAGATTGAGCCGCTCCCGGGTGACCTGCACCGGTGTGGAAAAGCTCTTGCCCTGGTCTTTTGAGCTCGCGACGGAGATCTGGCCGCCGGCCATCCACACCAGCCACAATGTCCCATCCCGCCCAAAGGCGGGCGTGACCTTGGTCGCGCAGCGCAGGGCCGTCTCTTCGCAGGCCGCTTCGGAGGCGTGCTGATGGCTCATCTGTGCGACGGCAAGGCTCGGCAAGGCCGCGAGCATGAGCGATGCAAGCAGCGTCAGGGCGACCGGTTTGCGATAGGTCATCGATGCGCTCCTCATTTGAACGCAATCTTCATGCCCGCCACGACGGCGCGCGGCGATCCGGCATAGATCGAGTTGGTCGAGTTCGCCAGTACGCTCGCGGGATTTTGAATGCCTGCCGCGGTCACCGAATTTGAGATGTTGTTCGCCGACGCCACGTACGTCCGGTCGAAGACGTTCCTCACCTCGATGTAGAGGTTCAGCGCCTTGAAATAATCGGAGACGAGATCGGTCTTGTAGTGCAGATTGAGGTTGACCAGCTCATAGCCCGGCGCCTTCAAGAGGTTGGCGTTGTCCATGTAGAAGCTGTCCTTCCACTGCACTTCGACGAACCCGCCAAGTCCCTGAAACTGACCCGACAGCTGGTCGTAGCCCAACCGCGCCGTGAGCTCGTTCGGCGAAATGCCGGGAATCTTGTTGCCGGCGCGATTGAAGCTGAACACCGCGCCGTTCGTGATGTTCTCGACGTATTCCGTGTAGACCTCGTCGAGATAAGTGTAGGCCGCCGAGAACCGCCAGCCCGGCAGGAATTTCCAGTCGGCGGCCAGCTCGACGCCGCGATGCTCCGATCGCGGCGCGTTGAACGTGTAGGAGATGCCCGCAAGCGGCGTGGCCTGAGAAACGAGCTCGTCCTTGAAGAACTCGTAGAAGCCGGTGACGCTGAGCTTGAGCGCGTTGTTCGGTGTCCAGTCGGCACCGACATCGTAACCGAGATTCTTTTGCGTCTGCAGCTGGGTGTTGTTGCCCGAGGCGCCACTCGGCAGGACGAACAGATTGCCGACCTGCGGCGTGCCGTATCCGGTTGCCACCCGCCCGCGGACTTGCCACTCGCTGCTCAGTCGGTACAGCAATGCGAGCTCGGGCGCGGTATTCTGGAATTGCCGGTCCGCCGTCGTGATCGCCGTGGTCCTGGTCCCGGCCGCGCCGGCATAGCTATAGGCGGTGTTTCGCCCCGTCAGACTGGTGGTCTCCCAGCCAATGCCGGCAACGGCGGTCAGCGCAGGTGTGAGCTTCAGTTCCTCGCGTGCGCGAACACCGTAATTTGTCGTCGTGCTGAACAAATTGCTCGACAGGCTTCCGAGCGTCGCATTTCCGCCCGGCATCACATTGCGCGTATCGCTCGAGGCGGTGAGCGTATTGTAGAAGCCGCCGAAATAGGTGGTCGAATCCAGTCCGAACACATCGCCGCGTCTGACGACGTCGCTCATGTAGTTGTAGGACGGGAAGTCGCCGATCGCGCTCGTCGATCCCGTCGGCTGGTTGATGTTGCGGTCGTCGAACACGAACTGGTTGCGCCAGGTGGTCTGGTTGTCGAAGTCGTGCTCCCAGTGGCCGCCGACGATGGTACGGCGGTCGTCGCGCCCGAGGCCCGCCTGAACCGCAGTCTCTTTGTCGGTTCCTGCCGCCGCGTTGAACCCGTTGTTGAACAACGTCACGGTGGCGCATCCCGGCGCGGCCGTCGCGCCGGTCGTGCAGCCCTGCTGGAACGGGTTCTGGTAGAACTGGTTGAGCGAGGAGCGGATCGGCAGGCGCGTCGTCAGGTCGTTGTTGATTAGCTTCACCGTGAAGCGGTCGTCCGGCGTGACCTGCAGCGTGCCGAGGAAATTAACGGTCTGTGTGTTGAACCAGCTGTTGCCGATGTAGCCGTCGCCGCGCGCGTCGCTCGCGAACAGCGAGCCCTCGAAATTGCCGACCTTCTTGCCCGCAGCGAGATAGTTGTTGAGGTAACCGAAGCTGCCACCGTCGACGCCATACTCGACGCCGTCGATCGTGCCCCCCGGCCGGGTCCGGAAATTCAGCGCGCCGCCGGTCGCATAATTGCCGTAGAGCGCCGATGACGGCCCGCGAACCACGTCGATGGCGCCATAGGCATGCGGATCGATCAGGTCGCTGCGCGACAGGCCGTCCGGCTGGGTCACCGGGAAACCGTCGTCGAAGATGACGAGGTTGCGAATGCCGAAGCCGTTCCGCGCATTCGACCCGCGGATCGAGATGCCGAAATCACGCGGGCCGTTGCCCTGCTTGATCGAGATGCCCGGACTGTCCCGCAGCACATCGGCGACGGAGAACGCCGGTCGGTTGTCGAACTGGCTGCGGTCGATGGTCGTCTGCGTCTGGCCTGTCGGCGCCCGGTTCAAACCGTCGCGGGTCGCGGCAAGCGTCTCCCCCGGCCTCGCGCCGCCCGCTGGGGCGGCCGTCACGGCCGGCGCTGTCGCCGGCTTCGGTGGCCGCCGCACGGCCGCCGCACGAACGCGCGACTTCGGCGCCGCCGGCTTGGCGCGCGCCGCCGTCCGGGGCGCCTCGACGGTGACGGAGGGTAGCTCTGTGCTGGGCGCCTGGGCTTCGGCAGCGGCCGGCAATGCGCAAAGCGTCGCGCCCAGCGCGAGCACGCTTGCCGCCTCCAGCGGGTGATAGCGAAACATGGATGAATCCTGACACCGGCACTTCGGCCGGCTTGCTCAAGGGCACTTGCTGGCGCGGGACGCACCGGCAGCGACAAGGTCGTCAGGAAAACAGCGGCGGCGCGCGGGCTTGCGCCGAGAGGCCGGCGCGCGAACGATCGAGCTCGGAGGCGAAATCAAGCCAGGCGATCGGGTTCGGCAGGCGTTCGACGGCCTGGGCCGCAACTTGCGGGCTATCAACCGGCGCACCGGTCTGCAGCACGCTGCAGGCCGAGCAGCAGCCGTCATGGGCGTCGTGACCGGTCTGGTCGCCCTGCCCGGCTCCGGAGCCGGCATCGCCGTGGCAGATGGTGGCGGCCGCGAGCGGATCGGACGCGGCAAGGCTCGCCGCCCAGCAGGCCCCGATCGGCGCAAGAATCTGCACCAGCAGGGCAACCAGGACGATGGGCAGAAAATTCTTCAGCCGCCGGCGCATCGCAAAACCATCCGGGACGGAACTAACCACCATGGGCGCCGGAAGTCGAGATCGCCGATGCGTCCGGTTTCTTCCAGCCGACGGAAATAACCGAGCGTGGCACTTGCGTCACGGCAACTCCGAAATCAATCGTATCCCCTTACCCTGCCACGTGTTTTACATCTCCCGTCACAACCGCCAGTGGCGCCATCCCAATCATTTCGCAAATTGCTCGAAAATTGAACAATCGTTGCCGAAAATGATGACAAGCCTGGAAAGATAGTCTACCAATTCGGGCTCAGGCCAGCCGCGAGGTGTGTCCTGGTGGTCCAAGTCTCGGGAGGAGCCCGACGCGCATAAGCAGCGTCACCCCATCAATCAAGATCAAATCGAATTTTTGGGGCAAATAGGGTCGACACAATTTTTGGAGCAGGGCTTTGAGCCCTGCTCTTTTTTTATGTGATGATCGCAATCCGCTATGACTCCATCATTGAATCCGATCGAACGCAGCTTTGAACTCGCAGCAGCGGCTTGCGATGATCTGACACCGTCAGTCTATCGCCGCCTGTTTCGCGAACATCCCGAGACGCAGGCGATGTTTCGCACCGAAGGCAGCGAGCCGGTGAAAGGCTCGATGCTGGCGCTGACGATCGAAGCCATCCTCGATTTCGCGGGGGAGCGCCGCGGACATTTTCGCCTGATCGAATCGGAAGTGTTCTCGCACGACGCCTACGGCACGCCGCGCGAACTGTTCGTCGCATTCTTCGCGGTGATCGCCGATACGCTGCGCGACATTCTCGGCGAGCAATGGTCTGCGGAGATCGATGCTGCGTGGCACAAGCTGCTCGGCGACATCGAAGCCATCGTGCTGCAGCAGAAACATCTCGTGGACGAGAGGCCGTAGCGTCACCGTTCCGATTGTGACACACTCGCTTTATCCGCGGCGCGTGCAATAGACGCCGACGGTCAGAAAAACGAAGAGGGAGCAAGCAATGCCAGGGACCGACAAGGGGATGGACAAGGCGTCGACGACGCGGCGCGACCTTCTGCAGATGGCGGCGGCAGGTGGAGCTGCGGCCGGCCTGTTCGGCGGAATGGGCATGACGACGTCCGCGCTCGCCGCCGAAACGGGACGCTCGGAAAAGCCGTTGAAGGCGGCATTCTCCAACGCCGGACTGCAGGCGACATGGTGTGCGCAAGGCAAGCAGGCCGCCGAGTTCTGGGGCAAGCTGTTCAACGTCGAAGTGACCTGGTTCGACGGCCAGCTCGATGCCGTCAAGCAGCGCGCCGCGATCGACAACATGGCGTCGCAAAAATGGGATTTCGTCGCGATCCAGGCGTTCGGCATCGGCACGCTGACCCAGCCGGTGCAGAAGATGATCGACGCCGGCACCCCCGTGATCGACATGGACACGCTTATTGCTCCTCTCGATCAAATTAACGTCCACTCGTTCCTCGCGCCCGACAACGAGTTCATGGGAGCCTCGGTGACCCAGGCGCTGTGCAACGCGATCGGCGGCAAGGGCAAGGTCATCATGACCCAGGGCGCGCTCGGCCACACCGGCGCACAGGGCCGCGCCAAGGGCTTCAACTCGGTCATCAAGCAGTTCCCGAACATCGAGGTGCTGGACACCCAGCCCGCCGACTGGGACGTCTCCAAGACCGCCCGGCTCTGGGAAACCTATCTGACCAAATACTCGCAGATCGACGCCGCCTTCTTCCACAATGACGACATGGCGCTCGCCGCCTACAACATCATGAAGGCGCGCAACCGCACCAACATCCTGATCGGCGGTGTCGACGCCATGCCGCCGGCGATCCAGGCGGTCAGCGAAGGCCGCATGTTCGCGACCGTCCGCAATCCGTCCTGCCGCATCCACGGCGGCGCGATCGTCGCGGGCGTCGCCGCCGTGGTCGGCGGCGAAAAGAGCGGCCAGGGCATTCCGAAGAATGTCGTGACCGACGGTCCCGTCGTGACCAAGGCCAACGCCGCCGGCATGCAATGGATGGAGGATCATTTCCTGATCTGAGCGGGCCTCATGACGCAGGGACGCTCGGCGATCCTCGAGTTGCACCAGATCACGAAGGCCTTCGGCGGTGTCGAAGCCCTTCGTGGGGTCGACTTCGCGCTGCACGCCGGCGAGATCCACGGCCTCGTCGGCGAGAACGGCGCCGGCAAAAGCACGCTGATGAAGATCATCGCCGGCGTGCATCCGGAGTTCTCCGGCCGCTTCATGCTGGACGGCAAGGAAACCCGCTTCCGCTCCACCCGCGACGCGCACGCCGCCGGCATCGGCATGGTGCATCAGGAGCTCAGCGTCGCGCCGGATCTCACAGTCGCCGAGAACGTGTTCCTCGGCAACCAGCCGACCAACCGCCTCGGCTTCGTGCAGTGGCGGCGGATGGCGCGCGAGGCCGGCGAGCAGCTGGCACGGTTTGGCATCGACGTCGATCCGATGACGCGGCTCGGCGACCTGCCGATCGGCCTGCAGCAGCTGATCGAGATCGCCCGCGTGCTGTTTTCCGGCGCACGCATCATCATCCTGGACGAGCCGACCTCCGCCCTCTCTCCGCCCGAGGTCGAACGCCTCTTTGCGACGCTGCACAGGCTGCGCGACGAAGGCACCAGCATCGTCTTCATCTCGCACTTCATCGAGGACATTTTGCGGGTCTCCGACGTGGTGACGGTGTTCCGCAACGGGCGGAAGATCGCGGAGACCGCGTCCGCGGATACCACCAAGGGCGCCCTGATCGAGGCCATGATCGGCCGCGGCGGCGAGGCGCTGGAGCACAGCTACACCGATGACCTGATGCTCCCGCAATCGAGCGGCGGCGCCGCGGTGCTGAAGGTCGATCAGCTCTCGCTGCGCCGCAGCCTGCAGGACGTCTCGTTCGAGGCCCGCTCCGGCGAAGTGCTCGGCATCTACGGCTTCATGGGCTGCGGGCAGTTGGAGCTGTCGCGGATCCTGTTCGGCAAGCTGCGACCCGACGGCGGAACGCTTGCGGTCGACGGCGCAGCGAAGACGTTTCGCAGCACCGCGGCGGCGCGACGGGCCGGCGTCGCCCTGGTGCCGGAAAGCCGGCGCGCCATGCTGTTCCACCAGGAGCCGGTCTACAAGAACATCTCGATCAGCATCCTCGAACGGATCTCGGCGCTGCTGCTCAAGCCGGTGCGCGAGCGTGCGATCGCCCAGCGCCAGGTCGAGCAACTGCAGATCCGGCCGCCGGTGGTCGGCCTCGATCTCGGCATGCTGTCCGGCGGCAATCAGCAGAAGGTGGCGCTGGCGAAATGGCTCGCCTATCCGCCGCGCGTCCTGGTGCTGTGCGAGCCGACCCGCGGCATGGATGTCGGCGCCAAGAACGACGTGATCAACATCGTGCGCGATCTCCGCGCCAAGGGGCTGGCGATCATCGTGCTGTCGACCGAGCCGGAGACGGTGCTGTCGCTGGCCGACCGGATCCTGGTGCTGAAGCGCGGCGCGGTGGTGCGCGAATTCGCGGGCGAAGCGGTCAGCAAGGACCGGCTGCTGGAGGCGGCCTAGAGCATGATCCGGAAAAGTGCGAAGCGGTTTTTCCGATGAGACCATGCTCAAACGAACAGAGAAGGCGCGATGACGACCTCATCGCGCTTGATGGAGAGACATGATGGCAAGCAGTGACGGCGCGACGGCGCGAGCGGATCACCAGCGGTCGCGCGGGCTGGCGCCCTTCCTGCGCTCGCAGATGCGCAACATCGCGCCGTTCCTGACGCTGATCTTCCTCAGTGCGTTCTTTGCGATCGCGAGCCCGTCGTTTGCCACCATCGACAATGTCGGCAACATCCTCACGCAAGTGTCGGTCACCGGCATCATCGCCGTCGGCCTCACCTTCGTGATCCTGTGCGCCGAGATCGACCTGTCGATCGCCAGCATCGCCAACGTCACCGGCATTGCGGTGGCGTACTTCACGCTGCAGGAATCCTACGTCAACATCGCCAATGTCCCGATGCCGGGCATCGTCGCGATCCTGCTGGCGCTGGCGCTGTGCGCGCTGCTCGGCCTCGTCAACGCGCTCGGGCTGACCATGATCGGCATCCCCTCCTTCATCATGACGCTCGCCATGATGCAGATCGCGGCCGGCGTCTCGGCGCTGCTGGTGCGCGGCCAGATCGCCTACAAGGTGCCGGACCTGATCACGACACTCGGCTCGGGGTCGATCGGCGGCATCCCCTGGATCGTGATCGTCGCAGCGGTGATGCTGCTCGGCGGCCATCTGGTGCTGACCTACACGCGGTTCGGCCGCTACGTTTACATGGTCGGTGGCAACCGCGAGGCCGCGGAATTTGCCGGCCTCAACGTCAAGCTCATCCTCGGCAGTGTGATGGTGATCTCGGCGGTGTGCTCGGGGATCGGCGGCATGCTCGGCGTCGCCCATTTCGGCAGCGCCCAGCAGAACGAGTTCGACACCTATCTGCTGGATTCGATCGCGGCCGTGGTAGTCGGCGGCACCAGCCTGTTCGGCGGCCGCGGCGGCATCGGCAACACCATCGTCGGGCTGTTCGTGCTCGGCGTGCTCAACAACGGCCTCGACCACGTCAACATCGACAGCTTCCTGAAGATCCTGATCCGCGGCCTGATCCTGCTCGCGGCGCTGATCATCAACGTCTACGCGCAACGGCTGCGGGAACAGGCGGCGGATTGAGAACGATGGAGGTGAGTACACAGCTCTCTCCATTCGTCGTCCCTGCTTTCGCACTAGCGTGTCTACACGGTTTTGGGGCGCGACAGATTGACTCGGTGCAGCAAGAAGTGGCGTCTCTGCAGCATGTTGTATGATTCTCTCACTGGCGCTTTGATTCGAAGGAGCGCCAGCGATGCAGCCGGATTTGTCTTTGGGTGAGTTCGGGGACGTTCGTCTCGACAAAAGGGGGCGACGCTTCTCCGGGCTATGCTTTGCACGCGCAGCGTCTGCTTGCGCCAGATGGCCCGGGGCGATTGGGCTGCCAATATGGCGTTCTGGCGGTTTGTGAACAAC
>NZ_JAGKJL010000041.1:0-80696 GCF_020329495.1 Bradyrhizobium australafricanum | reverse complement strand
AACCTTCCGGCGACCACCCCTTTGATCGGCTCTGCAAGCAGCGCGGCATCCAGCATCGCCTGACCAAGCCTTACCACCCGCAGACCAACGGCCTCGTCGAACGCTTCAACCGGCGTATCGCCGAAGCCATTGGCCGCGAACAAAAGCGCGGCAGCGCCCGGCGGACCTTCATCGACCATGCCGATCGCGACGCCTTCATCGCCAAGTTCGTCCACGACTACAACCGGACTCGCCTCAAATGCCTCGGCTACCAGGCCCCGATCCAGGCCGTTGCTAAACTCACGGGACTGAACACGAAGGCAGGGACGACACCCAATATGGGTCGGCGTTTGTGGGTCATACCTTCGCTTAGGGCGTCAGGCCTGCACGATTTCGCCGTCCAGCAGGGGCAGATGCCTGATGCGGCGCACGACTAGGATGGCAACTGCCGCGGTGGCGATCGGTGCCAGTTGCAGGCCGTTGGCGCCCGCAGGTACCATGGCGAATGGCGTCAAATAAAGCGCCGCAAGGGCGATGCGTTCATAGGGCAGCCAGCCCTGTGCAAGCGCCTGCGCGATCAGCCACGCGCCCGGGATCGCCAGGATCACGACCTCATAGTTGCCGAGTGACGGCACGCACAGGCCGGTCATCGCCACCATCAGCGCGATCTCGGCGGCGCCGCCGGGACGTTTTCGCAGCACCAGGACCAGGACGGCGATCGCGATCGCGGCCGCGGTCACCTGGACGAGCCATGCCGTGCTGCTGGATCCGCCGGCCAGCCTGACCGCGGCATAGGGACTGGCGAACTTCTCGAAACCGGGTCCGCCGCCGAGGCTCCAGGCGCTTGCCTCCGGCAGAACGGCAACGAACTTGATCCACGGATCGATCCCGAAGGAGGCGGTGGCCGCCAGCACAAGCACGAGCGTCGTTGCGGCCGCAGCAGCCAGCGCGCGCCAGCGCCGCGTGAGGATCAGCACCAGCGGCGCAAGCAGCGCGATCTGCGGCTTGTAGCTGAAGCAGCCGAGCAACGCGCCGGCGATCACCGGGTAGCGGTCCAGCGTGACGGCCGATCCGCCGAGCAGGGCCGCCGAGAACAGCGAATTCTGTCCAAACAGCGCGCACACCCACACGGCGGGAAAGGCGAGCGCGGGAGCGACGGAGCCGCGCTCGAGCATGGCTCTCACCGCGGCTGCATAGGCGGCGCCGGTTGCGAAGATCCAGATGACGGCCGCCGTTGCAAAGGGAACCAGTGCGAAGGGCAGCCAGAACAGCAGCGACGTCGGCGGGTAGAAGAACGGTGCGTAGGTGTGCTGACCGAGCACGGCGGCTACGGCGGCGCGGCCTGCGTCGCCATAGGCGTCGCCGGCGCGGCCTTCGAGCGCGAGCTTCGCCGCGGTCCAGAACGCCGCGAAATCATGGCCGACATCCATCGTCGGCGCAGCCCATGGGATGATCGCGATGCAGGCGATGAACAGGACGAGAAATATGCGGGTGAAGGCGGTGACACGGTCAGCCGTGAGCCAGTCGGCCTCACGCAGCGCGGAGACCAGCACGCCCGCGCCGGACTGCGGTGAATGCGCGATTGCCGTCTGCGGCTGACCTGTGGACGCATTCGGGCTTCGGTTGATGGTTGCGCGCGGCATCGCAGCGCCATGACCTGCGTCATCCGCTGCGAGGTGACGCGCGGCGTCATCCGCGAAGGCCACCCTGTGTCCCTCGAGGTCCGACTTTTGCGACATCGGCCGCTTCATCCCAATCGCGTCGTGCACGCGCAACATTTGGATCAAATCGTCTAAGGTTGCGTAAACCCGATCGTTGCAATTGGCCGCGGCGCAATCAGAACCGATGATCGACATTGCCCCTTGTCCGCGGCCTGTCACGCCGGGCATGGTAAATGAACCCGCAACGCCGGCGGCAGCATGCGGCGATCTACGGTCAGGTTTCATCGCAAATGGCGATATTGCAGCAGTTCGGCCACGACATCTGGATTGCCGGGGGGCCGAACCTTGCGATCGTCGGGTTTCACTATCCGACCCGGATGGCCGTCGTCAGACTGGCGGACGGTGCCCTTTTCATCTGGTCGCCGGTCCGGTTGACGGAGCAATTGCAGGCCGGCGTCAACGCGCTCGGCCAGGTCAGGCACATCGTGGCGCCCAACTCGCTGCATCATCTGTTCCTCGCCGAGTGGAAGCAGGCCTATCCTGCCGCTGTGCTCCACGCCCCGCCGGGCCTGCGCAAGCGGCGCCGTGACCTCGGCTTCGATGCCGATCTCGCGGATGGGCCGAGCCTCGACTGGGCCGGACAGATCGATCAGGTGGTGATGCGCGGCAACCTGATCACCACGGAGGTGGTGTTCTTCCATGTCGAAAGCGGCACCGTGCTGTTCACCGACTTGCTGCAGCAGATTCCTCCCGAACTGGTCTCGGGTTGGCGCGCGACGATCGCGAAACTCGACCTGATGGTCGGGCCGGAGCCGTCGGTGCCGCGCAAGTTCCGCGTTGCCTTCACGGGCCGCCGTGCCGCGCGTGCGGCCTTACAGAGGATTCTGGCGTGGCCCGCCGAAAGGGTGCTGATGGCCCATGGCACGCCAGTCGAAAAGGATGCGCCGGCATTCTTGCGCCGCGCCTTCGCATGGCTCTCGGCGTGATGATTTCATCGCTGATGTGGCGTCGTTGCGGATCAACCGCCTGAACGGAAATGCCGCGGCGAATGCCGCGTTTCGCGCCGGATCAGCCGGCGGAGGGTCGAGGGCTCGGCATATCCGACCTTGCCCGCGATCTCTTCGACCGACAGGCGCGTGGTCTCTAGCAACGACCGCGCCGTCTCGATCCTGATGCGTTGCACGAATTGAATGGGCGACACGCCACAGATCGACTCGAGCCGTCTGGCAAATGTCCGCGGCGTCAGCGCGACGGCGGTGGCAACGTCTCCGACCGTGAAGTCGCGCGCGATGTTGCTGCGCACCCATTTCTCGGCCCTGGCAACCTTGGGGTCCTGGCTGGCAAGATAATTGATCGCCATGAACGGCGCCTGCGAATGCCGCTCGCCAAGCAGCAGGTAGTTGGCGCAGCCCTTGGCCAGCGCCGGGCTGCCGAAACGCGTGATTACCGCAAGCATCAGGTCCATCTGCGCCATCGCCGCGCCGGCGGTTGCGATCGGCCAGTCGGCCACCACCATCCGCTCCGTCATCAACTCGACATTCGGATAGCGTTGCCGAAACAGCGGCGCGAACCACCATGTCGTGGTCGCTCGCTTGCCGTCGAGCAGGCCGGTCTCCGCGAGCAGGAAGCTGCTGGCGCAGGACGCGGCGAGCATCGCGCCGCTCGCGAACGCCGTGACCAGCATGTCGCGGGCGTGCCGACACGCCGGTGTCGCCAGCTTCCGCTCCAGTGCATCGGCCGACGCCGAGCCGAGCCCCGGAACGATGACAAGGTCGGCGCCGCGCAATCGGGCGGCGCGCCGCCTCGGCCCATAACGCAGCGTCGTCACCTCGAAGCGCGCGCGCTTCGACGTACTGATCCGGTTGGCGGTGGCCAGCACGTCGTGGGTGATGGCGGCCGCTGACGCGAGGCAGCCGTCGATCTCGACAACCGCAATCCTGGTCATGTCATAAAATCCGCGATCAATGTCATTTTTGACACTAGCTGCCGGGCCGGAAAATCGCAACTCTGACGCCGAGACGCTGCCGATCTCGATCAGGAGGACCGCCGATGCCGAACCGGCCGATGACCCAGGACGATCCGCTCGAGGATTTCGAGCGCCGCCTGATTACCCTCGATGGGTCCGGCAAGACCGTCCATGTTGGCGGCGCAGGTCCTGCGGTGATCGTGATGGCGGAGATGCCGGGCATCAGCCCGCATGTGGCGCGCTTCGCCCGCTGGGTTCGCGATGCCGGCTTCACCGTCTATATGCCGTCGCTGTTCGGCCGCGACGGCGCCGTCGCGAGCGCTGAGGAGGGCGCCGCGGTGTTTCAGCGCGCCTGCGTCAGTGCGGAGTTTCGTGCGATGGTCGCAAACCAGTCCAGTCCCGTGACGCAATGGCTGCGCGGGTTGGCGCGATTTGCCCATGGCGAATGCGGCGGTCCCGGTGTCGGGGCCATCGGGATGTGCTTTACCGGCAATTTCGCGCTCACCATGATGCTGGAGCCATCGATGCTGGCGCCGGTGCTCTCGCAGCCGTCATTGCCATTGAACGATCCGGCGGGGATCGAGATCGCGCCGGAGGAGGTCAGGGCGGTCCGCGAGCGGCTGGAGCGCGAGGACCTGACCGTGCTGGCCTATCGCTTTGAGGGCGACAAGTTCTGCATGGCGCAGCGCTTTGCGGCCTATCGCGAGGCGCTCGGCGACCGATTCATCGGGCGGGTGCTTCCCGACAGCGCGGCGAACCGCGATGTGCCGCCGTTCTTCCGGAATTTCGTCACGACACCGCACAGCGTCGTGACGGTGCATCTGATCGACGAGGCCGGCCAGCCGACCATCGCGGCTCGCGATGAGATCCTGGCGTTTTTCCGGCAGCGGCTGTCACCCGTGAGCGGATGAGCCCGGCCGATCGAAATAAGCGAATGCGGCGCTCGTCAGGCCGCCCAGCAGGGACCAGAACACCAGACTGGTCAGCGTGACGGCGACCACGAACTGATGCGACAGGGACGAAGGCACGCTGGTCTCGACATGCTCCAGCTCGGGCGCGCCGATCAGATGCGGCAGCATGATCAGGACCACGCCGGCGATGGCGGCCGGCATCGAGCGCCGGAACACGATCAGCCCGAGGCCGGCTGCGGTCGCCAGCACCGCCGTCACCCACCAGATCTGGCGCGAAAGCAATGGAGCGGTGGGGACCCCCGGCAATTCAGGCGGCAGTCCGAGGCCCGGAGCGATGGTGAAGACGGCGAAACCGGCGAGGCCCCACATCAGGCCTTCATGCCACGAGATCTGCTCGCCGGTCGCGCCGCTGCGAACCGCGAGGAAGCCGCAGAGCAGAAGCGCAAAACCGATCGCGGTCAGGATGTTTGCCCCCGCGGTATAGACGTTGCGTTCCAAACCGTCGCGCGGCTCCCAGGCCTCCGCGCCATGATCATGATCCGCATGATCATGGACGAGGATCGCCTGCGGTGGCGCGGCGGCGTCGTGCTTGTGCGTGGCCGCCTTCTCGTAGACCTCGGCCCTGAGGATCAGGGGAACGGTGCCGAACTGCTGGACCGCCGTGACGATCAGGCCGACGATGAACCCGGCAATGACCGACGAGAAGACGATCGAGCGAAACGTGCTCATGCCAACGAGATCAGTGGCAGGGGAAGGCGTTGGAATGACGCACGTCATGCGCGGCGTTGTGGATCACGTCGATGTGCGAGAAGCCGACCACGCCGACGATGAACAGGCCGAGCGTCATGGCTATCAACGACTGCGCAAGCCGTCCGACCTGTCGGGTAGCGATCGGAAGATGCGTGACCTGAGCTTGAGTAACCTGGGCTTGCGCGGTCTGGGACTGGCTCATGGTCGTTCTCCACATTCGATTTGATCGGCTTCTAGCAGCTTTCGGGTGATGTCGCGACTGGTAAGATGCAAATTTGTTCCAGGGGGAATGCGCTTGCGCTCGATCTTGGCGCGTGCGGCTGCCTTGAAGGCTGGTTCAAACCGCCTGAAATGGGCGAGGCATGCGTCCACCGTCGGGTCGATGCCAAGCAGCGTGCGAAAGGCGCCCCGATGCACCGCGCAGATAGCGCGGTGCTCCGGCACGGGAAAGACCAGCGAGGCGATGTCGGCGCGCCAGTGCGCGTCACAGCTCAAGGTGCCGTCGCCGGCAGGGGCTCGGTCAGCGTCGGATGGTGAATTCATCCGGACCTCGCCGCGATTCCCATTTGGCCTGTTCGAGCTCCGGGCGGTCGCACTCGGTCTGGGGGTAACCGATGCAGAGATAGCCGATAAATTTCCAGGAGTCCGGGATTTCCAGAACGCCATGAATGCGATCGGGATTGAGGATCGACACCCAGCCGATGCCGATGCCTTCGGCGCGCGCGGCAAGCCACATCGAGCAAATCGCGGCCACCACGGAATATTCCGACGTCTCCGGCATCGTCGCGCGGCCGAGACCGGCGCCGATCTGGTCGGCCTTCTCGGCAAACACGGCGAGATGTCCCGGCGCCTCCTCGAGGCCCGATAATTTCAACGCGGCATATTTTGTGGCGCGCTCGCCCGAATAGGACCGCAGCGCATCGGCGTTGCAGGCCTTGAAGTCGTCGATGACAGCGCGGCGGCGTGCCTCGTCGTCGACAATGACGAACCGCCAGGGCTGGCTCAGGCCGACCGAAGGCGACAGGCAGGCGATCTCGATCAGCCGCTCGATCGTGCCATCCGGCAGCGGATCGGTTCGGAACCGCCGCACGTCGCGCCGCCACACGAACAGTTCGTGCAGTTGCCGGCGAAACGCATCGTCGAATGAGACCATTGCGGGGCCTTTGGCAGGATCGATCTCGGACTTCATTTAAGCTTCATCGGCAGGCCCGCAACGACGAACTCGACCTCGTCTGCGATGCCGGCGATAGTCTGGTTCATGATTCCTGCGGCGTCGCGGAAAGTCCGCGCCAATGCATTGTCCGGCACGATGCCGAGACCGACTTCGTTGGTGACCAGCACGACCGGGCCGTGCTGGCGCGACAGCGCATCCGCCAGCCGCGTCACTTCCTGCGACCAATCGCGCCCGGCATGCAGCAGATTGGATAGCCAAAGCGTCAGGCAATCGACCAGCCTCGCGCCAGCGCCATCGGTCCCGGACAGCGCTTCAACGAGATCGAGCGGCACCTCGCGCTCGATCCAGTCGCTGCCGCGCCGCGCGCGATGTTTGGCGATCCGCTCATCCATTTCCGCGTCGAGCGCCTCGGCGGTCGCGATATAGACCGGCTGTCCCGGAAAGCTGCGCGCACGAAATTCGGCGCGCCGGCTTTTGCCGGACCGGGCTCCCCCCGTGATCAGAATGACGGCCATATCATCTCCTGTGCGACCGGTACGCACGTCGTTCACAAACGCTCTAACCACCAATCGCGGAGAAAGACAAAGCCGAAATCCGTCCCGGAGGGCTTGCGCTCGGCCGATGTCTTGCGCATCAGGGGGATCGCAGTGAGAAGAGGGTTGCGTGGGTTTTGCGGGAGCGATGGCGGTGGCGATGGCGGTGGATGCCCTGATCGGCTGGCCGGCGTGGCTGTTTGCCCGCATCGGCCATCCCGTGACCTGGCTCGGCCGGCTGATCAATCTTGTCGATAGCGCCTGGAACCGCGCCTCCGACCCGCCGGCGTTTCGTCGCGTGGCTGGCATTGCGGCTGCGATCCTGGTGATCGCGCTGGTGATTGCGCTCGGCTGGGCCGTTCAGTCCGTGCTCACGTCCGGATGGGTGCGCGTCGTCCTTGTCGGCGTCCTGGCATGGCCGCTGGTGGCCGTGCGCTCGCTGCATGACCATGTCGCCGCGGTGGCAAGTCCCTTGGCATCCGGCGACATCACGGCCGCACGTTCGGCGGTCGCGCAGATTGTCGGGCGTGATCCGGCAACGCTCGACGACGCCGGCATCGCGCGCGCCACCATCGAGAGCCTCGCCGAGAATGCATCCGACGGCATTGTGGCGCCGATGTTCTGGGGTGCGCTGTTCGGCCTGCCGGGGATCCTTGGCTACAAGGCGATCAACACGCTGGACTCCATGATCGGTCATCGCACCGAGCGGCACGAAGCCTTTGGCTGGGCGGCCGCCCGGATCGACGATCTCGCCAATCTCATTCCGGCGCGGTTGACGGGTGTTCTGTTCGTGCTGCTCGCGCCGAACCGTTCGCATGCGTGGTCATGCATGTTGCGCGATGCGCGCCGGCATCGCTCGCCGAATGCCGGCTGGCCGGAAGCTGCGATGGCCGGCGCGCTTGGCGTGCGGCTCAGCGGTCCCCGCATCTATCACGGTCACATCGCAGATGAGCCCTGGCTGAACGAGGGGGCGCGCGATCCGGCTGCCGCTGACGTCTTCACCGGGTTGAAACTCTATCGCTACGCCATGGTGCTGTTGGCTGCGGCGTTCGTCGCCCTGGCGCTGGCGTGAAGGAGCGGCGCATGCGTGAGCACGGCGGGAATCTTGATGTCGCCCGGCAGCGCTTCGGCGGCGCCGCGGACGACTGGATCGACCTATCGACCGGGATCAATCGGGTGCCGTATCCCTTGGTCGATGTCGAGCCGCGGCTATGGAGCGCCTTGCCGTCGCGATCCGATCTTGAATCGCTGCACGACGCCGCGCGGCAGGCCTATGCCACCAAGGCGCCGATCGTGGCGATGGGCGGTGCGCAGGCCGCCATTCAGTTGCTGCCGCATCTGGCGTCTCGCGGCCGAGCGCGGATTCTGGCGCCGACCTACAATGAGTATGCCGCGGTGTTGTCGGCCACCGGCTGGGACGTCGCCGAGGTGTCCGATCTCGCCGCGCTCGCAGGAGCGGACATTGCCGTCGTCGTCAACCCGAACAATCCCGACGGACGGCGCCATGATCGGCGCGAGTTGCTGGCACTGCTGCCGCGCGTTGGCCGGCTCGTCATCGACGAGAGTTTTGCGGACGCTGTTCCTGACCTGTCCCTTGCACCGGAAGCAGGACGCGCGGGGCTGCTGATCCTGCGCTCCTTCGGCAAGTTTTACGGACTTGCCGGCTTGCGCCTCGGCTTCACGATCGGCAGCGAGGCGGACATCGCCACGCTTGCCGCGATGGCGGGCCCTTGGCCAGTTTCGGGAGCAGCAATCGCGATCGGGCGGCGCGCGTTGCTCGATCACGACTGGGCAACGGCGACGGCTGCGCGGCTCGCGGACGACTGCGTCAGGCTCGATGCAGTAGCGCGATCGCAGGGCTGGACGCTGGTCGGCGGCACGTTGCTGTTCCGGCTCTACGGGACCGGCGATGCGTTGGCTGCGCAGGAGAAACTTGCCCGCGCGCAGATCTGGTCGCGGGTCTTCCAGCAGAAACCGGGATGGCTGCGCCTCGGCTTGCCGGGCAGCGAGGCCGAGTGGTCGCGCCTTTCCGCCGTGTTGTCTTCGGTCTAGCGACGATCTCAGCGTCACCTCGCCCCGCGTGCGGGGAGAGGTCGGAACGCATCGCCAGATGCGTTCCGGGTGAGGGGGAGTCTCCGCGAACGCAGCTATCACCGGATATGCGGAGACGCCCCTCACCCCAACCCTCTCCCCGTGAAGAACGGGGAGAGGGGGTACAGCGCCGTCGCTGTTCGACCAGGAATCATCTCGCATTAACGCGCCAGCGCGAGCAGGCCTTCGACATCGAGATGGGTCTCGATGTGCTCGGCAAGCGCGTCGAGCGCGCTCTCGACCCTGGCGCCGTAGGGCTGATCAGCTGCCGCGATGTCGAGTTGCGCGAGGAAAGCCTTGCGAAATTCGTCCGAGGCGAACAGGCCGTGCAGATAGCTGCCGTGAGCGCGCCCATCTGCGGAGACAGCGCCCTCAGCCGTACCGTCGAGTGATGCAAAAGGCCGCGCGCGATCCGGCCCGTCGGTGCGCCCGATATGGATTTCATAGGCGCTGATCGGCTGGCTGGTCGCGGCATGCACCGCGCTGGCGCGCGTCAGCGTCTTCTGTTCGGTCATGGTGGTTGCGACATCGAGCAGCCCGAGCCCGCGCGTTTCGCCGGCAGGACCTTCGATCCCATCGGGGTCGGCGACGCTGTGTCCAAGCATCTGGTATCCGCCGCACAGGCCGAGGACATGGCCGCCGCGGCGATGATGCGCGAGGAGATCGATGTCCCAGCCCTGCGCGCGCAGGAAGGCGAGATCGCCGCGGGTCGATTTCGAGCCGGGCAGGATGACGAGCTTCGCATCACCCGGGATGGCTTCGCCCGGACGTACCATCACGAGATCGACGCCGGGCTCCAGCTTCAGCGGATCGAGGTCGTCGAAATTGGCGATCCGCGACAGCGCAAGGAACGCGATCTTGCACTGGCCCGGCTTGCGCGCCTCGCCGAGCCCGAGCGCATCTTCGGCCGGAAGTTCGCCGGCGCGGACGAACCAGGGCAGCACGCCAAATCCGCGCCAGGCGGTGCGCTCTTCGATCAAGCGATAGCCGTCATCGAACAATGTCGGATCGCCGCGGAATTTGTTGATGATAAAGCCCTGGATCATCGCGGCATCATCAGGGTCGATCACCGTCTTGATGCCGACGAGCTGCGCGATCACGCCGCCGCGGTCGATGTCGCCGACCAGCACCACGGGCACGTCTGCTTTGCGCGCAAAACCCATATTGGCGATATCGGCTTTGCGTAAGTTGACCTCGGCGGGGCTGCCGGCGCCCTCGACCAGCACCAGATCGGCGCGCTGCTTCAGGCGCGCAAAACTCTCCAGCACCGCGCCCATCAGCGATGGTTTCATGCCGGCATATTCGCGCGCGCGTGCGGTGGCAATCCGTTTGCCGTGCACGATGATCTGGGCGCCAACATCGGTCTCGGGCTTGAGCAGCACCGGGTTCATGTCGGTGTGCGGCTCGACGCCGGCGGCGAGCGCCTGCAACGCCTGCGCGCGTCCGATCTCGCCGCCGTCGACGGTCACCGCGGCGTTGTTCGACATGTTCTGCGGCTTGAACGGCAGCACGCGCAGGCCGCGCCGTCTCGCGGCGCGCGCGAGGCCGGCGACGATGAGCGATTTGCCCACGTCCGAGCCGGCTCCCTGGATCATCAATGCGCGCGCCATGGAGATGTCTGTCAGAATTCGACGCCCGGCTGGGCCTTGATGCCGGAGCGGAACGGATGCTTCACCAGCGTCATCTCGGTGACGAGGTCGGCAATCTCGATCAATTCGTCCTTGGCATTGCGCCCGGTGAGCACGACATGGGTCATCGGCGGCTTCGACGTGGTCAGGAAGTCGACGACATCGGCGATCGCAAGGTAATCGTAGCGTAGCGCGATGTTGATCTCGTCGAGCACGACCATGCGCAGGCTCGGGTCCGCGATCAGCTGCCTGGCCTTTTCCCAGCCGGCTTGCGCTGCCGCGATGTCGCGGGCGCGATCCTGCGTCTCCCAGGTAAAGCCTTCGCCCATGGCGTGAAATTGACAGAGATCGCCGAAATGCCCGGTGAGCAGGCGGCGCTCGCCGGTATCCCAGGCGCCCTTGATGAACTGCACCACGGCGCAGGGAAAGCCGTGCGCCACACAGCGCACGATCATGCCGAACGCGGAGGAGGATTTTCCTTTGCCGGCGCCGGTATGGACGATGATCAGGCCCTTTTCACCGCTCTTGGTCGCCATGATGCGGTCGCGGGCGGCCTTCTTTTTCGCCATCTTGTCCGCGTGGCGCGTATCCAGCGAGAGATCGGTGCCGACGGCGCCGTCTTCAGCGCCCTTTCCATCAGAAGTCATCACATTCCTTCGGCTTGACAAGTGCGAGGCTTGGACGAATGGTGGTCCCGCGTTGGTTCCTGTCCTACGACAGGCGAAGAGGGAATGCGATAGGGCTCCGCTAAATCGGGTCCGAAGCGCAGCCGCCCCCGCGACCGTGACCGGAGAGATGCCCAAGCCACTGATTCCATACGGAGTCGGGAAGGTGGGCATCGAAGGGTAAAACCTGCTCCGCAAGCCGGGAGACCTGCCAACGCAGCATGTTGTGAAACCGGCGGACGGGGTGTTCCGCGACGGGGAACGAACCTGTCCAAAATCGGTTCGTGTGCCTCATCGCTTCCCGCTGTCAATCCAGGAAGGGCGATGAGCGTCACACTTCATGTCTGCATCACTTGCCGCGCCGGCCAGACGCCGGCGGAAGGTGAGCTCGCGCCCGGTGCACGCCTGCATGCCGCGCTTGTCGAGGCCGGCGTGCCCGATGACGTCAATCTGGTTCCCGTCGCATGCCTGTCGGCCTGCAGCCAGGGTTGCTCGGTCGCGCTCAGCGCGCCGGGGCGCTGGTCCTATGTCTACGGCCGCTTGTCCGAAGCCAATGCCGCGGATGTGATCGCCGGTGCCTCCGCCTATGCGGCGGCGCCCGACGGCATCGTGCCGTGGCGCAGCCGTCCGGAAATCTTCCGCAAGCAATCGCTCGCCCGCATTCCACCCATCGCCGTCGTGCCGGAGGCCGCAGAATGACCACGCTCGCCAAAATTCCTGTCACGGTCGTGACCGGCTTTCTCGGCTCCGGCAAGACGACACTGATCCAGCATCTGATCCGCAATGCCAACGGCAAGAAGCTCGCGGTGCTGGTCAACGAATTCGGCAGCGAAGGCGTCGACGGCGACATCCTGAAGTCGTGCGCCGACGCCAATTGTCCGGCCGAGAACATCGTCGAGCTCGCCAATGGCTGCATCTGCTGCACCGTCGCCGACGATTTCATCCCGGCGATGGAGCAGTTGCTGGCGCGGAACGTGAAGCCTGATCACATCGTGATCGAGACCTCGGGGCTCGCCCTGCCGAAGCCGCTGCTGAAAGCGTTCGACTGGCCGGAGATCCGTTCGCGGATCACGGTCGACGGCGTGATCGCGCTCGCCGATGCCGAGGCCGTCGCCGCCGGCCGTTTTGCGCCTGATCCGGCCGCGGTGGATGCGCAGCGTGCGGCGGACGACAATCTCGACCACGAGACGCCGCTGTCGGAAGTGTTCGAGGACCAGATCGCCTGTGCCGATATCGTGCTGCTGACCAAGGCGGATCTCGCCGGGGCGGAAGGGGTCAAGGCGGCGAAAGCGGTGATCGCGGCCGAGATGCCGCGCGAGGTGCCGATGTTGCCTGTCGTCGACGGCACGATCGACGCGCGCGTGATCCTCGGGCTCGAGGCGGCGGCTGAAAACGACCTCGCGGCGCGGCCGTCGCATCACGATGGCGAGGAGGAACACGAGCACGACGATTTCAATTCCGTCGTGATCGATCTTCCGGAAGTTTCGGATGTCGACGCGCTGGTCGCCTCGATCAAGGGGCTGGCGCGCGAGCAGAACGTGCTGCGCGCCAAGGGCTACATCGCGATCGAAGGCAAGCCGATGCGGCTGCTGGTGCAATCGGTCGGCGAACGGGTGCGGCATCAGTTCGACATGCCCTGGGGCGCCCGGGCGCGGCAGTCGAAGCTCGTCGTGATCGGCGAACATGCCGACATCGATGAAGCCGCGATCAGGGCACGGCTTGGTGTCTGATGCACGTCGTCTTCCGCGAGAGCCGCGGCCTTGAGGAGACCGCGACGCCAAGGGACCTCGGCCAGGATCCGGCCGATCTCGTGGTGTTGTCGTTTTCCGACAGCGATCTTGCTGCCTTCGCGGCCGGCTGGCGGCGCGGCCGTGCTGCGCTGCCGTCGCTGCGGCTCGCCAACCTCGCGGAGCTGCGCCATCCGCTGTCGGTCGATACCTATATCGAGCGGACGCTGTCGCACGCGCGCGGCATCCTGGTGCGGCTGATCGGCGGCGAGCCCTATTGGTCATACGGGCTGGCCGCGGTGCATCGGCTGGCGAAGGAGCGCGGCATCGCCCTGGTGGTGCTACCGGCCGATGGCCGCGACGATCTGCGGCTCGATGAATTCTCGACCTTGCCGGTCTCGACGCTGCGCCGTCTGAAGGTGCTGTGCGACAAAGGCGGCCCGGTTGCCGCGCAGGCCGTTATCGCGCAGCTGGCGCTGGCGTCCGGACTCTATGCTGGGCCGGTGGTCGGCGAGATCGATCTTCCCGAGATCGGCGTCTACGATTCCCGGCGCGGTGCCATCGCGGCGTTGCCGGCATCGGACGGCCGGCCGCGCGTGCTGGTGACGTTTTATCGTTCCTACCTCGCGGCAGGCGATACGGCGCCGGTCGATGCATTGATCGATGCATTGCGTGAGAGGGGCTTTGATGCCCACGGTGTGTTCGTCACCTCGCTGAAGGCGGCGGGCGTGGCGGATTGGCTGCGCGCTCAGTTTGCGCAATGCGCTCCAGCGGCCATCGTCAATGCGACCGCGTTTTCCGCGGCCGGTGACGACGGCACGACGCCGTTCGACGCTGCATCATGCCCGGTGTTCCAGGTCGCTTTGTCGACCGCGCGGCGCGAGGATTGGGCCTTGTCGCTCCGCGGGCTCTCGCCCGGCGATCTCGCGATGCATGTGGTGCTGCCGGAGGTCGACGGCCGCCTGTTCGCGGGCGTCGTCAGCTTCAAATCGCCTGGTGAGCGCGATCCCGAGCTGCAATTCGCGCATCTTGCGCATCGACCGGATGCCGGGCGCGTCGCTGCAATTGCCGCACGCGTGGCCGCCTGGCATCGGCTTGCCGGCAAGCCGGCACAGAAGAAGCGGCTTGCGCTGGTGCTATCGAACTATCCCGGCCGTCCACATCAGGTCGCGCATGCCGTCGGCCTCGATGCGCTTGCCTCGGTCGGGGCGATGCTGGCTGATCTCGCGGGCGCGGGATTTGACCTTGAGCCGGTGGAGTCGCTGGGCGACATTCTTTTGCGCAGGACCCTGACGTGGAACGTCGCCGACTATCGCGCGGCGCTTTCCGGCCTTCCCGAGCTGCTGCAGGACGATCTCAGCCGCGCATGGGGCGCGCCGGAGGATGATCCCGATTGCCGTGACGGCGCATTTCATTTCGCGGCGATCTGCTGCGGCAAATCGGTCATCGCCGTTCAGCCGGAGCGCGGTGAGGTGGGGCAGCGCGACGCCGATTACCACGATCTGGCGCGCACGCCGCGCCATGCCTATGTCGCGTTCCATCTGTGGCTCAGGCAGCAGGCCATCGATGCCGTCGTCCACATCGGCGCGCATGGCACGCTGGAATGGCTGCCCGGCAAGTCGGTTGCGCTGTCATCCGCATGCTGGCCGGAGGCGCTGATCGGCGATCTGCCTGTTGTCTATCCCTTCATCGTCAACGATCCCGGCGAGGCGGCGCAGGCCAAGCGCCGGATCGGTGCCGTGACGATCGGTCATCTGCCGCCGCCGCTCGCGAAGGCCGCGGTCCCCGAAGGCCTGCGCCGTCTCGAGCGCTTGCTCGATGAGTATTCGACCGCCGATGGTCTCGATCCGGCGCGGCGGCAGCGCCTGATCGCCGCGATCCGCGACGAAGCGCGCATCGCCGGGCTGGAGGACGATCTCGGTCTCGCCGCGTCGGTCTCGGCGGCCGAAGCCATTCCGCAGATCGATCGTTTCGTCTGCGACCTCAAGGAAAGCCAGTTCGGCGACGGCCTGCATGTGTTCGGGCAGGGCGCTTGCGGCGAGGCGGAGAGGGCGGCGCTGCGCGCTGCGCTCGCGGGGCGGCGCGTGGCGCCGGGGCCGGCGGGCTCGCCCTATCGCGGACGCAGCGACGTGCTGCCGACCGGACGCAACCTGTTTGCGGTCGATCCGCGCGCGGTGCCGACGCCGTCGGCGCATGCCCAAGGCGTGAAGCTTGCCGAAGAGCTGCTGCGCCGTCATTTGCAGGATCACGGCGACTGGCCGAAGGGACTCGTGGTCGACCTCTGGGGCTCCTCGACGATGCGCACCGCGGGCGAGGATTTTGCGATGGCCCTGCACCTCGCCGGCATCGCGCCGCGCTGGGATCATGGATCGGGGCGGGTGTCGGGCTACGACATCATCGCGCCGGCGGAGCTCGGCCGGCCGCGCATCGACGTCACGCTGCGGGTGTCGGGGCTGTTCCGCGACGTCTTCTCAGGGCTGGCCCAGTTGTTCGAAGCCGCAGCGGAGGCGTTGTCCGAACGCAGCGATGAGACGGACGAGAATCCTTACCAGCAGCGCATCTCGCGCGTGTTCGGTCCTCGCCCCGGACATTATGGCGTTGGTATTTCGTCGGTCCCCGATGTCTTCACACCGGAGGCGCGCGAGGCGGCCGGCGAAGCCTGGCTGTCGGCATCGTCGTGGGCTCTCGCATCCGACGGCGAGATGCGGCCCGATCGCGCCGGCATCGAGGCGCGGCTCGCGGCTGCGGACAGTTTTGTTCACACCCAGGATCTGCCGGAGACCGATCTGCTGCTGGCGGCCGACTACGCCGCGCACGAGGCGGGCATCGCGGCGGCGGCCCGGCGCCTTGGCACGAAAGCCCCATCGCTCTATCACCTCGATGCGACGCGGCCGGATCAGCCGCATGCCCGGGCGTTGACCGAGGAAATCTCACGGGTGGTGCGGGTGCGCGCGGCCAACCCTGCCTGGATCGCGGGCATGATGCGCCATGGCTTCCGTGGTGCCGCCGAAATCACAGCGACGTTGGAGCACATGGCGGCGTTCGCCCATCTTGCCGGCGCGGTGCCGCCGCATCTGTTCGATCTCTACTACGATGCGACGCTCGGCAATGACGAGGTTCGCGGCTTCATGGCGCGCGAGAACCCGGCGGCGTTGGCTGCGATCGAAACCTGCTTCACGCGATTGCATGAAGCCTCGCTGTGGCAGACGCGGCGCAATTCGATCGCGGCTGCGTTGCAGGAGGCCTCATGAGCGCGGTGGCGGTCAAGGGCTGGTGTCCAGGCGCGCTGCGGCCGATGCACTCAGGCGATGGCCTCGTGGTGCGCATTCGCCCGCGCGGCGGACGGCTGGACGCGGCGCAGGCAGCGGGAATCGCCAGGCTGTCGGCCCGATACGGCAACGGCCTGATCGACCTGACCAGTCGCGCCAATCTCCAGATTCGCGGCGTCAGCGATGAAGGCCATCCACCGTTGATCGACGGGCTCGCCGAGCTCGGCTTGCTGGACGCACGCGCGGACATCGAGGCGCAGCGCAACATTCTGGTAACGCCGTTCTGGACTGCCGTCGACGAGACGCGCTCGCTCGCGACCGAGCTTGAGCAGGTGCTTGCCAGCGTGTCGCTCGATCTTCCAACGAAGTTCGGTTTCGCAATCGATGACGGCAACGCGCGGGTGCTGGCCGGTGCGTCCGCGGATATCAGGATCGAGCGCGACCGCAACGGCGGACTGCTGGTACGTGCCGATGGCGCACAGCGCGGGCTTTCGGTCACGCGGAGCGAGGCTGTGCAGGTGGCGCTGGCGCTGGCCGAATGGTTCGTCGCCTCCGGCGGAACCAAGGGTGAGAAACGGCGGATGGCGGCTCATCTGGCCGGCGGTGCGAGCGTTCCCGAGACACTTCGCGGCGATGCCGAGCCCGTGGCCCGATCGGTGGACCCTGCGCCTGGCCTCTTTCCGGCGGGCGCGATGGTTGGCGTCGCCTTCGGGCAGATGCCGCACCAGACGCTCAACGATCTCGCCGGGTGCGCGCAGGCTCTCCGCATGACGCCGTGGCGGATGATGCTGGTGGAGGGGATGCGCGAGATGCCGGGTGGGGCGGACCTCGTGACTGATGCCGGCGATCCGAGGCTGCGCGTGGTCGCCTGCAGCGGCGCACCGCGCTGCGGCGATGCGCATGCGGATACGCGTATGCTGGCGTCGGCGCTCGCGCGGCATATCCCACCTGATGCGCGGCTTCACGTCTCCGGCTGCGCCAAGGGCTGTGCCCATTCCGGTTCTGCGGATGTTACCCTCGTTGCGACAGACAACGGCTTTGATCTGATACCCCGCGGCACGACGCGGGATGCGCCGGTCATCCGAGGGTTGAGCAGTTCGTACCTCGTCGCAAATCCCTCCGTGCTGACGGGAGGCCGCTGATGCCACACGTCTACGAGACCGATGGCGCGACGATCTATCGCCAGTCCTTTGCCACCATCCGCTCCGAGGCCGACCTTGCCCGCTTCACGCCAGACGAGGAGCCGGTGGTCGTGCGCATGATTCATGCCGCCGGCATGGTGGGCCTGGCAGCGCATGTTCGCTTCACGCCCGGGATGGCCTCGAGCGCACGGGCGGCCTTGCAGGAGGGCGCGCCGATCCTCTGCGACGCGCGCATGGTGTCGGAAGGAATCACGCGCGCGCGGCTGCCGGCCGGCAATGCCGTCATCTGCACGCTCGGCGATGTCAAGGTACCTGCACTCGCGCAATCGATGCGCAACACGCGCTCCGCGGCAGCGCTCGAGCTGTGGCGGCCGCATCTGGGCGGCGCCATCGTCGCGATCGGCAATGCGCCGACGGCGCTGTTCCATCTGCTCAACATGCTGGAAGATCCCGATTGCCCACGGCCGGCGGCGATCATCGGCTGTCCGGTCGGCTTTGTCGGCGCGGCGGAATCCAAGGCGGCATTGATGGCTGAGCCCCCCGCGCCGGCGCTAACGGTCGAGGGACGGCTCGGTGGTTCGGCGATCACGGTTGCCGCCGTCAATGCGCTGGCGAGCCGGAGCGAATAGCGATGGGACGCATCATCTGCTGCGGCCTCGGCCCAGGCGATCCGGACCTGATGAGCGTGCGCGCCGACCGCGTTGTGCGTGCCGCGAAGCACGTCGCCTATTTTCGCAAGAAGGGCCAGCCGGGGCAGGCACGCCGCATTGTCGAAGGCCTGCTCGCTGCTGACGTCAGCGAATATCCGATGGAATATCCGGTCACCACCGAGATCGCGTTCGACAGTCCGGACTATGCGCGGCTACTGGCTGACTTCTATGACGAATGGGCCGAGCGTCTGGCGCGATTTGCGCGCGCGATCGACATCGTCGTGCTCTGCGAGGGCGATCCCTATTTCTATGGCTCGTTCATGCATCTGCATGCGCGGCTGCAGGGGCGTGTCGAGATCGAGGTGATCGCCGGCATTCCCGGCATGGTCGGCTGCTGGAATTCGGTGGGGCAGCCGATTGCGCTGGCCGACGATGTGACGACCGTTTTGATGGGGACGCTGCCGGAGCCGGAGCTCGCCGAGCGGATGCGCAGCTCCGACGCGCTGGTCGTCATGAAGACCGGTCGCAATCTTCCGAAGATTCGCCGCGCGCTGGCGTACGCAGGGCGCCTCGATGATGCGTGGCTGGTCGAACGCGGCACCATGCCGGACCAGAGCGTCGCACGGCTTGCAGATGTCGGCGAGGCCGATTGTCCCTATTTTGCGATCGTGCTGGTGCACGGGCAGGGGCGGCGCAGGGAGGCCGCGCAATGACCGGCACGCTGACCATCGCGGGGCTCGGACCGGGCGATGAGGCGCTGATCACGCCGGAGGTCGCTGCTGCGCTCGCGGCTGCGACCGACATCGTCGGCTATGCGCCCTATGTGACGCGCGTGCCGCCGCGCGCCGGGCTCACGCTGCATCCCTCGGATAATCGCGTAGAGTTGCAGCGCGCCGGCGAGGCGCTGCGGCTTGCGTCGGAAGGGGGCCACGTCGTCGTGGTGTCCTCGGGCGATCCCGGCGTGTTTGCGATGGCATCGGCCGTGTTCGAAGCGCTCGAGGACGCGCCGCAATGGCACGACCTGCCGATTCGCGTTCTGCCCGGCGTGACGGCGATGCTGGCGGCAGCCGCAAGCGCCGGCGCGCCGCTCGGTCATGACTTTTGTGCGATCAACCTCTCCGATAATCTCAAGCCATGGCCGCTGATCGAGAAACGCCTGCGGCTTGCGGCCGAAGCGGATTTCGCGATCGCGATGTACAATCCGCGCTCGGCCAGCCGGCAGGAAGGTTTTGGGCGCGCGCTCGAGATCTTGCGCAAGGCCGGCTGTGACGAGCGGATCGTGGTTTTCGCGCGCGCCGTCAGCACGCCCGAGCAGCGGATCGATACGGTCGAACTGCGCGACGCAAGGCCGGAGATGGCCGACATGCGGACGCTGGTGATCGTCGGCAATTCGGCGACACGGCGGGTCGGCCGCTGGGTCTATGCGCCGAGGCAGGTCCGATGACCGAGCCATTCCATCACTTCGTTCACGGTCTCTACCCGCGGTCTGTCGGGCAGCGACGGCCGCGTGATCATGATGACGGGAAGGCCAAGCGCGTGGGCGGCGTCGATCTTGGCGCGCGCGCCGGTTCCGCCGGAGTTGCGAGCGACGATCCATTCGATGCGACGCGCGCGCATCATCGCGAGCTCCCCCTCGAGCGTGAATGGTCCGCGCGAGACGATGACGTCGGCATCGGGCAATGGCAGCGCTTGCTCGGGCGGGTCGACGAAACGCAACGTATAGGCATGCTGCGGCCGGGCGCCGAACGGCGCGACGTGCTGGCGGCCGATCGCGAGGAACACGCGGGCGGGGCTGCCCGGCAACGCCGCGGCCGCGGAGACGACGTCCGCTACCTCGACCCAGCGATCGCCGGATGTCTTGTCCCAGGGCGCGCGTTCGAGCGCGAGCAACGGCGTCGTGGTTTGCGCACATGCCGCGATCGCGTTGCGGCTCATCTCGGCCGCGAAGGGATGCGTCGCGTCGATCACATGCGTGATGGCTTCGCGACGCAGATAATCGGCAAGACCGCTAACGCCGCCGAAACCGCCGATTCGCGTCGGGAGAGGTTGTTCGGCGGGCGCAGCGGTGCGCCCTCCATAGGAATAGACCGCGTCGATCCCCGCACTTGCGATCGCAGCGGCGAGCAGATTGGCGTCGGCCGTTCCGCCCAGGATCAGGGCGCGCATCATGGATAATCCGTGGTTGACCATCATCGGCATCGGCGAAGATGGCCTTGCCGGCCTCTCCGATGCAAGCCGAAAGGCGCTCCGTGAAGCCGAAGCAGTCTTCGGCGGCGAACGGCACCTCGCGCTCGCCGGCATCGCCGACCGCGGCCGTGCCTGGCCGGTGCCGTTCGATGCGAACATCGTGCTGAGCTGTCGCGGCCGTCCGACGGTGGTGCTCGCGTCGGGCGATCCGTTCTGGCATGGCGTCGGCGGAAGCCTTGTCGAGAAGCTGCGGCTCGGCGAATGGGTCGCGCACTCCGCGCCGTCGACGTTCTCACTGGCGGCGGCTCGTTTGGGCTGGCGTATCGAGAATGCTGTCTGTCTCGGTCTTCATGCCGCACCGTTCGAACGGCTGTTGCCGCATCTCGTGCGCGATGCGCGGATCATCTGCCTGCTACGCGACGGCAAGGCGGCGTCCGACCTCGCGCGCTGGCTGACGGAGCGTGGTTGGGGGGCGTCGGCAATATGGACGCTTGCGGCGCTTGGCGGACCGCGTGAGTCCGTCACGCAGCATCGCGCCGACTCGTATGCGGGTGATTCAGGCGATAGCCTGGTCGCAGTCGCGCTGGAGGCGCGGGGAGCGCAGGGAATCGCACGCAGCTCGGGTCTTGCCGACGCGCTCTTTGTGCATGACGGGCAACTGACAAAGCGGCCGGTCCGCGCGCTTGCGCTGTCGGCGCTTGCGCCGCGGCCCGGTGAGCGGCTGTGGGATGTCGGCGCGGGCTCGGGCTCGATCTCGATCGAATGGGCGCTGTGTGAAGGGATGGCGATCGCCGTCGAAGCCCGCAGCGAACGCGCCGCCAACATCCGCAGCAATGCGGCGAGCTTCGGCTTGACTCACCGGATCACGATCATCGAAGGCGAGGCCCCCGGCGCTTTATCGGACCTGGCGGCGCCCCATGCCGTGTTCATCGGTGGCGGCCTCGACGCTGATATGTTCGATGCGATCTGGTCGCGGATCGCGCCGGGAACGCGACTGGTCGCGCATGCGGTGACCCTGGAGACAGAGGCGCTGCTCTGCGATCTGCACCAGCGTCATGGCGGCGAGTTGATGCGCCTCGAGATCGCGCAGGCCGAGCCATTGGGCCGCTATCGCGCCTGGAAGGCCGCGCGACCGATCGTGCAATGGAGCGCGCTCCGATGAAAGTCGCTGGTCTCGGATTCAGGCGCAATGCCAGTGTCGCGTCCTTGCGCGACGCACTCGACGCGGCCGGCGGTTCCGACGGCCTTGCAGCCGTTGCGACGGTGAGTGACAAGGCGGATGCGGCGGCGTTGAAAGCGCTGGCGCAGCAACTGGGAATACCGATCCGGGGCATTCCCGCGGAGACGTTGGCCGAGATCAAGACTGCAACGCAATCCGAGTTCATCGAGGCAAGATTCGGGACGGGTTCGGTCGCCGAGGCTGCGGCGATCGCTGCAGCAGGGCGCGGTGCGCGCCTGATCTCGGTCAGGGCCGCGTCACAGGATCGGATGGCCATCGCGGCTATCGCGGAAGGAGACGGCGAATGACGGTGCATTTCATCGGCGCAGGACCCGGAGCTGCCGATTTGCTGACCCTGCGCGGGCGCGATCTCATCGCCTCGTGCCCGGTTTGTCTCTATGCCGGATCGCTGGTGCCATCGGGTGTTCTGGCGCATTGTCCGCTGGATGCGCGCATCGTCAACACCGCGCCGCTGTCGCTCGACGAAATCATTGCCGAGATCGCTGCCGCGCATGCGGAGGGCAAGGACGTCGCGCGGCTGCATTCGGGCGATCTCTCGATCTGGTCGGCGATGGGCGAGCAGCTGCGCCGGCTGCGCGCGCTGCAGATTCCGTATTCGGTCACGCCAGGGGTGCCGGCCTTCTCGGCGGCCGCGGCGGCGCTGGAGGCCGAGCTTACGCTGCCGGGCCTTGCGCAATCGGTGGTGCTGACGCGCACGCCGGGCCGGGCGAGCGCGATGCCGGATGGTGAGACGCTCGCGTCTTTTGCCGCGACCGGCGCGGTGCTGGCGATCCATCTTTCGATCCATCTGCTCGACAAGGTCATCGCCGAGCTCACGCCGCACTACGGTGCGGATTGCCCGGTTGCGATCGTCTGGCGCGCGAGCTGGCCGGACCAGCGCATTGTGCGCGCCACGCTCGCGACGCTCGATACCGCCGTCGGCCCCGAGCTCGAACGCACTGCGCTCATTCTGGTCGGCAAGACGCTCGGCGCGGACGAATTCGCCGAGAGCCGTCTCTATGCCGCCGACTACGACCGCCGCTACCGCCCGGTCGGGGCGGTGCCGCGTTTTCCGGAGTCTTCGCCGGAATCATCGCAATGACCGCGGGGCTCGTCATCTCCGCGCCGGCATCCGGTGTCGGCAAGACGACGCTGACCCTGGCGTTGGCGCGCGCCTATCGCAATCGCGGCGTGAGGGTGCAATGCCTCAAGAGCGGGCCTGATTACATCGATCCCGCCTTTCACGCGGTTGCCACCGGACGCGCGTCGGTCAACGTCGATAGTTGGGCGATGGCGCGCGAAGCCATCGCGCATTTGGCGGGCCGCGGTGCGGATGCCGACCTCGTGCTGGCGGAAGGCTCGATGGGACTGTTCGACGGCGTCGCGGCGCGCGGCGTCTCGGGGACCGGCGCCACCGCCGACATCGCCGAGATGATGGGATGGCCGGTGTTGTTGGTGATCGATCCCTCCGGCCAAGCACAGACGGCGGCGGCGGTGGCGGCGGGATTGCGTGATTTTCGCGCCGGCGTGCGGCTTGCCGGCGTCGTCCTCAATCGCGTCGCGAGCGCACGGCATGAAGCCCTGGTGCGCAATGCCATGGCAGGCGCGGGCATCCCGGTGTTGGGATCGCTGCCGCGCCACGCCGAGATCGCCTTGCCGAAGCGTCATCTCGGACTGGTGCAGGCCGAAGAGCAGGCTCAGATCGACGGTCTGATTGACGAAGCCGCGCGCTTCGTCGCCGAGCATGTCGATCTCGACGCCGTGCTGCGCTCGGCGCGCGTTTGGTCGCCGCAATCCGCCGTGCCCAGCCTGGACATCACGCTGCCCGGCCAGCGCATCGCGCTGGCGCGCGACGCCGCATTCTCGTTCGTCTATCCGCACATGCTGGAAGCCTGGCGCGCGGCCGGCGCTGAGATCGTGACGTTCTCGCCGCTTGCCGACGAAGGCCCCGACGCGGACGCCGATGTGTGCTGGCTGCCCGGCGGCTATCCCGAACTGCATGCCGGCCGGCTTGCGGCCAACAGGCGATTTCTCGGGCAGCTCCGCGCCTTCGCCGAGACGCGGCCGGTGCATGGCGAATGCGGCGGCTACATGGTGCTGGGCACCGCGTTGACCGATGCTGACGGCGTGCGCCACGAGATGGCGGGCTTGCTCGGCCTTGAGACGAGCTATGCCAAGCGCCGCATGCATCTGGGCTACCGGCTCGCCGAGCTTGCCGCACCGATGCCCGGCCACGGCCCGGGCGCACGCCTGCGCGGCCACGAGTTTCACTATTCGACGATCATCGCGCAGCCCGACACGCCGCTCGCGGTGGTGCGTGATGCGACCGGTACGATCGTTGCGGAGACCGGATCGCGGCGCGGCTGTGCGACGGGTACATTCTTCCATCTGATTGCGGAGGACCGGTGAGCGGATTCGTTTCCTTCGTCTCGGCCGGTCCCGGCGATCCCGAGCTCCTGACCATGAAGGGAGCAACGCGGCTGCGCGAGGCCGATGTGGTGCTCTATGACGATCTTGCCTCGGGCGCGATCCTCGATCTCGCGCGCTCCGGCGCCAATCTCGTCGCGGTCGGCAAGCGTGCCGGCCGCCTGTCGGCGAAGCAGCACCATGTCAGCCGGCTGCTGGTCGATTATGCCGCCGCCGGCGTGCGGGTGGTGCGGCTGAAATCCGGTGACGCCGGCATTTTTGGGCGGCTCGAGGAGGAGATCGAAGCGCTGCGCGCGGCCGGCATCGGCTACGAGATCATTCCCGGCGTGACCTCGGCCTCGGTTGCCGCCGCGCAGGCCGGCATCCCGCTGACGCGCCGGCTGACCTCGCGCCGGGTCCAGTTCGTCACCGGCGCCGATGTGACGGGCGAACTGCCCGCGGACTTGAACTGGGCGGCGCTGGCCGATCCGGAAGCGACCACCGTCGTCTATATGGGGCGGCGGACCTTCCCGGCATTGGCCGCAAGGCTGATCGCGCATGGCCTCGCGCCCGACACGCCCGCACTGCTGGCGGAATCGCTCGGCCACGCCGACGAGCGGCTGCTTCGCACCACGATCGCAGCGCTGGCCGAACAGCTCACGCATGCCGGCGCGGCCACGGCGGCTGCCGTTATTCTGTTCGGCGCGCTGGCGCCGGAACGAGGGTGACGCGGCCATGTTGACGCTGTCCCTGATCGGCATCGGTTGTGGTGATCCCCGGCAGCTCACTTTCGCTGCGACCGCCGCGATCAATGCCGCCGACCTGATCCTGATCCCGCGCAAGGGGACGGCGAAGTCGGATCTCGCCGAGTTGCGTCGCACCATCTGCGCGGAAGCGTTGAGCAACGACGGCACACGCATTGCCGAGTTCGACCTGCCGGTGCGTGACGCCGGCGAAGAGGATTATCGCAAGGGCGTGGACGATTGGCACGATGCGATCGCCGCGACGTGGTCGCAGGAAATCGCGCGCCATCTCGGCAGGGAGGGACGCGTCGCCCTGCTGATCTGGGGCGATCCCTCGCTCTACGATTCGAGCCTGCGGATTGCGCGACGGCTCGATCCGTTGCCATCGATCGAGGTGATCCCGGGCATCACGTCGATCCAGGCGCTGTGCGCGGCGCATGCGCTGCCGCTCAACGAGATCGGCGAGCCGTTCCTCGTCACGACCGGCCGACGGCTGCGCGAAGGCGGTTGGCCGCCCGGCGTCGACACCGTGGTCGTGATGCTCGACGGCGGCGCCGCCTTCCAGACGCTGGATCCTGCCGGGCTGCAAATCTGGTGGGGCGCCTATCTCGGCATGCCCGATCAGATCATCATGGCGGGAGAACTGGCAGAGGTCGGCCCTCGCATCGTCGCCGCGCGACGCGAGGCACGTGAGCGGCACGGCTGGATCATGGATAGCTATGTCCTGAAGCGGAAATCGTGATCCAGATTTTGCTCCGGCATTCCATGCAGCGGGGCCGCTAGGTCTTCAACCCGCGAATCGAGGGTTGGATGGTCAGGCGGTAGGCGACGAGCCTGTCGCCATCGAACTGCTCGAGGGTCGTCTCGCAAACCGGGCAGCGATACTCGCCCTCACTTCCTGACCTGGATGCCAGCTCAAGGCGTCGGAATCCAGCCCCGCAACGCGGGCATGTGACGTCGTCCTTCTTCATCAACTCACCCCAGAACAACACCGGCGCTCCTTTTTAGCGCAGACCGCGCGGCGGAACTATGTTCATGGCCGGAGAGCTACCGGATCATTCGTGCATGGAAGCGGCGGTGCGTCGTCGAGCGGGCGACAGCGAAGCCGACGCGCGGAGCACGTGGCCGCAACGCATTATGCAAGTTCGGCAATGGGTTATGGCTCGGCCTTAAAGAGCAAGGGCCGCCGGACCCGTGCAACAATGGTGACTGCCATGTCGTTGTGTTCGAGAGAGATGCTGCGTCTGCTCAATACAACGCGCGATCGCCGGCACGCCCGAGGCCCACCGGCGATCAATCGCGATCAGCTATTGCCTGATCAGACGAACCACGTCCTGTCGCAGCAGGTAGAGCGAGACGGCGAGCAGAACGACGTCCTTCATCAGGAACGGCACGTTACCGGTCATCGCGGGGAAGCCACCGGCGGCAACGTCCCAGCCATCGGGCATGAACGGGATGATGGTGACCGTCGCGATGAAGGTGCCTGTCGAGCCGAGGGCGCCGAGCACGCCGAGCCGCTTGTCCCAGAAGCCCGCGAGCAGCAGCGAACCGAACGTCCACTCTGAGGCGCCAAGGAAGTAGCTGGCGCCGGCGTGGCCGAACGCTGGGTACAGCCACCAGATCAGCGGCCCGTTGCTGATGAACGGGACCAGCCGTTCGAACTCGTACGGAAACCACTTCTGGTAACCGAAGAACAGAAACATGATCACCATCGCGGCCCGGACGATGTGATAGTCGAGATCCGCCGCCAGCAGGCCGGACCTGTCGAGCGCGCGGACAAGCGGATTTTGTGTGGTGTTGGCAAGCGTGGTCATGGTCGTGATCCTTTCGCGTGACATCGCTCGGTCGCTTCAGGCGACTGCCGGGAAGTCGATGTCGGTGTCGTTGATGCGGTTGAAGACGTTGGTGAAGACCGTGGTCGCAAACGCCAGGCTGATCTCGACCAGCTGCGCGTCGCTGTAGCCGGCGGACTTGATCGCGGCGAAATCCTCGTCGCTGACGGTGCCGCTCGACTGCGCAAGCTTGCCGACGAAATGCACGAGCGCATCGCGCTTGGCGTCACCGGTCGGCGCGCCGTCGCGGATCTGCTTGAGCACATCGGCATTCACGCCGGCGAGCCTGGCGAGATGCGAATGCGCGGCGACACAATAATCGCAGCCGCCGGCTGCGCTGATCACGAGCTTGACGACCTCCAGGTCGCGCCGGGGCAGGCTGCCGCCGGTCAGCACGGCATCGGCCGCGAGGATCGACTTGAGCGCGGCCGGACCGTGGGCCGCAATCGCCGCGTAGGTGTTCGGGACGGCGCCGATCGCCTTCTTGATCTGGGCGTAGATCTGGCCCGACGGGCCGGTATCGGTTTCGAGATTGGGGGTTGAGAGACGAGACATGGTGGCACTCCTTGTTCGGGGCGGTGAACGATTGCGGAGTGACATTAGGATCGAGATTTGAGACATTGAATGTTCATATTGCTCGTTTATATGCTCAATCGTCTCAAGTGCTGCTTCAGGGGAATTTGGCTATGGATTGGCTGAGCCGGCTGTTCGAGATGATGCCGGTGCGCGGGCGGCTCGACCTGCGCTGCAGCTACAGCGTCCCCTGGCGCATCGAGCAGGGACCGGGTGTAACCAGTGAAATCCCCTATCATGCGGTGCTTGCCGGCTCGGCGATCCTGGACGACGCCGCGGGCGGACGGCCGTTGCTGCTGAAGGCTGGCGACATCCTCCTGCTTCCTGGCAACCCGCGACACGTGATGCACGATGGCAGCGGGGCGACACCGCTGCCGGCGCGCAACCGGGCGGCGGAGAATTTCACGATCAGCGAAAACCTCGGATCGGACGAACGGCTTGACCTGTTGTGCGGGCACTTCGCGATTGCACCGCCACACGACCGTCTGTTGCGCGGTTATCTTCCGCCGCGTCTTGTCGTGCATGCAGGCACGCGTGCGGGAAAGGGAACGGCTGCGCAGCTCGCCGGCCTCGTGTCGCTGATGCGCAGCGAAACGGCCGACGATCATTTGGGCGGCCACGCCATGCTGAATGCGCTGTCCACGGCAATGTTCGCGCTTGTGCTGCGGCTTGCCAGCGAGACCGATGCAACGTCACGGGGACTTCTCGCCCTGGTCGGTGATCCCAGGCTCGCGCCGGCCGTGGTCGCCATGTTCAAGGAGCCCGCGCGCGCGTGGTCGCTGCCGGAGCTCGCACGGCTTTGCAACATGTCGCGCGCGACGCTGGCGCGGCAGTTCCAGGACAAGCTCGGGCGATCGGCCAGCGATCTGCTCACCGATATCAGGATGACGCTTGCGGCGAACGAGTTGAAGGGATCATCGCTTTCGACCGGCGCCGTGGCAGAGATGGTCGGATATCAATCGGAGGCCGCCTTTCAGCGCGCCTTCAAGAGCCACATGGGCGTGACGCCGGCGCAGTGGCGAAAGACGCAGCACTCCGGGGAGGATGTGTTGGCCGGCGTCGGCGCGCCCGCCGATCCGGAGGGGAGTACGCCGGCCGCACATGCCTAGCCTGCGAGAGGAAAGCGGCCGATGGTCACTCGCCACCGGCCAGTCTGCGCGCTGTCATGCTTTCACGGTCGCCTGCTGGAGGACAGCGATCATGTCCTCGGGCTCGGGTCGGCGGGTATAGTCGGGGTTGACTTCGGAGTAGAGGATCACGCCGTCTCGTCCGATGACGTAGCGGGCCGGCATCGGCAGCGTCCAGCTCGGATCGTCGTTGAACGTCGGCAGATCGTTCTTCAGCTGCTTGTAGAGCTCGACCAGATAGTCGGGCAGGTGGAAGCGCAGTCCGAAGGCCTCGCCGACCTGACCCTTCACGTCGGACAGGATCGGGAAGGAGAGCTTGTTCTGGCGCACCGACTTGCGGCTGTTCGGCGCGGTCTGCGGCGACATCGCGACCAGCGCAGCGCCGTATCTATCGAATTCCGGCTTGGCCGCCTCGAGTGCCTGCAGCTCCATGTTGCAATATGGGCACCAGACGCCGCGGTAGAAGCTGAGCACCAGCGGGCCGCGCTTCAACAGATCGGTCGAGTTGACGATGTTGCCCTCGGGATCGCGGAGCGAGAAGGCGGGGGCGACATCGCCCGCCTTCCTGGCGCGCTGGGCGGCACCGGATGCGATCAGCTCCGCGGTGGCGCGGTGCATGATATCGATGACTGGTCGCGGAACGTTGTAGGGCGGCTTTCCGGCTTCGAAATCGGCCTTGAAAGCGTCGAGCCTGGCTTGCAGCGACATGACGGTTCTCCTTGGCTTCTGCGTGGTGGACGGCGGAGCCGTCCGGTTTGTTGAACTCACACGCAGGAAGCTAAAGGAGATGGCCACGTCGGGTAGCGCTGCCGTCCGACTAGCGCTTATTCCTGTCCAGAATAAGCATCGACCGCTTCAAGCGACCGATGACGCGTCATGCATTGAAGCCGCGCTCGAAGAAGCTCACGAATGCGCGTGCCTTGGCGGTCGCTGCACGTCCGGTCGGAAGCACGGCCCAGAGATCGAGGGCTGGGAGGCTCCATTCCCGCAGGACCGTGCGCACGATGCCCGATTTGAGCTCCGGGGTGAACATCCATTCCGATGCGATCGCGAGCCCGGCATCGGCGAGCACCGCAGCACGGACGCCTTCGGCTGCGGTCACCCGCAATCGGCTCCGCACGGTGACGGCCAATTCGGTACTTTCACGTTGAAAGGACCACACGCTACCCTCGCGAAGATAGACGACGGCCTGATGCCGGCTCAGTTCGCTTGGTGTCGACGGCGTGCCGGCGCGGTCGAAATAGGCAGGCGTGCCCAGCACGAAGCGCTGGCATCGCGCGATACGGCGCACGGTCAGCGTCGAATCCGTCATCTTGCCCATCCGAAGCGCGACATCGATGCCCTCCTGGACGAGGTCGATCTGGCGGTCATCGAGCACGACCTCGAGCTCCAGATCGGGATGCTGCGCGAGAAACCTCGGCAGCATCGGAATGAGATGGATGCGAGCGAAGGTGACGGCCGCGCAGACCCGCAATCGGCCCTTGAGGCCGGCCCCGGCGCCACGCGCCGCGAGTTCGGCTTCCGCAGCCTCTTCCAGCGCGCGCCGGGCACGCTCGAGATATCCAAGCCCCGCTTCCGTCGGCGTGAGGCCATGGGTCGAGCGGGTCAGCAGCTTGACCCCGAGAAACTCCTCGAGCTGCGCGACCGATTTCGAGACCGCCGGCTGGCCCACGCGAAGCTGCCGCGCTGCGCCGGAGAACGAGCCGGTCTCGACCACCCGCACGAATGTCTCCATCGCCGCCAGACGATCCATGCATATTCTCCGCGGGAATGAACGTGTCAGCCTATCCTGTCACGGTCTGGGGCGATTGGCCATGTCAGGACGTGTCCCGGGGCGGTGGAGGCAGCAGGCTAGGATTTGCGATGCCTTGCGTTGACCGCGATCGCGGCGGCGGCGGTGCGGTTCTCGACGCCGAGCTTGGCGTAGATCTGCTCGAGGTGCTTGTCGACGGTGCGCGGGCTGAGGCCGAGGATCTGCGCGATGTCGCGGTTGGTCTTGCCCTTGGAGAGCCAGGACAGCACCTCGCCCTCGCGGGTGGTCAGGCCGAGCTCGCTGGAGAACTCGGCCGGCATGTCGCCGCTGGTGTCCTTGGCCAGCCGCAGCAGGAATTCGTTGGGGCCGAGTTTGCCCATATATTGCAGCCGAAGCTGCTCGTTGCCGGGGAACGACGCCATGGTCGCGGTCTTCGATCCGGTCTTGCCTTTCTGCGCCTGTTCGAGCCATTGCGGCATCGGATCCGGCAGCACGAAATTGTCGGCGGCGTCGGCGAGCGTATCCGACAGCAGTCGCTGTGCCTGCGGCGTCGCCCACAGCAGCGCGCCGGCGCTGTTCACGGCGAGCAGATAGCGGCCGGAGACGTCGAGCGCCGCGCGGGCGCTTTGCGTCATCCGCGCATTGGCGAGATGGACCCGGATGCGCGCCAGCATCTCCTCGACCACGATCGGCTTCGTCACATAATCGACGCCGCCGGCCTCCAGCCCGCGCACGATGTGCTCGGTCTCGGCGAGCCCCGTCATGAAGATGATCGGCACGCCGTCGAGCCCGGCATCGCGCTTCAGCCGCTTGCAGGTCTCGAAACCGTCCATGCCGGGCATCACGGCATCCAGCAGCACGATATCGGGCGTGATCTGTTCGACGATGCGCATCGCGGAGGCCCCGTCAAGCGCGACCATCACGGTCATGCCGGCGCCGTCGAGCGCGTCGGTGAGCAGGCGCAACGTCTCGGGTGAGTCGTCGACGACGAGCGCGACGTCGCGCTTCTTCTGTTCAATGGTCATAGCTGTGCAATGTCTTCAACGTCGCCATATATTGATCGAGATCGAACCGGTCGATCAGCGTGCGCATCTGGCCGACGAAGTCGGCATGTTCGGGACACTCATTGCCGATCTCGTCGAGCTTGAGCTGGATCGCCCTGACATAGCCGAGCTGGCCAAGGCTGATCAGCTCTTCGACATATTTCACCGGCGGCCGCGAACCGCTCTCGGGCTTCCATTGCGGGGGCGGGGCCGGCTCGGCCTCATACTGCCACTCGATCTTGAGCAACTGGCGGATGGTCTCGAGCAGCCGCGGGATGTCGATCGGCTTCATCAGGTAGCCGTCATGGAATGGTTGCGCCAGCGGCGCGCCATGGGCCTCCAGCGCGCTCGCCGAGATCATCAGGATCCGTGCCTGGTGATGGCCTTCGGAGCGCAGGGTTTCGGCGACCGTCCAGCCGTCCATGCCCGCCATCGAGATGTCGAGCAGGAACAGGTCGGGGCGGCAATGCTGTGCGAGGGCAAGGCAGCCCGGTCCGTCCGGTGCGCTGAGCAGGATGAAGCTGAGCGGCGTCAGGATCTCGCGCAACAGGTCGCGATGGGTCGGGTCGTCGTCGGTGATCAGGATGGTCTTGCGCGGACCGTGATAGCCGTACACGGCAGCATCGACCGGCGCATCGCGCCGCGGATTGGTGACCTCCGACAGCAGCAGCTTGACGCGGAACGTGCTGCCGGTGCCGACCGTGCTCAAAACCTTGATGTCGCCGCCCATCACACCCGCGAGCAGGCGGCTGATGGTGAGGCCAAGCCCGGTGCCGGTCTGCGGCTGGCTGACACCGAGCGCGCCGCGCTCGAACGGCGCGAAGATCCGCTCGAGATCGTCGGGCTGGATCCCGGGTCCGGTATCGATCACCTCGAACTCTGCGACCGGGCTGCGGTAATGCACCACGAACTGCACCTGGCCGGATTGCGTGAACTTGATCGCATTCGACAGCAGGTTGATCAGGATCTGCCGCAGCCGCTTCTCGTCGGCATAGACGACGACGGGCAGCACGGCCGGCCGTTTGAACACGAAGTCGATGCCCTTTGCTGCGGCTTGCAGGCGGAACATGCCGACCAGCTGCTCGAGGAAATCGTTCAACCGCACTTCGTCGCGCGACAAATAGAGGCGGCCGGCCTCGATCTTGGAGATATCGAGGATGCCGTCGATCAGCCCCGACAGATGATCGGCGCTGCGGCGGACCACGCGCACTTGCTCGCGCGGCCGCACCTGCAGGCTATCGTCCTGCTCCAGCAATTGCGCGTAGCCGGAGATCGCATTCAGCGGCGAGCGAAGCTCGTGGCTGAGGCCCACGACGTACCGGCTCTTGGCGAGATTGGCCGATTCCGCGACCTCCTTGGCGCGCTGCAGTTCGGCATCGGTGCGTTTGTGGGCGTCGATCTCCTGGATCAGCAGCGTGGTCTGCCGCCGCGTTTCCGCTTCCGCGGCGCGCCGGCTCTGTTGCGCCAGCACGAACAGCCAGGCGACGACGCCGATGATCAGGGTCAGCGCAAAGAACACCTTCCAGAGCACGTCGGCCAGCAATTCGTTGGCATGCACGGCTGCCGTGGTCTGCAGGTAGATCAGGCCGAGCACCAACGCCACGAGGCCGGCCGAGACGGCGAACACGCCGAGATAATGCCCAAGCTGCGAGTTGATGCGGGCATAGATCGGCTGCGGCATCACCTTGCCCAGCGCGTCCGAGACCTGTGCGCCGATCCGGCCATGCGGCTTGCAGAGGTCATGGCAGCGTGCGTCGAGCGAGCAGCACAGTGAGCAGATCGGGCCGGCATAGGCGGGGCAGGAAGCCATGTCCTCGGGCTCGAACGCATGCTCGCAGATACAGCACTGGATCGATTCAATGTTCTGCCAGCTCCGCTTCGGCTTGCGCGCGATGTAGTACTTGCCGTCGGTGGCCCAGGCGATCAGGGGAGCCGTGACGAACGCGACCGCAAGCGCAACGAAGGCCGACAGCGCCTTCGCGGTCGGGCCGAACAGGCCGTAGAACGCGCTGATCGAGACCACGGTGGCGATCGTCATCGCGCCGACGCCGACCGGATTGATATCGCAGAGATGGGCGCGCTTGAACTCGATGTGCTGCGGACGCAGGCCGAGCGGCTTATTAACGACGAGATCGGCCACCAGCGCGCCGACCCAGGCGATCGCGACGTTGGAGTAGAGCGCAAGCGTCTGCTCCAGCGCCTTGTAGACGCCGATCTCCATCAGCAGCAGCGCGACGACGACATTGAACACCAGCCACACCACGCGGCCGGGATGCGAGTGGGTGAGGCGGGAGAAGAAGTTCGACCAGGCGATCGAGCCGGCATAGGCGTTGGTGACGTTGATCTTGACCTGCGACAGGATCACGAATGTCCCGGTCAGCGCCATTGCCAGATCCGGCTGCGACAGCACGTAGCGGAAGGCTTCGAGATACATGTTGGCCGGCTCGGCCGCGTGCTCGGCCGAGACGCCGTGGCTGAGCGCGAAGAAGGCGAGGAACGAGCCGGCCAGCAGCTTGAGCGCGCCGAGCACAATCCAGCCGGGACCGGCGCTCAGCAGCGCGATCCACCAGGCCTTGCGCGAGGTGCGGCGGTCGCGCGGCAGAAAGCGCAGGAAGTCGACCTGCTCGCCGATCTGCGCCACCAGCGCAAACACGACGGAGGCCGCGGTGCCGAACAGCAGCAGGTCGAGATTCCCTGCGGGATCGCCGTGATCGCCGGCGAATTTGCGCCATTCGGTGAAGGAATGCGGATTGGCCCAGGCGATCGCCGCGAACGGCATGATGTGGAGGACGATCCACAGCGGCTGGGTCCAGAGCTGGAAGCGGCTGATCAGCGTGATGCCGTAGATGACCAGCGGAATGATCACGACTGCGCTGATCAAATAGCCGATCGGCCGCGGGATGCCGAAGCACATGTCGAGCGCGCTGGCCAGGATCACGGCCTCGATCGCGAAGAAGATGAAGGTGAAGGAGGCGTAGATCAGCGAGGTGATGGTCGAGCCGATATAGCCGAAGCCGGCGCCGCGGGTCAGCAGATCGATGTCGATGCCGCTTTTCGCGGCATGGTAGGCGATCGGCAGCCCGCAGAGGAAGATGATGACGCTGACGACCAGGATCGCGGCGGAGGCATTCATCGCGCCATAGTTCAGCGTGATGGTGCCGCCGATCGCCTCAAGCGCGAGGAAGGAGATCGCGCCGAGCGCGGTGTTGGCGACGCGGGCGGCGGACCAGCGCCGCGCGCTCTTGGCGGTAAAGCGCAGCGCGTAGTCTTCCAGCGTCTGGTTGGCGACCCATTGATTGTACTGGCGCCTGACGCGGTCTATCCGCTGCCGCCCTGCCACTCGTTTGAACTCCTGGTCCACGATGCGCTGATCGCGGGCAAATCCCGTACCAAAAACCTACGTCGCTATTTTGCGGTGCAGTATACGCGATCTCACGTATCAGTGCGCTGCACAAAAGTGAGCAATCCTCGCCTGATCAATAAGCGTTCTCGAACCAGATGGGGTGCTCATGTCAGACGAACCAAAACCAGGCCTGAAGTCTCCGCTCCGGCGCAAGCTCTTGATGGGAATGGCGGCATTGCCGGCCGTTTCGATGCTGGGCCGTCCGGCATTTGCCGACGTCCCTGCAACCTCTGCGGTCAACACCACGGGTCTTGCAGTCACCGATAGCGAAGTCACGGTCGGCATCCTGCACTCCGTGACCGGCACCATGGCGATCTCCGAGACCGGGTCGGTCGAGGCCGAGAAGCTCGCGATCGAGCAGATCAATGCCGCCGGCGGCGTGCTCGGCCGCAAGATCAAGTTCATCCAGGAAGACGGCGCCAGCGACTGGCCGACCTTCGCGGAAAAGGCCAAGAAGCTGCTGGTCAACGACAAATGCGCGGCCGTAATGGGCTGCTGGACCTCGGCCTCGCGCAAGGCGGTGCTGCCGGTGTTCGAGCAGTACAACGGCATGCTGTACTACCCGACCTTCTATGAAGGCCTCGAGCAGTCCAAGAACGTGATCTACACCGGGCAGGAGGCGACCCAGCAGATCATCGCCGGTCTCGACTGGGTCAACAAGACCAAGGGCGCCAAGAGCTTCTACCTGCTCGGCTCGGACTACATCTGGCCGCGCACCTCGAACAAGATCGCGCGCAAGCACATCGAGAACCATCTGCAGGGCTGCAAGGTGGTCGGCGAGGAATACTTCCCGCTCGGCTCGACCCAGTTCAACTCGGTCATCAACAAGATCAAGCTGACCAAGCCCGACGTGATCTACGCGATCATCGTCGGCGGCTCGAACGTCGCATTCTACAAGCAGCTCAAGGCGGCCGGCATCGACCTGTCCAAGCAGACGCTGCTTACGATCTCGGTGACTGAAGACGAGATCGATGGTATCGGCGGCGAGAACATCGCCGGCGCCTATGCCTGCATGAAGTACTTCCAGTCGCTCGACAATCCGAACAACAAGGCCTTCGTGCCCGCATTCAAGAAGATGTGGGGCGAGAAGACGGTGATCGGCGACGTCACCCAGGCTGCCTATCTCGGTCCATGGCTGTGGAAGTTGACGGTTGAGAAGGCCGGCTCCTTCGACATCGACAAGGTGGCGGCCGCATCGCCCGGCGTCGAGTTCAAGGGCGCGCCGGAAGGTTACGTCCGGATCCACGAGAACCATCACCTCTGGTCGAAGACCCGCGTCGGACGCGCCAAGGCCGATGGCCAGTATGAGCTGATCTACGAGACCGCCGATCTCGTCGAGCCGGATCCGTTCCCCAAGGGCTACCAGTGAGCCAGTAGCCCGCATGAGCCAACGGGTCGCGCGAACGCGCGCCCGATGACAGGCTCAGCGATATGCGGGACCGTCCCGGGTATCGCACCTTCTCACCCGGGCTACGAAGCTCCACAACGCATCGCGGCGTAGACGTCATCGTCCACGCCACGGAACGAGCGTCGCTTGACCGGCGGCGCGTGCCCCTTGGAATGACGGAGGACCAGATGTTCGGCGACTATTCGATCAGCGATCTCGGCGCCATCCTCGCGATGCAGGGATTTGCCGGGCTCATCCTGTTCTCCGTCTATGTGCTGATGGCGCTGGGGCTTGCCATCATCTTCGGCCAGATGGGCGTCATCAACATGGCCCATGGCGAGTTCATGATCCTGGGGGCGTACGTCACCTGGATGACGTCGAACGCCGTGCAGCACGTCGCGCCCTGGCTGTTCCCCGGTTACTTCTTCATCGCAATGATCCTCGCGTTCATTGCGTCAGGCGCGCTCGGCATGCTGGTCGAGTGGGCGCTGATACGCCATCTCTACAAGCGTCCGCTCGACACGCTGCTGGCGACCTGGGGCCTCAGCCTGATCCTGCAGCAGGCCTATCGTTCGGTCTTCGGCGCGCGCGAGGTCGGCGTCGAACTGCCGGAATGGATGATGGGCTCCTGGCAGGCGACCGATTCCATCCAGATTCCGATCAACGGCATGTTCGTGATGGCGCTGACCATCCTGATCACGATCGCGGTCGCCTATGTGCTGTTCTGGTCAAGCTGGGGCAAGCAGGTACGCGCCGTGGTGCAGAACCGCGTGATGGCGGGCGCCGTCGGCATCAATACCGAGAAGGTCGATCGTTACACCTTTGGCCTCGGCTGCGGCATCGCCGGGATCGCCGGCTCGGCCTTCACCATGATCGGCTCGACCGGGCCGACCGCCGGCCAGCTTTACATCGTCGACACCTTCCTGGTGGTCGTGTTCGGCGGCGCCGCCTCGCTGTTCGGCACCATCGCCTCCGCCTTCTCGATCTCGCAGACCCAATCGACGCTGGAATTCTTCCTGTCGGGATCGATGGCCAAGGTGATCACGCTGCTGACGATCGTCGCGATCCTGATGGTGCGTCCGCAGGGGCTCTTCGCGCTCAAGGTCCGCAAATAAGAACAAGCAGGCTGGTCATGATCATCAACTCGCGCTTTTTCAATCGCTCCGAACTGCTCGGCTTCCTTGCGCTCGCGGTGCTGCTGTTTCTCATCCTGCCGCTGTCGCTCGATATCTTCCGCCTCAACCTGGTCGCCAAATATCTGACCTACGCCTTCGTCGGGATCGGCCTCGTGCTGTGCTGGGGCTATGGCGGCATCCTGAGCCTGGGGCAGGGCGTGTTCTTCGGCCTCGGCGGCTACTGCATGGCGATGTACCTGAAGCTCGAGGCGTCCACGGTCGCGAACACCAAGATCCAGTCGACGCCGGGCATTCCCGATTTCATGGATTGGAACCAGCTCACCTCGCTGCCTTTCTTCTGGAAGCCGTTTCACAGCTTCCCGGTCACGCTGCTGGCGATCTTGCTGGTTCCCGCGGTCTTCGCGCTGATCATCGGTGCCGCGATGTTCAAACGTCGGGTCGGCGGCGTGTACTTTGCCATCATCACGCAAGCGATCGCCGCGATCCTCACTATTCTGATTGTCGGGCAGCAAGGCTATACCGGCGGCATCAACGGCATTACCGACTTGCGCACGCTGCACGGCTGGGACATCCGCACCGATCACGCCAAGTTCATTCTGTATTTCGTCGAGGTTGTGCTGCTGTTCGGTTGCATCTGCGCCGCGCAGTACATCCGCCTGACAAAACTCGGGCGCATCCTGGTGGCAATGCGGGAGCAGGAGGATCGCGTGCGCTTCTCCGGTTACAGCGTCGCCAACTTCAAGATCTTCGCGTTCTGCGCCGCGGCGGTGTTCGCTGCGATCGGCGGCGCCATGTTCACGCTCGAGGTCGGCTTCATGTCGCCATCCTTCGTCGGCATCGTGCCGTCGATCGAGATGGTGATCTACACCGCGGTCGGCGGCCGGATGTCGATCTTCGGCGCAGTCTGGGGCGCGCTGCTGGTCAATTTCGCCAAGACCAGCCTCTCGGAGTCCTTCCCGCAGCTCTGGCTGTTTGGCCTCGGCGCGCTGTTCATCGCGGTCGTGCTCGCTTTCCCGAACGGGCTGTCCGGCATCTGGGCGGACCACGTCCAGCCGCGCATCGATCGCCTGCTGGCATCGCGCAAATCGAAATCGGCGGCCGGCCTGATCGCCGACGGCGCACCGGCCGAGTGAGGAGGGATCATCATGCTCGTCGGCCATCAGCCCAAGGACTTCCTGCTCGCGGTCTCCGGTCTCACTGTGTCGTTCGACGGCTTCAAGGCCGTGAACGATCTCTCCTTCTATGTCGAGGAGAACGAGATCCGCGTCATCATCGGCCCGAACGGCGCCGGCAAGACCACGGTGCTCGACCTGATCTGCGGCAAGACCAGGGCGACGTCAGGCTCGATCCAGTTCCGCGGCCAGGAGCTGACCAGGTTGCGCGAGAACGAGATCGTGCAAGCCGGGGTGGGGCGCAAGTTCCAGACGCCGTCGGTGTTCGAGGATCTCACCGTGTTCGAGAACCTCGAGATTTCCTTCCCGCGCGGCCGCACCGTGTTCGGCTCGCTGACCTTCCAGCGCGACGACACCGTCAGGCAGCGGGTCGAGGAGGTCGCCGAGATGATCTTCCTGAAGGATCGCCTCAACACGTTTGCCGACCAGCTGAGCCACGGCCAGAAGCAATGGCTCGAGATCGGCATGCTGCTGATCCAGGATCCGGACCTCTTGATGCTCGACGAGCCGGTCGCCGGCATGAGCGTGTCCGAGCGCGCCAAGACAGCCGAGCTGCTCAACCGCATCATCAAGGACCGTTCGGTGCTGGTGATCGAGCACGACATGAAGTTCGTCGAGGACATCGCGCACAAGGTCACGGTGCTGCACCAGGGACAGATCCTGTCCGAGGGGACGATGGAGCACGTCAAGAACGATCCGAAAGTCATCGAAGTGTATTTGGGCCACTGAGGAACTGGGACGATGCTGGCAATCAATGATCTTCACGTCGCCTACGGCCAGAGCGAGGTGCTGCACGGCCTCAACGTCTCGGTGGCACCCAACGAGATCGTCGCGATCATGGGCCGCAACGGCATGGGCAAGACCACGTTGATGAAGTCGCTGATGGGCATCCTGCCGGCCAAGAGCGGCAAGGTGACCATGGACGGCACCGAGCTCGGTGCGATGAAGAGCTACGAGCGGGTGGCGAAGGGTCTCGCCTACGTGCCGCAGGGCCGCATGATCTTCTCAACCATGACCGTCAAGGAGAACATCGAGACCGGGCTCGTGGTGTCAGGCGGCTCCGAGGTGCCGGGCGATATCTACGAACTGTTTCCGGTGCTGCTCGAGATGAAGGGCCGCCGCGGCGGCAATCTCTCGGGTGGACAGCAGCAGCAGCTCGCGATCGCCCGCGCGCTGGCGACCAAGCCGAAGGTGCTGCTGCTGGACGAGCCGACCGAAGGCATCCAGCCGTCGATCATCAAGGATATGGCGCGCACCCTGAAGCGGATCCGCGACGAGCGCGGGCTGTCGATCGTGGTCTCCGAACAGGTCCTGAGCTTCGCGCTCGACATCGCCGACCGCGTGCTCGTTATCGAGAACGGGGAGATCGTCCGCGACGATCCACGCGCCAGCGTCGATGCCGCGCAGATTTCCAAGTACTTGTCCGTCTAACTATCAGTAACCCAAGGGGAGCAATGCGATGCCAGATACACTGATCAAGGTCGACCTCAGCAAATCGGCCTATGAAAACGACAAGATCCACAATCGCTGGCATCCCGAGGTTCCGATCGTCGAGTGGGTCAGTCCCGGCGACGACTTCATCATCGAGACCGTCGACTGGACCGGCGGCTTCATCAAGAACAACGATTCAGCCGACGACGTGCGCGATATCGATCTGTCGATCGTGCACTTCCTGTCCGGCCCGATCGGCGTCAAGGGCGCCGAGCCCGGCGATCTCCTCGTCGTCGACCTGCTCGACGTTGGTCCGTTGAAGGAGAGTCTGTGGGGCTTCAATGGCTTCTTCTCCAAGCAGAATGGCGGCGGCTTCCTCACCGACCATTTCCCGCTGGCACAGAAGTCGATCTGGGACATCAAGGGCCTCTACACCTCGTCGCGGCACATTCCCGGCGTCAACTTCGCCGGCCTGATCCATCCCGGCCTGATCGGCTGTCTGCCCGATGCCAAGATGCTGGCGGCCTGGAACAAGCGCGAAGCCGAGCTGATCGCGACCAACCCGACCCGCGTGCCGGGCCTTGCCAACCCGCCGTTCGCGCCCACCGCGCATGCCGGCCAGGCCAAGGGCGACGTCAAAGCCAAGATCGGCCTCGAGGGCGCCCGCACCGTGCCGCCGCGCGAGCATGGCGGCAATTGCGACATCAAGGATTTGTCGCGCGGCTCGAAGATCTACTTCCCGGTCTATGTGCCGGGCGGCGGCCTCTCGATGGGCGATCTGCATTTCAGCCAGGGTGACGGCGAGATCACCTTCTGCGGCGCGATCGAAATGGCCGGCTGGCTGCACATCAAGGTCGACCTCATCAAGGACGGCGTTTCGAAATACGGCATCAAGAACCCCGTGTTCAAGCCGTCGCCGATCACGCCGAACTACAAGGACTATCTGATCTTCGAGGGCATCTCGGTCGACGAGGCCGGCAAGCAGCACTATCTCGACGTCCACATCGCCTATCGCCAGGCCTGCTTGAACGCGATCGAATATCTGAAGAAGTTCGGCTATTCCGGCGCCCAGGCCTATTCGATCCTCGGCACCGCGCCGTGCCAGGGTCACATCTCCGGCGTCGTCGACGTGCCGAATGCCTGCGCCACGTTGTGGCTGCCGACGGAGATCTTCGACTTCGACGTCATGCCGTCGTCGGCGGGACCGATCAGGCACATCAAGGGCGACGTGCAGATGCCGATCTCGCCGGACAAGTGATCCTTTAGGTGATCCCTGCGCGAAGGGTGCGGGACGGCTGCGTATTGGCCGCCCCGCATCCATCGCCGGACTTCACACGACTGCGCAAGGATTAAGGAAATGCCGATCTACGAATATCTCTGCAACGACTGCGGCCCGTTCACCGACATGCGGCCGATGGCGGAATGCGACCTGCCGCAGGACTGCCCGCAATGCGAGACGACGTCGCCACGCGTGATCCTGACTGCGCCGGCGTTCTTCTGCATGCCCTCCGACAAGCGCAAGGCGCACGCCACCAATGAGCAGAGCCGGCACGCGCCGAAGACGCTCGATCAATATAAGGCCGCGCACGGCCCGGGCTGCGGCTGCTGCTCGACGGGAAGGAAGAAGCCGGCACGGCTGATGACCAAGACCAAGAGCGGCGCCAAGGGGTTTCCCACCGCGCGTCCCTGGATGATCAGCCACTGACAGCGCAGCCAATCGTCGGCTTTCCTCAACTGGCGCTGCTTCGTCATGGCCGGGCTTGTCCCGGCCATCCACGTCTTTCTTGTCCGATTGAAGCAAAGACGTGGATGCCCGGCACAAGGCCTGGCATGACGGAGAAACAGGCTCTCAGGCCTGTTCGGCGACCTTCAGGGCCTCCGTGCGGATCTCTTCCACCAGCCGCTCCTTCAGGGCGACGAATTCGGGCGTGGTCTTGATCTTGTAGGACCGGGGATGCGGCAGGTCGACCGCGATCTCGGCCTTGATGCGGCCGGGCCGCGCGCTCATGACGATGACGCGGCCGCCGAGGAAGATCGCTTCCTCGATGTCATGCGTGACGAACAGCACCGTCTTCTGGTCGCGCTCCCAGATCCCGAGCAGCATCTCTTGCATCAGCGCGCGCGTCTGGTTGTCGAGCGCGCCGAACGGCTCGTCGAGCAGCAGGATCTTTGGATCGTTGGCCAGCGCGCGGGCGATCGCGGTGCGCTGCTGCATGCCGCCCGACAGCTGCTTGGGCCAGTGGTTTTCGAAGCCCGACAGCCCGACCCGCCGGATGAAAGCGTCGGCGATCTTGTGGCGTTCTTCTTGCGCAACGCCGCGCTCGCGCAGGCCGAAGGCGATGTTCTCCCGCACCGTCAGCCAGGGGAACAGAGTGTAGGACTGGAACACCATGCCACGGTCGGCGCCGGGGCCGGTGACCTCGCGCCCGTCGAGCGTGACCCGTCCGCTGGTCGGCCGGTCGAGCCCGGCGATGATCCGGAGCAGGGTGGATTTCCCGCATCCGGAGGGGCCGAGGATGGTGACGAAGTCGTTGTCGCCGACGTCGAGCGTGGTCGGCTCAAGCGCTCTCGTCGGCGCGTTGCCGGCACGAGCGGGGAAGGTTCGCGAGACCTGATCGATCCTGAGCGCGGTCATGCGAGCTTCCAGGGGAACAGCCAGGCGTTGAAGGCCTTGAACAGGAAATCGGAGATCAGGCCGATCAGCCCGATCACGATGATGCCGAAGATGATCTGGCCGGTGTTGAGCAGCGCCTGGCTGTCGGTGATCATGTGCCCGATGCCGGATGACGAGCCGATCAGCTCGGCTACGATGACGTAGGTCCAGGCCCAGCCCAGCACCAGCCGGAGGATTTCAGCGATCTCGGGCGCAGCGGAGGGCAGCAGCACGCGGCGGATGATGCCGCGGTCGCGGGCGCCGAGCGTATAGGCGGCCTCCACCAGGTCGCGCCTTGTGGCACCGACGGTGACGGCCACCATCAGGATGATCTGAAACACCGCGCCGATGAAGATCACAAGCAGCTTCTGCAACTCACCGATGCCCGCCCACAGGATCAGCAGCGGGATGAAGGCGGATGCCGGCAGGTAGCGCGCAAAGGACACAAACGGCTCGAGAAAGGCCTCGATTGGCTTGTAGGCTCCCATCAAAACGCCGAGCGGCACCGCGATGACGGCAGCAAGCACAAACCCGCCGATCACGCGCCAGATCGTCATCCCGATGTCGAACAGAAAGCCCTGCTTGGCGAGCAGCTCATAGCCTTCCTGCACCATGGTGAGCGGGTTGGCGAGGAAGGTCTTCGACACGTGGCCGCCGAACGTTGCCCAGGACCAGAGGGCGACGAACAGCACGAAGAAGGCGAGGCCATAGGCCACGCGCTGCTTCGATGTCGTGGGCTCGAGAGGACGCATCAGATGATCCGGGCGTAGCTTATGCGCCGGTCCCGCCCGCTGTGTCGCGATGCGGGACCGGTGGAAAGGGTTGCTGCGTTACTTGATGAAGCTGGCGTCGTAGATGTCCTCGACCTTCGGCGCGGCCTTGATGATGCCGACCTCGAGCAGCAACTCAGCGGCGTCCTTGTTAAAGGTGAGGAAGTCGCCGGCGAAGAATTTCTGGTTGGCGGCCTTGTCCTGCCAGCGCAGGTACTTTGCCGAGTTGCCGAACTGCTCGCCGGTCTGCTTCACGTCAGCGCCCATGATCTCGTAGGACTTGGCCTGGTCCTTGGCGATCATGTCGAGCGCCTCGAAATAGCTGTTGGCCAGCGCCTGCGCAGCTTTCGGATTGTCGGTCAGGAATTTCGGCGTGCAGCCGAAGGTATCCATCACGATCGGGTAGTCGAGCGTGGTCGCGATGATCTTGCCCTTGTCGGGAGCGGCGCGCACGGTCGACAGATAGGGTTCGTAGGTCATCGCGGCATCGTTCTGGCCGGAGACGAAGGCCTGCGCCGCGGCGGCGGGCTCCAGATTCACCACGGTGACGTCCTTCACCGTGAGGCCGTTCTTCTTCAGCATCCAGGCCAGCGCGAAATAGGGCGAGGTACCCGGCGCCGATGCCGCGACGGTCTTGCCCTTGAGGTCCTTGATCGCGGCGACGTCGTTGCGCACGGCCATGCCGTCGGCACCATAGCTCTTGTCGAGCTGGAAGATCTGCTTGGTCGCGACGCCGTTGGCGTTCCAGGAGATCCAAGTCTCGACCGTGGTGGCCGCGCACTGGATGTCGCCCGACGCAATCGCGAGATGGCGGTCCTTTTGCGGAATCTTCTTCAAGGTCACGTCGAGGCCGTTCTTCTTGAAGATGCCGGCCTTCTTGGCGAGCGTCAGCGGCGCGAAGCCGGTCCAACCGGAGATGCCGACGCCGACCTTGACGTCATCCGCAAACGCGCCCGTGGACGCGAGCAAGACTGCGATTGCGGGCAATAGCTTGAAGGAACGCATGATTGTCGACCCCTTGAACGATGGATTGAACCCAGTTGATGTCTTCACGTCAGTCGCGGCGGATTGCCGCATGAAGCATGTCGGCGGACGATGGCCGATGATGCATTGCATGAAATATGCCGCGCAAGGTGTCCTCAGCCTCCCTTGAAGCGAGCGACCAGGCGATGCGTCTCGCCTGGATAATGCAGCCGCACCGCCGTCACCGTGCGTGCGCTGCGCCAGGTGTAGCGGTCGATCACGAGGCACGGCGCGCCGACCGCGATGTCGAGCGCCTTCGCCGTGCGATCGTCCGCAACGATCGCGCTGATCGTATGCTCGGCTTCGGTCCACGGCACGTGGTGCAGCAGCCATGATCCCGGCGGTTCGCGGGCGAAGTCCGCGGTGGCAGCTTCCGGAACCGTGGAGAGATCGATCAGCCTGTCCTCGACGGCGAACGGCACGTTGTCGGCGCTGTGCCGGCAGGCGATCGCAACCACCTTGCCGGCCGTGCTGACGCCGAGCCGGGCGCGATCGGCCGATGTCGCGGTACGCCGCCGGCATTCGATCAGCTGATAGCCGTAGCTGCGGCCGAGCGCGGTGATCTCGGCGCGGATGTCGGCGATCTTGAGCACCGCCGACAGATGCTGCGGACGGCGCACGAAGGTGCCGGCACGGCGCCGCCGCTCTATCAGGTCGGCCTGCGCCAGTTCCGACAACGCCTTGTTCACCGTCATGCGCGAGCAGCGATAGCGCGCCATCAGCTGGTGCTCGAACGGGATGCGATGCCCGGGCGGCCATTCGCCGGTCAGGATCCGGGTCTCGATATCGAGCCTGATCCGCTTGTAGAGCGTCGGCTTGCCGGCCGCGGCAGGGCGGTCCCGATCGGAGGCAAGACTCATGCGACGAGCCTCCGGACGCTCGCATTGAACCGCTCGCGCGCCTTGTCGCGCTGCCGGTGCCGTCCGCCCGCGACCACCTTGTCGCCGGCGGCCCAGACGCAATCGATCGCGTCGCTGCCGGTTGCAAACAGCCAGCCGTCGAGAACCGCGTCGCCCGACCGTCCCGCGAGGGACGGATGCGCGGTGTCGAGGCTGACGATGTCGGCGCGCGCGCCGGGCGCAAGCCCGGCCTTGGTCTGTGCCAGAGCCTGCGCGCCGCCAGCGAGCGCCTGGTCGAACAGGGCGCGGCCGGTGGATGTGCCGGGACGCCCCGAGAGCACATTGCGCTCGCGGTGTTTCAGCCGCTGACCGTATTCGAGCTGGCGCAGCTCGTCGGCGACGCCGACCAGCACATTGGAATCGGTGCCGATGCCGAACCGGCCGCCCGCGGCGAGGAATTCGCGCGCCGAGAAGATGCCGTCGCCGAGACTTGCTTCGGTGACGGGGCAAAGGCCGGCAACCGCGCCGCTGCCGGCGAGTGCATTGACTTCCTGCTCCGTCATGTGGGTCGCGTGAATGAGGCACCAGCGTCGATCGACGGGCGCATGTTCGAGCAGCCATTGCACCGGCCGCTGTCCTGACCAGGCAAGGCAATCCTCCACCTCGCGCACCTGTTCGGCGGCGTGGATGTGGATCGGGTCCGCCCCGGCAAGCGGGATGATCGCCGCCAGCTCATCCGGCGCCACGGCGCGCAGGCTATGCGGAGCGATGCCGATGTTGGCGCCGGGAAGTTTTCGGATTGCCTCGCGCGAGGCGGCCATCAGCGCGGCGAACTGATCGACCGAGCAGATGAAGCGACGTTGCCCGGCATGCGGTGCGGCGCCGCCGAACGTGCTGTGAGCATAGAAACTCGGCAGCAGCGTGAGCCCGATGCCGGAGGCGCTGGCGGCCTCTGCGATGCGCACGGCCATCTCGGCGAGATTGGCGTAGGGCGCGCCGTCCCAATCATGATGCAGATAGTGAAACTCGCCGACACGGGTAAAGCCGCGCTCGAGCATCTCGACATAGAGCAATGTGGCGACGGCTGTGACGTCGTCCGGCGTCATGGTCAGCGCGAAGCGATACATCGTCTCACGCCAGGTCCAGAACGTATCGGTCGTGTTGCCGCGCAGTTCGGCAAGGCCGGCCATGCCGCGCTGAAACGCGTGGCTGTGCAGGCTCGCCAATCCCGGAACCGCCATTTGGTGACGTTCGTCGCCGGCGCCAGGCGCAACGCCCGCCGTCACCGAGGTGATCGCGCCATCGACAACGACGACCTGCACGTCATTGGCCCAGCCCGAAGGCAGCAGCGCGAATGCGAAATGCAGTCGTGTCATTTTTTCACGCCGGCTGGACAGAACCCGGACACGATTATATGTCTAGACATATAAGTCAAGCATCCCACCTTGAGGGGACGATCGCATGGCAGAGCGCTTCGACCGTATCTGGCACAACGCCCGGCTCGCCACGATGCGCAGCGACCGCACTGATCTCGGTGAGATCGAGCGAGGCCTGATCGCGGCGCGCGACGGCCGCATCGTCTATGCCGGCGTGCAGTCGGATTTTCCTGTGGATGCCGACGCCGTTGAACGGACCGATTGCGCCGGCCGCTGGATCACGCCCGGGCTGGTCGATTGCCACACCCATCTCGTCTTCGGCGGCAACCGCGCGCACGAGTTCGAGCTGCGCCTGAAGGGCGCGAGCTATGAGGAGATCGCGCGCGCCGGCGGCGGCATCGTCTCGACCGTTGCGGCGACGCGCAAGGCGACCGAGGCGGAGCTCGTCGCCGGCGCGCTGCCGCGGCTCGACGCGCTGATCGGCGAGGGCGCAACCACGGTCGAGATCAAGTCCGGCTATGGCCTCAATACCGAGACCGAGATGCGGCAGCTTGCGGCGGCACGCAGCCTTGCCCGCATGCGGCAGGTTGCGATCCGCACGTCGTTCCTCGGAGCGCATGCGCTGCCGCTGGAGGCCATCGGCGACAAGGACGGTTACATCGATCTGGTCTGCAACGAGATGCTGCCGGCCGTGGCCAAGGCCGGCCTCGCCGATGCCGTCGACGGCTTCATGGAGGGGATCGCGTTTTCCGGAGAGCAGACGGCACGGGTGTTCGAGGCGGCGCGTGCGCTCGGACTGCCGGTCAAGCTGCATGCGGATCAGCTGTCCAATCTCGGCGGCGCGGCGCTGGCCGCGAAATTCTCGGCGCTCTCGGCCGATCATCTCGAGCACACCGACGAAGCCGGCGCGGTGGCGATGGCGAAGGCCGGCACCGTCGCGGTCCTGCTGCCCGGCGCGTTCTATTTCATTTGTGAAACGCACAAGCCGCCGGTCGAGCTGTTCCGTAGCCACGGTGTGAACATGGCGCTGGCGACCGATTGCAATCCTGGCAGCTCGCCGCTCACCTCGCTCCTGCTGACGATGAACATGGGCGCAACGCTGTTCCGGATGACGGTCGCCGAATGCCTCACGGGGGTGACGCGGGAAGGCGCGCGTGCGCTGGGCATGCTCGCCGAGACCGGCACGCTCGAGGCCGGCAAGTGGTGCGATCTGGCGATCTGGGACATTGAGCGTCCGGCCGAACTGGTCTACCGCATCGGCTTCAACCCGCTGCACAGCCGGGTGTGGAGGGGGCAATGAACGATCGGGATTCGCCCGTCGTCGTAACGCCCGGAACCGTCGGCCTCGACGTCCTGGCGCGCGTGCTCGCCGGTGCGCCCATTGTGCTCGATCCATCGTGCTGGCCGCGCGTCGAGGCGGCCGCGGAGATCGTGGCGAAGGCGGCGCGCATCGACATTCCCGTCTACGGCATCAATACCGGCTTCGGGAAGCTGGCCTCGACGCGCATCGCGCCTGATCAAACCGCGCTGCTTCAGCGCAACCTCATCCTGTCGCATTGCTGCGGAGTCGGTCCGAACACGCCCGAGCCGATCGTGCGGCTGATGATGGCGTTGAAAGTGATTTCGCTCGGTCGCGGCGCATCCGGCGTGCGCCGCGAGGTGATCGAGCAGTTGCAGGGCATGCTGGCGCACGGCGTCACTCCGCTGGTGCCGCAGCAGGGCTCGGTCGGTGCCTCCGGCGATCTCGCGCCGCTCGCCCATATGACCGCGGTCATGATCGGGGAGGGGCAGGCATTCCTTGATGGCAGGATCGTGCCAGGCCGCGAAGCGCTTGCCGCTGCCGGCCTCGCGCCGTTGACGCTCGGCCCCAAGGAGGGGCTCGCGCTGATCAACGGCACGCAGTTTTCCACCGCCTATGCCATCTCTGGCCTGCTGCGTGCGCATCGTCTGGCGTGCGCCGCGCTGGTGACCGGCGCGCTGTCGGTCGATGCGGCGATGGCCTCCACGGTGCCGTTTCGTCCGGAGATCCAGTCCTTGCGTGGCCATGACGGGCAGATCGCCGCGGCTGCGGCGCTGACCGCGCTGCTCGACGGCAGCGACATCAGGCAATCGCATCTCGAAGGCGACGAGCGCGTGCAGGATCCATATTGCCTGCGCTGCCAGCCGCAGGTCGCGGGCGCCGTGCTCGACCTGCTGGCGCAGGCCGCGCGCGGGCTGACCATTGAGGCCAATGCCGTGACGGACAACCCGCTGGTGCTGGTCGAGACCGGCGAGATCGTGTCAGGCGGCAATTTCCACGCTGAACCGGTGGCGTTCGCCGCCGACCAGATTGCGCTGGCGCTTTCGGAGATCGGCGCGACCAGCGAGCGCCGGATCGCGACCCTTGTCGACCCCGCCTTGAACTTCGGCCTGCCACCGTTCCTGACGCCGGAGCCCGGCATCAACTCCGGATTCATGATCGCCGAGGTGACGGCGGCGGCGCTCTATGCCGAGAACAAGCAGCGTGCATTGCCGTGCTCGATCGACTCCACGCCGACCAGCGCCAATCAGGAGGATCACGTCTCGATGGCCGCCCATGCCGCGCGCCGGCTGTCGGACATGGCCGACAATCTCGCGGCTATCCTCGGCATCGAGCTGCTGGTCGCGGCGCAGGGCATCACGCTGCGCGCGCCGCATTCAACGAGCGCACCGCTCGCTGCGGTCATTGCCGCGCTCCGAGAGCAGGTTCCGGCGCTTGCCGCCGACCGCTACATGGCTGACGATCTCGCCAGGGCGGCCGCTCTGATCGAAGCCGACGCGCTGCCCGCCGCTGCGATCGCGGTGCTTCCGACCGATCCATTTCCAAGACTGACTTAGAAGACTTGCTTAGCAGGAACATCCGTCATGAACCGCCGACTGGATAACGAACGCATCATCCGTGCTCCCCGCGGCACCGACATCAGCGCCAAGAGCTGGCTGACGGAAGCACCGCTGCGCATGCTGATGAACAATCTGGACCCTGATGTCGCCGAGCGCCCGAGCGAGCTCGTGGTCTATGGCGGCATCGGCCGTGCGGCGCGCGACTGGGAGAGCTTTGATCGGATTGCGGCGTCCTTGCGCAAGCTCGAAGGCGACCAGACCCTGCTGGTGCAGTCCGGCAAGCCGGTCGGCATTTTCCGGACCCATGCCGACGCGCCGCGCGTGCTGATCGCGAACTCCAACCTGGTGCCGCATTGGGCAACGCTCGATCATTTCAACGAGCTCGACCGGCAGGGCCTGATGATGTTCGGCCAGATGACGGCAGGCTCCTGGATCTATATCGGCAGCCAGGGCATCGTGCAGGGGACCTACGAGACGTTCGTCGAGGTCGGCCGCCGGCACTATGGCGGCAGTCTCGCCGGCAAATGGATCCTGACGGCGGGCCTCGGCGGCATGGGCGGTGCCCAGCCGCTGGCCGCGACGATGGCCGGCGCCTCGATGCTCGCGGTCGAATGCCAGCCGAGCCGCATCGAGATGCGGCTCCGCACGGGTTATCTCGATCGCCAGGCGACGACGCTCGATGACGCGCTCGCGATCATTGCTGAGGCGGTCAAGAGCCAGAAGCCGGTGTCGGTCGGCCTGCTCGGCAATGCGGCCGAGATCTTTCCCGAGCTGGTGCGCCGCGGCGTGCGGCCTGACATCGTCACCGACCAGACCAGCGCGCATGATCCGATCAACGGCTATTTGCCGAAGGGATGGACGCTCGCAGATTGGGAAGCCAAACGCGCGGCCGATCCGAAGGCCGTTGAGACAGCGGCCAAGACCTCGATGGTCGATCACGTCCAGGCCATGCTGGATTTTCACGCGCAGGGAATTCCGACGCTCGATTACGGCAACAACATCCGCCAGATGGCCAAGGACATGGGCCTGAAGCAGGCGTTCGATTTCCCGGGATTCGTTCCGGCCTATATCCGTCCGCTGTTCTGCCGCGGCGTCGGACCGTTCCGCTGGGCGGCGCTGTCGGGCGATCCCGAGGACATCTTCAAGACCGATGCCAAGGTCAAGGAGCTGATGCCCAACGACAGCCACCTGCACAACTGGCTCGACATGGCCAAGGCGCGCATCAAGTTTCAGGGACTGCCGGCGCGAATTTGCTGGGTCGGGCTCGGCGACCGCCATCGGCTTGGCCTTGCCTTCAACGAGATGGTGGCGCGCGGCGAGCTCAAGGCGCCGATCGTGATCGGCCGCGATCATCTCGACAGCGGCTCGGTGGCGAGCCCGAACCGCGAGACCGAGGCGATGCGCGACGGCTCCGACGCGGTGTCCGACTGGCCGCTGCTCAATGCACTGCTCAACTGCGCGAGCGGCGCCACCTGGGTGTCGCTGCATCACGGCGGCGGCGTCGGCATCGGCTATTCGCAGCACGCCGGCATGGTGATCGTCGCTGACGGCACGCCGGAGGCGGCGCGCCGGCTCGAGCGTGTGCTATGGAACGACCCGGCGACAGGCGTGATGCGCCACGCCGACGCCGGCTATGACACGGCGGTTGAATGCGCGCGCGCCAACGGGCTCGATCTGCCCAGTCTGCGCTGATGGGACTTCCTCGATCGGGAGTTGCGGCATCTCCCGACCGGGGCGCAGGTTAACGAGCAATCCCGTTGCAGCTCTCAACCTTCCGGTTGATGGACGCGAGGTGACCGGCCGGACATGCCTTGATACGGGAAATCGGCGGTGCAGCTACCAGAGATAGGTGGTCCGTGGAGCGCTGCACCTGTGATCCGTCGCGGGTGACACATTAGTCTGCCTGCTTTCGCGTCAGCTTCGCTGACAGGATGAGCGGCCGGGGTCCTTGTCTCGCGGCAGATGGCATGCAATCTTCCGCAGCCGGCAATGCTGTTCGAGAGCAACAAGAACAATAATCCCTCTCGTCCCTCCAATTCTGTCGAGGGCCTGATCATGTCGAACCTTACCCAGACGACATCCGCTCCGTGGCGGATAGGAGTGCTGTTCTCGCGAACCGGCTTCATGTCGGTCATCGAGGAGACCCAGTATCAGGGCACGCAACTCGCGATCGAAGAGGTGAATGAAGCGGGCGGCGTCTGCGGCCGCGAGCTGGTTCCCGTTGCCTATGACCCCGGATCGGACTCGGCCGCCTATGGCCATTACGCCAAGCGGCTGATGATCGAGGATCAGGTCAGCACGATCTTCGGCTGCTACACCTCGTCGAGCCGCAAGGCGGTGCTGCCGGTAGTCGAACGGCTGAACGGCCTGCTCTGGTATCCGACGCTTTACGAAGGGTTCGAGGCGTCGCCCAACGTCATCTACACCGGCGCCTCGCCGAACCAGAACAGCCTCGCGCTGTGCCGCTATTTGATGGATACGTTCGGAACGCGGTTCTATTTCGTGGGGTCGGACTACATCTATCCGCGCGAGTCCAACCGGGTGATGCGGGAGCTGCTCAAGAGCAACGGCGGCTCGGTCGTTGGCGAGCGCTATGTCAATGTTTACGCGCGCTGGCAGGATTTTGTGCCGATCATCCAGGATATCAAGCGTGTCAGGCCCGACGTGATCTTCTCGACCGTCGTCGGCGAGGGCACGGTGTTCCTCTATCAGGCTTATGCCAATGTCGGGCTCGATCCAAAGCAGGTGCCGATCGCCAGCCTGACCACGACGGAAGCGGAAATCGCCGCCATGGGCTTCGACGTCGGCGAGGGACACGTCACGGCCGCATCGTATTTCCAGGGCGTCGAGGGCAGCGCCAACAATGCGTTTGTGCAGCGCTTCAAGAAGCGGTTCGGCGCCGATATCTCAACCAACATGTGCGCCGAAGCATCCTATTTCCAGCTGCATCTGTTCGCGAAGGCGCTCGAGCAGGTCAATTCACTCGACACCGAAGTTCTCCGCTCGATGGTGTTCGGCACCAGCTTTGATGCACCGCAAGGTGCCGTCACCGTCAACCCGATGTCGGGTCATACCGACCTCTGGACCCGCATCGGGCGCGCCAACCGCCAGGGGCAGTTCGATGTCGTCAGCCAGTCGAAGGAACCGGTGCATGCGGATCCGTTCCTGATCGGATATGGTCGTGCAACGCAAACAGGAAGCGTCCAATGAACGAAATGTCGCGTAAGCCGTCGCTGAGCCGAGACGTCGGCGGACGCAAGACCATGGTTCAGGAACTTGCCGATCTGTCGGCAGTGGTGGTCGCGCCGGTCGACGATCAGGTCGGCATATTGCTGCGCGAGTTGCAGCGGTTCCGGATGCGGGTGCGGCAGGTCTGGCCGATGCCCGAGAGCGTGCCGGCCGATGCGGACGTGGTGTACTGCGAATATTCCCCTGACCTCGCGCGGCGCCTGCCATGGATTCCCGGCGATGCACGCTCGGCGCTGGTTGTGATCCTGCCGGCGACGGAAACCGTTCACGCCGATGCGCTGTGTCATGCGACGCCGAACGCCGTGCTGCCACGGCCTTTCACGCAGAATGCCGTGCTGTCCAGCCTCGTGCTGGCGCGCAGTCAATTTGGTTATGAACGGCGGCTTCGCAGCAAGATAGAGAAGCTCGATGACAATCTGCGCTCGATGCGCACGGTGGAGCGCGCCAAGGCGATCCTGATGGCGACGCGGCAGATGCCGGAAACCGAAGCCTATGGCTTCATCAGACGACAGGCGATGGATCGTCGCGTGTCGGCAAGTGCAGTCGCCGCGGCGATTGTTGACTCGTTCGAACTGCTTGGCTACGATCATCAACAGTAAGCCCCAATAGCGGGGCCGGCGGCGACAGCGCCGCCTTCGACACAACCGGCAACAAAGCCCTCCCAATGCTCGCGTAAGCGCGCATCGGGAGGGCTTTTTGTTTTTCAGTCCTGAAGGGAGCTAGGGATGAGCATTTCACGGCGGACTTTGCTGAGGAATACCGCGGCGCTTGGCGCGTTTGCCGGCGCCGGACTGCCGCACATCTGGATCAAGAACGCCGACCTCGCTTACGCCGCCGGCGGCGAGATCAAGGTCGGCGTGCTGTTCTCGCTGACGGGAACGACCGCGATCATCGAGGAATCGCTCAACAAGGCGACGTTGCTCGCCATCGAGGAGATCAACGCCGCAGGCGGCATCAAGGGCAGCAAGATCGTGCCGATCGTCGAGGATCCCGCGTCCGATCCGGCGACGTTCTCGGAGAAGGCCCGCAAGCTCGTCGTCGGCGACAAATGCGTCAGTGTGTTCGGCTCCTACACCTCGGCAAGCCGCAAGGCGGTGCTCCCGGTGTTCGAGCGGCAGAACAATCTCTATTGGTATCCGACGCTCTATGAAGGCCGCGAGTGCTCGAAGAACGTCATCTACACCGGCGCGGTGCCGAACCAGCAGCAGGACGAGTTCGTGCCCTGGCTGGTCAAGAAGTTCGGCAAGAAGTTCTACCTGATCGGCTCCAACTACATCTATCCGAAGGAAGAGAACAACTACTGCAAGAAGCTGCTTGAGAAACTCGGCGGCGAGGTCGTGGCGGAAGAATATGTGCCGCTCGGCCATTCCGAATTCTCTTCCGTCATCAACAAGATCCGCTCGACGCAGCCGAACGTGATCTTTTCTACCGTGGTCGGCGATTCCGTGGTCGCGCTGCATCGTCAGTACAAGGCGGCCGGCCTCGATCCCGAGAAGATGCCGATGGCGAGCCTGACGACGTCAGAGAACGAGGTCGCGGCGATGGGCGGAGAGGCCGCCGCCGGTCACTTCACCTCGGCGCCGTACTTCATGGTGCACAAGTCGCCGGAGAACGAGAAGTTCGTCGAGGCCTACAAGAAGCGTTGGGGCGCCGACAAGGTGACGCATTTCGTGTCGGAGGCCTGCTACTTCCAGACCTACCTGTTCAAGCAGGCGGTCGAGAAGCTCGCGACCAGCGATCTCACACCGCCGAACATACGCGACACGGTCAAGGGCCAGGAAGTGATTGCACCGCAGGGCAAGGTCCGGATCGAGTCGGAAAACCTGCACACCTGGCTGTGGCCCAAGATCGCGCAGGCGAAGTCGAACGGACAGTTCGAGATTCTCGTCGAGGCCAAGGAGTGGCTGAAGCCGGTGCCTTACGCGGCCTATCCCGGACAGTCATGCACCGAGAAGGGCCTGGTCGAGAAGAGCTGACGACGGGGGCTGACGAAGGCCGTCGGCGTGCGGCGCCGGCGGCCAGCGTCCCGAAACGAATGCTGCCTCTCGCACGAACGGGTGCGAGGGGGCAAGGCGCACAACGCGAACATCGAAAGCGGACCCCGACGTGGACCAATTCATCGAACAAATCGTCACCGGCCTCAGCATCGGATCGATCCTGCTGCTGGTCGCGCTGGGCCTGTCGATCATCTACGGCTCGATGGGCATCATCAATCTCGCGCATGGCGAGTTCGTGATGCTGGGCGCTTACGCGGCCTGGGTGTTCCATACCTATCTCGGGCTCGGCCTGCTGGCGAGCCTGGTGCCGATCTTCCTCGTGGTCGCCGCGTTCGGCTGGGTCATCGAGCGTTATGTCCTAAGCCTGCTCAACAACCGGCCGCTGGACACGATCCTTGCGACCTGGGGCGTCGGCATCATGCTGCAGCAGGCGGTGCGGCTGATGGTCGGCAGCGAACTGCGCTACGTGCAGCTGCCGCCAGCGCTGTCCGACAGCATGGACGTGTTCGGCATCCCGGTATCGTCCTATCGGGTGTTCCTGTTCGTGGTGTCGATCGCACTGTTCGTGGCGACCTGGTTGCTGATGAACCGCACCACGGTCGGAATGAAGCTGCGCGCGATCATCCAGGACCGCTCGGTCGCTGCCTCGTTCGGCATCAACGCCAAACGGGTCTATGCGCTGACTTTCGCCTATGGCGCGGGGCTGGCCGGACTGGCCGGCGCGCTGGTGTCGCCGCTGAAGAGCGTGTCGCCCGATATGGGCACCGGCTATGTGGTCGATGCCTTCATGGTGGTCGTGCTCGGCGGCGTGCAGAGCCTCGCCGGCACCGTGGCGAGCGCCTTCATCCTCGGCGAGCTCTCCGGCGGCATTGCCTTCCTGCAGAACGACACTGTGGCCAAGGCGATCGTGCTGCTCGCCATCGTCGTGCTCATCCGTTTCCGCCCCGAGGGGCTTTTCACCGCACGCGTGCGGGCCTGAGACAGATCGCTCATCTATGCCGTCGCATGTTCCTAACTCCAGCGGATTGCAGCGCCTGATCGCGCAACTTGCGCCTCTGCTGATCGTCTGCGCCGTGGTGTTCGCGCTGCCGGTGATGCTCAACAACGACTTCCTGCTCAACAAGGTCGCACGTTATCTGGTGCTGGGCATCCTCACGGTGTCGCTTGGGCTGTCCTGGGGATTCGGCGGCATCCTGAATCTCGGCCAGGCGATGAGCTTCGGGCTCGGCTCCTACGCCATGGCAATGGCGCTCAAGCTCAAGACCGTGCCGGTGCATACCGGAGCGAGCGGACTGCCGGACTTCATGGTCTGGAACAATGTCCAGCATTTGCCGTGGTTCTGGGAGCCGTTCCGCTCGCTGACCTTCGCGATCGCCGCCGGCCTGATCGTACCGGCGCTGGTTGCGGCGGCGCTCGGCTGGTTCATGTTCCGCGGACGGGTCACCGGCGTCTATGTCTCGATCATCACGCTCGCCACCATGGTGGTGATCAATCTCGTGATCATCGACCAGCAGAGCTACACCGGCGGCTTCAACGGCATCACCGATCTCGCCCAGCTCGAGATCTTCGGCGTCGCGTTCGATGCCTATGGCCGCGCAACCTACTATCTCGTGGCCAGCTGTGTCCTGCTCAGCCTGCTTGTCGCCTTTGCCTTCACGAGAACCAAGGCCGGCCTGATCGTGCAGGCGATCCGCGACCATGAGAGCAGGGTGCGCTACTTCGGCTACGACGTCGCGCTCTACCAGATCTTTGTGTTCGCGCTGTCGGCGGCGATCGCGGGCCTTGCCGGCATGCTCTACACGGTGGTGATGGAGTTTGCCTCGCCGACCTTCCTCGGCGTGCAGCTCTCTCTTTCCGTGGTGGTGTGGTGCGCGGTCGGCGGCCGGCAGAGCCTGGTCGGTGCATTCCTTGGTGCGGTGCTGGTGGCGGGCATGCAGGGCGCGCTGTCGGAGTCAGCAGCGTTCCTGGAAACCTGGACGCTGGTGATGGGCGCGCTGTTCGTGCTCGTGGTGCTGTTCCTGCCGAAGGGGCTCGCCGGCCTCGCACAGGTCGTGCTGCGCTGGATCGTGCAGCGCCGCCATGCGGCCGCGGGCGGGGTGGCGCAAGGCGTCGGCCAGACGGAGGGCAGCACATGAGCTCCCATCTCGATCTCCGCGACGTCTCGGTCAGCTTCAACGGTTTCAAGGCGCTCAATTCACTCAACATGAGCGTGCGCAAGGGCGAGCTGCGCTGCCTGATCGGGCCGAACGGCGCCGGCAAGACCACCGCGCTGGACATCATCTGCGGCAAGGTCAAGCCGAGCGCCGGCACGGTGAGCTTCGATGGCACCGCGCTGCACGACCTTGAGGAATACGAAATCGCCCGCGCCGGCGTCGGCCGCAAATTCCAGGTGCCGAGCGTGTTCCGCGAGCTGTCGGTCTCCGAGAATCTTGAAGTGGCGCGGGCGCGTCGCACATCCGTGCTTGGCAATTTGCGCTGGAATATTGGCAATTCCGGGCGTGAGCATGTCGAGCGTCTGGCCGAGCTGGTCGGGCTCACCGAGCAGCTCGACCGGCCGGCCGCCTATCTGTCGCACGGTCAGACCCAGTGGCTGGAGATCGGCATGCTGGTCGCCCAGGACGCCGAGCTGATCCTGATGGACGAGCCCACCGCGGGCATGACGGCGCAGGAAACCCGCAAGACCGCCGAACTGTTCGCACGGCTGAAGGGCAAGCACACGCTGATCGTGGTCGAGCACGACATGGGCTTCGTCAAGGCGATCGGCGACATCATCTCCGTGATGCATATGGGCCAGATGCTGGCCGAGGGCACCGCGGCGGAAGTGGAAGCGCATCCGGAAGTGCGCCGCGCCTATCTCGGATCGGGAGGCATCAGCCATGCTTGAGCTGACCGACGTCGACGCCTTCTACGGCAACAGCCGCGCCCTGCAGGGCATCAACCTGATGGTCGGCAATGGCGAATTCCTCTCGGTGCTCGGCCGCAACGGCGTCGGCAAGACTACGCTGATGCGCAGCATCCTCGGCCTGATGGACCGGTGCACCGGACGGCTATCGCTCGACGGTGCCGACATCTCGCCGCTGCGGACCTATCAGCGCGCCAAGGCCGGTATTGCCTACGTGCCGCAGGGCCGCGGGATTTTGCCGAAGTTCACTGTGCGGGAAAACCTGACGCTCGGGACCTTTGCCGCGAGATCTGCCAACGGCATCGAGGAGTGGGTGCTCGAGCTGTTTCCGGTACTCAAGGACTTTCTCAATCGCTATGGCGGCAATCTCTCCGGCGGCCAGCAGCAGCAGCTTGCGATCGCGCGTGCGCTGCTGGCCAAGCCCAAGGTCATCCTGCTGGACGAGCCGACCGAGGGCATCCAGCCGAACATCGTCGAGCAGATCGAGGACGTGATCGTCAGTCTCAATCGCGAGCGCGGCATCACGGTCGTGCTGGTCGAACAGAATGTCGCGTTCGCGCGGCGTGCGTCTCATCGCTTCGCGCTGCTCGAAAAGGGACGCGTCGTCGCCAAGGGCGCGATCGGTGAGCTCACCGATGATCTCATCCAGCTGCACATGGCCGTGTAGCGGGAATTATCGCTCAGGAAAGGGAGTCGAGACATGTTGCATGGAGACATATCGAGCAGCAAGGACACGGTCGGCGTTGCCGTGGTGAATTACAAGATGCCGCGCCTGCACACCAAGGCCGAGGTGCTGGATAACGCGCGCAACATCGCCAAGATGGTCGAGGGCATGAAGCTTGGCCTGCCGGGTATGGACCTCGTGATCTTCCCGGAATACTCGACCCACGGCATCATGTACGACTCCAAGGAGATGTACGAGACGGCGTCGTCCGTGCCGGGCGAGGAAACCCGCATTTTCGCGGACGCCTGCCGCAAGGCGAAGGTCTGGGGGGTGTTCTCGCTGACCGGCGAGCGCCACGAGGAGCACCCCAACAAGGCGCCGTACAACACCCTGATCCTGATGAACGACAAGGGCGAGATCGTCCAGAAGTATCGCAAGATCATGCCGTGGGTGCCGATCGAGGGTTGGTATCCCGGCGATTGCACCTACGTCTCGGACGGGCCCAAGGGACTGAAGATCAGCCTGATCATCTGCGACGACGGCAACTATCCGGAAATCTGGCGGGACTGCGCGATGCGCGGCGCCGAACTGATCGTCCGTTGCCAGGGCTACATGTATCCGGCCAAGGAGCAGCAGATCCAGATCTCGAAGTCGATGGCCTGGGCCAACAACTGCTACGTCGCGGTCGCCAACGCCTCTGGCTTCGACGGCGTCTATTCCTACTTCGGCCATTCCGCGCTCATCGGTTTCGACGGAAGGACGCTCGGCGAGTGCGGCACGGAGGAGAACGGCATCCAGTACGCGCAGCTCTCGGTGTCGCTGATCCGCGACGCCCGCCGCAACATGCAGTCGCAGAACCATCTCTTCAAGCTGATGCACCGCGGCTATACCGGCCTGATTAACTCCGGCGACGGCGATCGCGGCCACGCGGTCTGCCCCTACACCTTCTACAAGAACTGGATCACCGACCCCGAGGGGACACGGGAAATGGTCGAGGCCATGACCCGTCCGACTGTCGGAACCGACGAATGCCCGATCGAGGGCATTCCGAACCAGAAAGTCGCACATCGTTGAGTGACATCGATGATCGGCGCCGGCGCGATGTTTCGCGCCGGCGTGGTTCGATGCAACGGCGGACACTTCCTCGCGGAGGAAACAGGGGGGACATCATGAGCGGTCAATCGAATAGCGGGCTGGTTCAGCAGACCGAAGGGCAGATCGACGACCTTCTCGGCCATGAATTCGAGCACGAGCCGGTGCCGATGAGCGCCCGGCGCAGCGCCTTCTCGGTCACGATGGTGTGGCTGGGCTTTCCGATGATCATCACCGGCGCGATGACCGGATCGCTGTTGGTGCTGGGCATGGGGTTCAAGAATGCACTGGTGGCGATGATCGTCGGCAATTTGATCATGTTCGCCTATGTGGGCGCACTCGGCCTGATCGGCACCCGGCGCGGCATGAACTTCGCGCTGATCGCCAGCATCGTGTTCGGAAAGAAGGGCTACGTGCTGGCGTCGGGCCTGCTGTCGACCCTGCTGCTCGGCTGGTATGCGGTGCAGACCGGCATCACCGGCGCATTGATCTCCTCGACCTACGGCCTCAACTATGTGGCGATGACCATCGTCGCCGGCGTGCTCTATATCGGGATCACCTTCGTCGGCGTGAAGGGATTGCACTGGATCGGGCTGGCGTCGGTGCCGCTGTTTGTCGTGCTTGGCCTCTGGGTCGCGGCCGATGCCGCCTCGACCACGACGTCGGCGGCGATCTTCGGCTATGCCGGCAACAATGGCGTCGCCAGCATGTCGATGGGCGTCGGGCTTACCGTGGTGCTCGCGCTGTTCATCGACGCAGGCACGGTGACGGCGGACTTCAATCGCTGGGCGCCGAGCACGCGGTCCTCGCTGTTTGCCACGTTCAGCGCGTTTCCGTTCGCCAATCTGGTCGCGATGCTGGTCGGCGGCGTGATGACGGCGGCGCTCGCCGTGCCGAACGCCAACCCGTTCGGTGTCGACAACATGTTCGGCTACATGAACGGCAAGCAGCTCACCTGGCTCAGCATCCTCGCGTTCATCTTCCTCTATGCCAATTTAGGCTCGGTCTGCTCGCATTGCCTGTACAATGCGGCGACCGGCTGGTCGCGCATCCTCGGGACCAATATGCGGCTGATGGCGGTGGTGCTCGGCGCGCTTGGTATCCTGGTCGCTGCCGGCAATGTCTGGGCGTTCTTCATCCAGTGGCTGTCGCTGCTCGGCATCCTCGTGCCGCCGATCGGTGCGATCATTCTGGTCGATCAGTATCTGCTACGGGCCGAGGCGCGCGCGGACGTCGACTGGCGTGCGAAGCCGTTCATCGCCTGGGGCATCGGGTCGCTGTTTGCCTTTGCGGTTGAAAACCTGATGCCGGGACTGTCCACTGCGATCTCCGCCGCGGTGGTCGCAGGCATCGTGTACGGTGCGATCGCACGGGTGGAGTCTCCGACTGAAAAGGTGGCGCGTCCGGCGTAAGCGATCAGCTCGATCAAGCAAGAAGGGTACATCAATGAGCGTCGACTATCAGATCCATGATCTCGGCAATTTGACCTTGCAGCGCGGCGCGACCATTCGCGACTGCAAGCTCGCCTACAAGACCTATGGCCAGCTCAACGCAGCCAAGGACAACGTCATCGTCTATCCGACCTGGTACTCCGGCCAGCACTACGACAATGAATGGCTGATCGGACCGGGCAGGGCGCTCGACCCGGCAAAGTACTTCATCATCATTCCGAACATGCTCGGCAACGGGCTGTCGTCGTCGCCGAGTAACACACCGGAACCGTATAACGGACCGCGTTTCCCGCAGGTGACGGCCTATGACAATGTGCGCGCCCAGCATCGGCTCGTGACCGAGAAATTCGGCATCAAGCACATCCGTCTCGTGGTCGGCTGGTCGATGGGCGCGCTGCAGACGTTCCATTGGGGCGCGCTCTATCCGGATATGATGGATCTGTTGGCGCCGTTCTGCGGCTCGGCCAAATGCTCGCGCCACAACTTCGTGTTCCTCGAAGGCGTGAAGGCGGCACTCACGGCGGATGCTGCGTGGAAGGAGGGCTGGTACACCGACAAGCCGGCCCGCGGCCTGCGCGCCGCCGCGCGTGTCTATGCCGGCTGGGGCTTTTCGCAGGCCTTCTACCGCGAGCAGCTCGACATCAAGACGCTGGGCTATTCGTCGCTGGAGGATTTCCTGGTGGCGTTCTGGGAGGGTTTCTTCCTGCCGAAGGATCCCAACAACCTGCTGACCATGCTGTGGACCTGGCAGCACGGCGACATCAGCGACAACGAAATCTACAACGGCGACTTCAAGGCCGCGCTGCGGGCGATCAAGGCCAAGGCCTATGTCATGCCGGGTCAGACCGATCTCTATTTCCCGCCGGAGGACAGTGCGTTCGAGGTCGAGAACATGCCGAACGCCAAGCTCGTGCCGGTACCGTCGATCTGGGGCCACTTCGCTGGCGGGCCCGGGACCAATCCGGTCGATGTCGACTTTATCGACGGCAAGCTCAAGGAGCTGCTCGCATCGTGATATCGACCGGTTGCGAACGGCTGCCTGCGCGATCATGGGAGGCGTGAGCTTGTCCAATCCCGCTTTGCTGCTTGACCAGTACCGCATCCGGGAAGAGCCCTATTACCGGCCGCTCAAGGATGAGGTCGAACTGTTCGGTGCAGCCTATGCCAACCGCATGCCGGTGATGCTGAAAGGCCCCACCGGCTGCGGCAAGACTCGCTTCATAGAATATATGGCGTGGCGGCTGGGCCGCCCGCTGATTACGGTCGCCTGCCACGAGGACATGACGGCGGCGGATCTGGTGGGACGCTGGTTGCTCGATGCAGAGGGCACGGTGTGGAGTGACGGGCCACTCACCACCGCCGTGCGTCTTGGCGCGATCTGTTACCTCGACGAGATCGTCGAGGCGCGCCAGGACACGACGGTCGTGATCCATCCCTTGACCGACGATCGTCGTGTGCTGCCGCTGGAAAAGCGTGGTGAACTGATCCACGCCCATTCCGACTTCCAGCTCGTGATCTCCTACAATCCGGGCTACCAGAGCGCGATCAAGGACCTCAAGGAATCCACCAAGCAGCGCTTCGCGGCGCTGGATTTCGGCTATCCTGATCGGCCGGCCGAAACCGAGGTGGTGTCGCGCGAAGCCGGTATCGAGCCGAACCTCGCCGATCTCCTGGTGAAGATCGCCCAGCACAGCCGCAACCTGAAAGGCCAGGGGCTCGACGAAGGTGCCTCGACCCGGATGCTGGTCAATGCCGGCCGACTGATCGGATGCGGCATCAGCCTCGAAAAGGCCTGCGAGACCACGATCGTCGTTCCCTTGACCGATGATGCGGACACCAGGAACACGTTGCGCGACGTGATCTCGGCCTGTGGGTAAGTGGAAGATTGCAGGTGGCGGTCGCGCAAATCAGTTCGCTCGATAGCTTCCGGTCCGGACGTCGGCTTGCGGCACTGTTGCGCGGCCATGACGATGTAGCTGCGGCCGTGCAGGCGGCGCGCGCCGCTTTGCAGCGAACCGGTTGGTTCGATCATTTGGCGGTCTGGGACGAGGCCGTGCACGCCCTGTTCGAGGCCAATCTCGGTCAAGCCGTGGTGCAGGGCTTTCTGCGTCTATCGGAGCAATGGCCGGCGCAGCGATCGGCCGATGATCTGATCGCGATCGGCCGCGCGGTCAGGGACATCGGCTGCAGTGCCGGAAGCCGCGTCGCTCATGCCTTGCTGACCGAATTGTCCAAGGTGCTGCCCCGGCTTGCGGGTGCAGGAGAACTCACCGCGGTTCTCGCCGCGCTCGACGAACTCGCAGCCACCGGGCCGGAGTCGGCGGGGCTCGCGATCGGCCGGCTGGGGCAGTTTCTGACGCATGCCGGCGGCGAGGAGTTTGCGGCGTGGGTCTCCGCTGGCTTGCGCGCCAGTGGCAGTCGCGCATCGCGCCGCCGCGCCTATTTCGCGCTCGACGATCAGCTTTCGGCGCAGCTGTTCGCAGCCGGTCGGAGCGGGGATGATTTCGCGCGGCTGGAGAAGCGCCTCGCTGCAACCACGATCGCGTTGTGGAACAGAAAGCCGCGTTTCCGCAAACTTGCCGTTGCACCGACGCCGGTGCCGCGGCGGACCTCGCTCGCCGCCGGCCTCGTCGGTCTTCCGCAGACCTTTCCCGGCTTCGAGGGCGAGGCGGCCGACGCCGTCTATCTCGCGGCGGTCGCGCATGCCGGCGCGCATCTGGTGCATTCCACCGTCCGCTTTCCGGTGGGACGACTGAAGGCGCTGCAGATCGCGCTGGTCTCGCTGATCGAGGATGCCCGGGTCGAGGCGCTGGCGCTCCACCAGATGCCGGGGCTGCGCCGGCTGTGGCTGCCATTTCACAGCGCGACGCCAGCCGGCCAGGCAACCGCAGCCGGACTGATGATGCGGCTGGCGCGGGCGCTGATTGATCCCGATTGTCAGGATCCGGATGCGTGGGTGACCAAGGGGCGGACGCTGTTTGCCGCTGCCGCCGGCCGTTGGACCGATCCCGCCATCAGCCGCGAGATCGGCGGTTTGCTCGGCAACGACATCGGGCAGATGCGGCTGCAGTTCAACGCCAAGAGCTACGTCGTCGAACCCGCCTATCGCGACGATAATCTGGCGCTGTGGGATTTCGGTGACCAGCCGGACAGTCCGGCCGAGACGATCGAACTTGCCGTCGATTCCGTCCGGATCGAGCGGCGCGACGATGCGGGTGGTCAGCCGGCCGACGACAACGCCAAGCCGGACGAGACGCTGCGCGCGAAGGCCAGCGCGGTAACGCTGCTGGACGGGTTTCCGGTGGCGACCTACCCGGAATGGGACTATGCGGCGCGTACCGAGCGGCCGGACTGGACCACGATTCTGGAAGCCGATGCAGCCGTTTCCGCGCAGCCCTTCGATTCCTCGACGGACGCCGACGCGATGCGCTGGATCACGGAGTTGACCCGCGACGCGTCGATCGGCCGCCGGATCAGACACAAGGGCCAGCGCGACGGCGACGCACTCGACATCGACGCGGCGATCGCTCTGACGATCGAGCGGCGCACCGGCAATATCAGCGAGCTCAGGGTCTACCAGCGCGATGCGCCGGGACCGCGCGATCTCGCCATCCTGCTGCTCTTGGACCTGTCGCAATCGACCGCCGACCGTGACCGCCGCGGCCGGACGGTCCTCGACGTCGAACGCAAGGCGGCTGCGATCATGGCGGCGGCGGTCGAGGCCGCCAATGATGCGATCGCGGTGCATGGTTTCAGCTCCGACGGCCGCGAGCGCGTGCGCTATCTGCGCATCAAGGGCTTTGCGGAGCCGATGGATGCCGTGGTTCGTTCACGTCTCGCGGGTCTTGGCAGCAGCCATTCCACGCGCCTCGGCGCGGCATTGCGCCATGCCGGGGGCTACCTCGCGGAACGACGCGCGTTCCGGAAAGTGCTGCTGGTTCTGACCGACGGCGAGCCGTCCGACGTCGACGTGCCGGATGCGCAATATCTCGTCGAGGACGCTCGCCGGGCCGCGCAGCAGCTGCGGCGGCGCGGCACCGATATTTTCGCCTTTGGTATCGGTGAGCACAGGTTTCCCCAGCTCGATCGGATTTTCGGCGAGCGCTATGCGCTCCGCGTGCCGCGCATCGAGGTGCTGCCGCAACGGGTGATGCAGCTCTACGCGGAACTGAAGAAATAGTCCCCGGCTCTATCCGGTTGCCCGGGGCAGGGAGCCCTTTGCCGTGATCTCCGCCGAGAGTTCCTCGATCGTCTTGCGCTGCTCCATGGCGGCGCGGCGGATCAGCGCAAAGGCAGCCGGCTCGGCCAGCGCATGGGTGTGCATGACCTGAAGGACCGCGGCGAGCACGACGCGGCGGGATCGCAGGCGCTGCTCCAGCTTGAGCACCTGCTGCTTCAACTCGCTGGTGCGCTCGCTTCGCTCGAAAGCCAGGACGAGCGCGGCATAGATGCCGGCCGAGCGCAGCGGCTTCACCAGGAATGACGCCGGATCGAGGTCGAGCACCAGCTTCAGACGGCTCGGCGTCTCGGTGCCGAGCAGGGCGATGACCGGGCTTCGTCCAAGCGACGTCCGCTGTGCCGGCGAGGTGAGCGGCAGGAACTCATCATCGATCAGCGTCACGTCGGGACGGCAGTCGATACTGGCACCGGGCTCCCATGTGACGATCTCGATCCCGAGACGCTCGAACTGACGCCTGACGATCGAGGCATCGCGCTCATCCTTGATGGCGACGAGCGCCTTGCGCCCGCGCAGCGAAAATGAAGACGGTTTGCTCATTTCACAACCCGCAAATGCGGCGCATTCGGCAACGTTCCATCCCTTGCCGGGCTGGCGGCGATGTCGAGCTGCGTCAGATAAGGATCCGGTCTAACCGGCGCTTCAGCTTCCCAGAAGATGTCAAACTGTCCTTCGGCGTTCGAGACGGCCAGCCGCGGCGTCAGGACGCAGTGGTTGTTGCTGCCGTCGATCCAGACCGGACCTTGCGGCGAATTGTAGCGATGGCCGGCCGCGGCGCGCCGCACCTCGCCGATATCGGATGTGCCGGCGCGCTGCAGCGCGCGGGCCAGCAGATAGACCGCGACATAGGCGGATTGCCCGTCGACGGACGGGCTGCTGTGCTCGCCGTAGCGCGCCTTCCAGCGCGCCACGAAGGCCCGGTTCTCGGGCAGGCGAATGCTTTCGAAATAGGCCGACGAGGTGATGCATCCGGCCGATGCGGGACCCGCGATCTTGAGCTCGGGCTCGCACAGGCTGCAGCTCAGCATCGGGATGTCGAGGCCGGCCGCGGCAGTCGCCGCATGAAAGGCGCGGATGAAGTCGTAACTCGAACTGCCGACCAGCGTGTTGAAGACGACCGGCGGCCGGCGGCGCACGATCTCGTCCACGATGTGCGTGACCGCGCTCTCACCGAGTTCGAGCAGGCGTTCGGCGAGAATGCGTCCTTTGGCCGCCGTCACCAGCTCGCGGGTGACGCGATTGGTTTCCCAGGTCCAGACATAGTTGGAGCCGACACAGAAGATCTCGCGCGACAGATTATCGAGCACGTAACGCACCAGCGGCAGCACGTTGTGATTGGGTGAGGCGCCGACATAGATGACGTTGTCGGAGCATTCGAACCCCTCGTAGCGCGCCGGATACCAGAGCAGGCGATCGGTACGCTCGACGATCGGCAGCACCTGCTTGCGCGAGGCCGAGGTGTAGCAGCCGATGATGTGCTCGACGCCGACGTTGCGAATGAGGTCGTCGCAGACCGTGTGATACTCCGAAATGATTCCGCGGGGATCGCGGACATGCGCAGATATCGCGAAGTCGAATTCGTCCTGATTGTTGATTTCGTCGACTGCCATCATGGCGCTCTTCAGGATCTCGCGTCCCATGGCCTGATAGGGCCCGTGCTGCGAGCAGATGATGCCAACTGGAATGGAGGGCTTGGTCATTGAGTACTTTCGGCGGCGCAACGCATCAAGGAAATCATCTTCGCAGAGGTCGGTGCAAGAGGTCATGCCGATTTGCTGCGCATGCACCTCGCGAAATTTGTGCAGCCAGCCTCGTTGACAACGCGCTGCACACCTCCTTAGAATTTTCTCCTACAGGGCTTCCTGTCGAACCTTGCGTGCGTCGATTTGGCCGATGACGTCCCGATCGCCGCGCAGAGTGCTCCGTTCGACTTCGGACCCATGCGATAGTTCATAGCCGCGGCATTTGGGCCATTCGTCACCTTCGTTTCGGAGGGGCGGGTGGTTTTTTGCTTTTGCCGCTAAACAAATTGGCGACACGTCCGTGCCGCCAAGCCGGAGGCGCATGCGCGGTGATGGGCAGTGCCTGCGCTTGCGTCATGTCAAGTGCGGGGATGAGAAACGATGCCGACGACGGATCTTCACTATCTCGGGCTCATTGAGATCGGGCAGCAAATCCAGGCCAAAAAGCTCTCGCCGGTCGAGGTGACGAAGGCGATGCTCGGGCGGATCGAGCAGCTCGACGGCAAGCTCAAGAGCTACGCCTATGTGATGGGCGAGGCGGCGCTGGCCGAGGCCGCAGCGGCCGAGAAGGACATCGCGTCCGGCAAGATCAAGGGACCGCTCCACGGCGTGCCGATCGCCGTCAAGGATTTGTGCTGGGCGAAGGGCGCGCCGGCCGCGCATGGCATGACCATTCACCGGGACTTCCGGCCGAGCGAGGATGCCACGGTCGTCGCGCGGTTGAAGGATGCCGGCGCTGTCATTCTCGGCAAGCTGCAGCAGACTGAGGGCGCCTATGCCGACCACCACCCGAAGATCGATCCGCCGAAGAATCCGTGGAATGCGGATTTGTGGTCGGGCGCATCGTCGAGCGGTTCCGGCGTCGCCACCGCCGCGGGGCTTTGCTTCGGCTCGCTTGGCACCGATACGGGCGGCTCGATCCGCTTTCCATCAGCCGCCAACGGCATCACCGGGCTGAAGCCGACCTGGGGACGCGTGAGCCGTTATGGCGCGTTCGAACTCGCAGCAACGCTCGATCACATCGGGCCGATGGCGCGCAGCGCGGCCGATTGTGGCGCGATCCTCACCGTGATTGCCGGCCAGGATCCCAAGGACACGACCTCCGTGCCGCTGCCCGTGCCGAACTATCTCGCCGGCCTGTCCGGCGATTTGCGCGGCGTGACGATCGGGGTCGATCGGCGCTGGACCAGCGAAGGAACCGACGAGGCTGCCGGCAAGGTGCTCAGCGAAGGGCTACGCGTTGCTGCCGATCTGGGCGCGAAGATCAAGGACATCACATTCCCCGATCCCAAGGCTGTGATCGAGGATTGGTTCCCGCTGTGCGGCATCGAAGTGGCCGTCGCGCATGAACAGACCTATCCGGCCCGCAAGGACGAATATGGTCCGGCGCTCGCCGGCCTGCTCGATCTCGGCCGGGCGCAATCCGGCATGAACTATCAGAAGATCGTGCTGCGGCGCGAAGCGTTCCGCGGCGCGGTGCGGCTGTTGTTCGAGACGGTCGATCTGATCGCCGTCCCGGCCCAGGCATTCGCTGCGCCGACATTGGCCAAGATGGCGGCTCTGGGTGAGGACCCGTCGCTGATTACCGGGCTGCTGCGCTTCACCTGTCCGTTCGACATGACCGGCAGCCCGACCGTGACGCTTCCCGGTGGCTTCGCGCCGAACGGCGGGCCGATCGCCTTCCAGTTCGTCGGCCGTCACTTCGACGAAGCAAGCCTCGTTCGCGCGGGCGATGCCTTCCAGCGCGTCACCGACTGGCACAAGCGCCATCCCGCGATCTGAATTGAGGAGCCGTTCGCATGACCGAGGATTGGTTGAAGAGTTCCATCATGGCCAAGCGCGCCCTTGCCAAGGGCGCGACCGGCACGACCCATAGCCTGACGATCGAGCAGCAGGGCGGCTTCCATTACGTCTATGGGCCCTATGCCAAGCCGACCCTTTCGATCGACCCAGGTGGGGTCGTCGTTGTCGAAACCGAAGACGCCTTCGGCGGCGTGCTCACCAGCGAAAGCGACAGCCCTACGGCGAAGCTGAACTTCCCCTATCTGAACCCGCAATGCGGGCCGATCGCGGTCAAAGGCGCCAAGAAGGGCGATTGCCTCGCCGTCTATATCCGCGACGTCGAGACCCGCGGCGCGCAGCCGGCCGGAACGACCTGCATCATTCCGGAGTTCGGCGGCCTGGTCGGGACCGCATCCACGGCGCTGCTCAATCCGCCGCTGCCGGAACGCGTCAGGAAGCTGCATGTCGACCGTAACGGCGTGCGCTGGAATGACAAGATCACGCTGCCCTATGAACCGTTCATCGGCACGATCGGCGTCTCGCCAGAGATCGAGGCGATCTCCTCGCTGCAGCCCGATTATCACGGCGGCAACATGGACCTGCCCGACGTTGCACCGGGCGCGATTATCTATCTGCCGGTGCATGCCGAAGGCGGGCTGCTCTATGTCGGCGACTGCCACGCCACGCAGGGCGACGGCGAGCTCTCGGGCGTCGCGCTGGAGCAGCGCGCGACGGTGACGCTGCAGATCGATCTGATCAAGAACTGGAGCTTCGCCTGGCCGCGGCTGGAGACGCGCGACTTCATCATGACGATCGGCAGCGCACGCCCGCTCGAGGACGCTGCGCGTATCGCCTATCGCGAGCTCGTGCGCTGGATGAGCGCCGATTACGGCTTCGACGAAATCGACGCCTACATGCTGCTCAGCCAGGCCGGCCGCATGCGGCTCGGCAACATGGTCGATCCCAAATACACGATGGGGGCGTCGATCCTGAAGAATTACCTCAAGGCGTGACTTCAAACATCCTTCAACGACAGAGGACATCGCGATGTATTCGGGGCGTATAGTCGGAATGGCTTTGCTTGGTGCAATGCTCGGGACCGCGGCAATAGGTGCTGCCCAGGCGGCTGAACCGCCGCTGAAGGTCGGCTTGCTGGAGGACGTCTCCGGCGATCTCGCCTTCATGGGCATGCCGAAGCTGCACGGCTCGCAGCTGGCGGTCGAGGAGATCAACAAGAGCGGCGGCATTCTCGGCCGGCAGATCGAGCTGATCCATCTCGATCCCCAGGGTGACAATGCCCGCTATCAGGAGTTCGGCCGACGGCTGCTCAATCGCGACAAGGTCGACGTGCTGATCGGCGGCATCACCTCGGCATCGCGCGAGGCGCTGCGTCCGATCGTCGATCGCACCACCACGCCGTACTTCTATACGAACCAGTATGAAGGCGGTGTCTGCGACGCCAGCATGATCAGCATGGGCGCGGTGCCGGAGCAGCAGTTCTCGACCCTGATCCCCTGGATGGTCCAGAAGTTCGGCAAGAAGGTCTATGTCATCGCAGCCGACTACAATTTCGGCCAGATCTCCGCGGAGTGGAACCGCAAGATCATGAAGGACCTCGGCGGCGAGGTCGTGGGCGAGGAATTCATCCCGCTCGGCGTGTCGCAATTCGCGCAGACGATCCAGAACATCCAGAAGGCGAAGCCGGACTGGTTGTTGACGATCAATGTCGGCGCCGCCCAGGACTCGTTCTTCGAGCAGGCGGCCGCGGCCAACCTCAACCTGCCGATGGGCTCTTCGATCAAGATCATGCTCGGCTTCGAGCACAAGCGGTTCAAGCCGCCGGCGCTCAACAACATGCATGCGACCGCGAACTGGTTCGAGGAGATCGATACCCCCGAAGCCAATGACTTCAAGAAGCGCTGGCACGCAAAATTCCCCGATGAGCTTTACATCAACGACATGGGCTACAACGCCTATAACGCGCTCTACATGTACAAGGCGCTGGTCGAGAAGGCCAAGTCGACCAAGCTCGAGGACATGCGCAAGGTAATCGCAACGGGTGATGCCTGCATCGAGGCTCCCGAGGGCAAGGTCTGCATCGACCCGAAGAGCCAGCATACGTCGCACCGCATGCGCCTGATCTCGGTCGGGCCCAAGCATGAGGTGACGGTGGAGAAGGACTACGGCACGATCCAGCCTTACTGGCTTGGCGAGATCGGCTGCGACCTCACCAAGAAGAACGACAAGGACCAGTACACGCCGAGTCATCTTCCCAGCAAGTCGTGATGCGCGCAGGCACGAATCTTGCTCGTGTTTGCATCGCGGCTTTGAAGCGAGCCGGCGCCGCAATGATGCGGCGCCGCGATCAGGGAGACCGGAATGTCGGCTGAACTCTTCTCGGTATTCTATCAGTTCGCCGATGTCTTCGCGTTCCTGATCCTGTCGGCGGCGGGCCTGGCCATCGTGTTCGGCATGATGGGCGTCATCAACATGGCGCATGGCGAGTTCATTATGTGCGGTGCCTACGTCACCGTAGGGCTCGTGAATCTCGGCGTGCCGCTTCCGATCGCGCAGATCCTGGCCGCGCTGACGGCGGGGATCATCGGCATGATCGTCGAGTACCTCGTCGTGCGGCGCTTCTACAAGCGACCGCTCGACTCGCTACTCGCGACCTGGGGCCTCAGTCTGATCGTGACGCAGTCGATGCTGCTGATCGTCGGCTCCGCGGTGCGGGGTATTGGCACGCCGGAAGGAAGCTTCGCGATCGGGGGCTACACGTTTTCGACCTACCGGCTGGTGCTGTTTGCCTGTGCGGTAGCGGTCCTGGCGGGCCTCTACATCATCTTCATGAAGACGCGCTTCGGCGTGATCGCGCGCGCCACGATGCAGAATGCGGCGATGGCCAAGGCGCTCGGCGCGCGCACGGGGCGGATTTATTCCATCAGCTTCGGCATCGGCACCGCGCTCGCGGGGCTCTGCGGCGCGCTCTACGCACCGACCATGACGCTGATCCCGACCATGGGCGCGACCTTTGTGGTCGAGAGCTTCGTCACCGTGGTGATCGGCGGCGCCAATGTCCTGCTTGGAACTGCGCCGGCCGCGGTGTTCCTGGCGATGATCCGAATGGCATTGAATGCCAGCTACGGGCAGATCATCGGGCAGATCGGCATGCTGTTTGCTGTCATCCTGATCATACGTGTGCTGCCTGAGGGACTATCCAGCGTGCTGGTTCGTCGTGGGCGCTAGACGGGAATTTCTGATGTTGAAGCTGCTCGAGGGCCCGCAGACGCTCGGACGCGGGAAGATCTTCTGGTCCTGCTTCCTCGCCGTGCTGGCGGGGGCACTGATCTATCCGCTGTTCGCCGATTCCTATGACGTCGGCAATTTCGCCTACTTCCTGATCTGGATATTCATGGCGCTCGGTCTCTGCCTGATGTGGGGATACGGCGGCATGCTGTCGTTCGGCCAGACCTTCTTCTTTGGCATCGCCGGCTACGGCTATGGCGTGCTCGCCATCAATATGGGCGGGGGAACGACCACGATCGCCGCGCTGGTTCTCTCCGTGGTCATCGCGATGATCGCGGCCGGGATCCTCGGTTACTTCATGATCTGGGGCGGCATCAGCGGGATTTTCTTCGGCATCGTGACGTTGTCGGCGACGCTAGTGCTTGCCTTCTTCCTCGGGCAGACGGCGGGGCCGGAATGGCATATCGGTCCGGCCCGGCTGAACGGCTTCAACGGCATGAAGGGGATGGACCCGCTCACCGTCGGCGACTTCGACATCGAGGGCTCGGCGCTCTATTATGTCATGATCGCGTTGATCGTGATCGTCTACATCGCGCTGCGCATGCTGGTGAACTCGAGCGTCGGCAATGTGATCGTGGCGACGCGGGAAAACCCGCAGCGCGCCGAGATGCTCGGCTACGACGTCCGCAAGTATCAGCTTCTGACCTTCGTGATCGGCAGCGGGCTCGCAGGCCTCAGCGGCGCACTGTACACGTCGTGGGGGCAGTTCATCACGCCATCCAGCATCGGCCTGCCGGCGGCGGCGATGCCGATCGTGTGGGTGGCGTTCTCCGGACGCAACGATCTGACCGCGACCTTGGTCGGATCGTTCCTGCTGCTGTTCGGCTTTCAGACCATCACGGTCTACAGCCAGCAAGCGGCGCTGGTGCTGATGGGCGTGCTGCTGCTCGCCACCGTGATGCTGGCGCCGCAGGGCTTCGTGCTCGGCATCGGCAAGCTCGTCGTCGATTGGTGGACCAGGCGTCGGCGCCGCGACGAAGCCCCCGCGCTGGCCGATACCGCCCGCCTGCAATCGGATGAGACCTGAATCATGGCGCTGGTCGATGTGAAAGGTGTCTCCAAGCGTTTCGGTGGTTTGACCGCCGTCTCCGACGTCGACCTGACGGTCAATGCCGGCGAGGTGCACTGCCTGATCGGGCCCAACGGGGCCGGGAAGAGCACGCTGTTCAAATTGATCGTCGGGCTCTATCCGCCGACCACGGGCAGCATCTTCTTCGACTCGATCGATATCACCGCCGAGCGGCCCTACGCGCGGGTGCAGCGCGGCATGAGCATCAAGATGCAGGCGCCGAGCGTGTTCAAGGAGCTGCCGGTGCGGCAGAACATCCAGATCGCGCTGCAGGAACGCATTTCGGGCGCGGAATGCCGTGATGAAGAGGAGCGGCTGCTCGCGTTGCTCAATCTCGCTGACGATAGCGGCAAGCTCGCCGGTGCGCTGTCGCACGGCCAGCAGCAATGGCTGGAGATCGGGATGGCGCTGGCGCTGCAGCCGCAGCTGCTGCTGCTGGACGAGCCGACCGCCGGCATGTCGCCGGAAGAGACTTTCAAGACCGGCGAGCTGATCAAGTCGTTCAATGCCGAGGGCATGACCGTCCTGGTCGTCGAGCACGACATGGCGTTCGTGCGTCAGGTCGCCCAGCGCGTCACCGTTCTGCATCTTGGCAAGATCTTCGCGCGCGGCAGCTTGGAGGCGATTTTGGAAGACGAGAAGGTCGCGGAAATCTACCTGGGTAAGACCCATGCCCACTGATCGCATCCTGGACGTGTCGGGACTTTGGGCGGGTTACGGCGCGACGCCGATCCTGCAGGGCGTCAGCATGTCGGTCTCGCGCGGCGAGATCGTCGGCGTGATCGGCCGCAACGGCGTCGGCAAGTCGACCCTGATGCGGTGCCTGATAGGTCTGCTGCAGACCTGGCGCGGCACCATCAGCTTCATGGATCAGGACGTCACGCAGCTCGAGGCCGATGCGCGGGCGCGCGCCGGCTTCGGCTACATCCCGCAGGGCCGCGACGTGTTTCCGCAAATGAGCGTCGAGGAGAATTTGCAGGTCGGCGAGTTGATCGGCGGGCCCGAAGGCAAGAAGTTGCCCGAGCTCGTCTACGAGTATTTTCCACGCCTGAGGGAGCGCCGGCGGCAGATCGCGGGCACCATGTCGGGCGGCGAGCAGCAGCAGCTTGCGATCGGCCGCGCGCTGATCGGCAATCCGGCGCTGATGATCCTCGACGAGCCGTCGGAGGGCATCCAGCCGTCGATCGTGCAGCATATTTGCGAGGCGCTGAAATCGTTCCGAGCGGAGCTCGGGACCACGATCGTGTTCGTGGAGCAGAATCTCGACACCATCCTGGATATCGCGCAGCGCTGCTACATCATGGAGAAGGGCAAGATCACGCGATCGCTGGCCGGTGAGGAGGTCAACGCGGACAACGTTCGCGCGCAGCTGTTATTGTGATCGACCGCGCGATGCGGTGAGGATCAATGCGTTGCATAATTGATAATAACGGAGGGAATGGACATGGATCTCGGACTCAAGGGAGCAAAGGTTCTCGTTACCGGCAGCACCAAGGGCATCGGCAGGGCGATCGCCGACACGTTCGCCGCCGAGGGCGCCAATGTCGGCATCTGTGCGCGCAACCAGGGCGACGTCGACGCTGCGGTCACAGCGCTCAAGGCCAAGGGCGTTTCGGCGTTCGGTAGTGCCGTCGACGTCTCAAACGGGCCGGCCCTGAAGGCCTGGGTCGCCGACATGGCGTCCAAGCTCGGCGGCATCGATGTCGTGGTCGCCAATGTCAGCGCGCTGTCGATCGGGCAGGACGAGGAGAGCTGGGAGAAGGAATTCTCCACCGACATGATGGGGACGGTGCGCCTCGTCAACGCGGCGATGCCGTATCTGGAGAAGAGCGGCGCCGCCGCGATCGTCACCATCTCGAGCGTGTCGGGACGCGAGGTCGATTTTGCCAGCGGTCCCTACGGAACGTTCAAGGCGGCGATCATCCACTACACGCAGGGTCTCGCCTACCAGCTCGCAGCCAAGGGCATCCGGGCCAATTCGGTGTCGCCGGGCAACACCTACTTCGAAGGTGGTGTCTGGAACATGATCAAGGACGGCAATCCCGAACTGTACAAGACCGCACTGGCGCTCAACCCGACCGGCCGCATGGGCACGCCGCAAGAGATGGCGAACGCCGCCGTGTTCCTGGCCAGCAAAGCGGCGAGCTTCATCACGGGGACCAACCTCGTGGTGGACGGCGCGTTGACGCGCGGCGTCCAGTTCTAGGCGGGGCGCGCCGTCAGCAGAGTCGCGAGATCGCCGCCCGCGGCGGCGGTCCGGACAGGCATATTCCGATAACAGCAGGGCGTCAGATGTCAGCGGATTCATTGCACTACAAATCCATCACCGAAATCTCCGAGCTCATTCGCCGCAAGGAGGTGAAGCCCTCGGAGATCACCGAGGCGATGCTGGGCCGGATTGCGAAGCTGGATGGACAGTTTCACGGCTATGCGCTGGTCCTTGCGGAGCGGGCGATGGCCCAGGCCAAGCAGTACGATGCGGAGATCGCCAAGGGTGTCTGGCGTGGCCCGCTGCATGGCGTTCCGATCGGGCTGAAGGACCTCTGCTACACCTCGTTTGCGCCGACCACGGGCGGCACCACGATCCACGCCAAATTCGTACCGTCCTTCAATGCCACGATCGTGGACCGGCTCGAAGTCGCCGGCGCGGTGACGCTCGGCAAGCTGAAGATGACGGAGGGGGCCTATACCAGCCACCATCCTGCAATCCCGGCCCCGCTCAACCCGTGGAATGTGAACTACTGGGTCGGCTCCTCATCGACCGGATCGGGCGTCGCGACCGCGGCGGGGCTCTGCTACGGCTCGATCGGCAGCGACACCGGCGGCTCGATCCGCTTTCCGTCGGCGACCTGCGGGGTGACCGGGATCAAGCCGACCTGGGGGCGGGTCAGCCGCTACGGCGTCTTCCCGCTGGCCGACTCGCTCGATCACGTCGGGCCGATGTGCCGGAGCGCTGCGGATGCCGCGGCGATGCTCGGCGTCATCGCGGGCGCTGATATCAACGACCCGACCGCCTTGCGGGTTCCGGTGCCGAACTATCTGGCTGGAGCGGGCGACGGCATCAGGGGCCTCAGGATCGGTGTTGACCGCAGGTACACCCAGGAGGGCATCGATCGGCAGGTCGTCGCTGCGCTGGTGCAAGCCGAGCGCACGCTCGCCGATCTCGGCGCCGACATCCGCGAGGTGCATTTCCCGCCTTACCAGAAGCTCGTCAGCCAGTGGATTGCGATGTGCTCGGTGGAGACGGCTGAGGCGCATCTGGACACCTACCCGTCGCGGAAGTCGGAATACGGACCCGACCTCGCGCAGCTGATCGAGCAGGGCAGGGCGACGAGCGGCGTCGATATTGCCGCGATCCATCATGAACGGCTGAAGTTCAGCGGCAGCCTTGCCGCCATGTTCGAAGATATCGACCTGCTGCTGATCCCGACGATGCCGGTGCCGATCCCGACGCTCACCAAGATGAGCGAATACGGTGCCGACCCCAATATCCTCCTGAGCATTCTGCGCTTCACGGCGGTGTTCGATTTCTCGGGCAGCCCGACCATTACCTTGCCGATGGGCATGGCCTCGGACCAGATGCCGCTCAGCATGCAATTGGTCGGCCCGCATCTGTCCGAAGACGTGCTGGTCCGCGCCGGCGCCGCGTTCCAGTCGGCGACGGATTGGCACACGCGGCGGCCGCCGATCGAATAAGGGCCCTCAACCGGTCTTGTCGACATTCCAGAACAGCGGCACCGGCGCACGGACGATGTCCTTCAGCGCCTTGCGCGTCGCGGCCGGCTGATTGTACTGCCCGGTCGGGACGTGGGTGACCACCTCGTAGGCGCGTGCCTGGATCTTGTCGGCCAGCGCCTTCTGGTCCGGCGGCGCCGCGGTGCGGGCAAAGCTGTCGCGCAGCCGCTCGAGCTCGGCGTCCTCGACCCAGCCGAAGAAGCCGCCGTTCTTGCCCTTGCCGTTGACGCAGGCGTTGCCGATCGGATTGACGAGGTCGGCGCTGGCCCAGGTCGAATGGTAGAGCGACCAGCCGCCCTCGGCCGGCATCGACTGCTTGGCGCGCCGCGCCACCACCGAACCCCAATCCATCGCGAGCAGGTTGACGTTCATGCCGATCGAACGCAGCGCCTCGGCGGTGACCGTGCCGAGCGCGGTGATGATAGGCGCGTCGGTCGCGTGCAGGATCGTGATCGGCTCGCCCTTGTAGCCGCCCTGCTTGAGTAGATCCCTGGCTTTCGCGGTGTCCGCCTTGGTCGACCATCCGACCGCACTTTCGAACGGCGTGCCGGCGACGAAGATCGCCGGCGTGATCTTGTAGTAATCGGGATTGCCGATCTGGGTGTCGAGCCAGTCCTTCTGGTTCACCGCGTGCAGCACGGCCTGGCGGATCTCTGGCCGGTCGAACGGCGGCACCAGCCAGTTCATCCGGCACATGCCGGAGAAGCCCAGCGTGTTGTAATCGGTCAGCTCGACATTCGCTGCGCGCGCGAGCATCGGATGATGGTCGTGCGGCGGCACCTCGAAATAGTCGATCTCGTCGTTCATCAGCGCGTTGGTCGCGATCTGGAAATCTGGCACGCTGATCCATTCGTAGCGGCCGATCTTGACGACCTTGCCGCCGCCGGTGCCGTCGGACGGCTCGTCGCGGGAAACGTAGTCTGGGTTCTTCTCATAGGCGGCCTTGAGGCCGGGCTGGAATTCCGCCGTCACGAAGCGGAACGGTCCGGAGCCGAGATGATCTGATATGGCCTGGTCGGCGGGCGTCGCGGCGATCCGCGCCGGCACGATGAAGGGCACGTTGGCGGTCGGCTTCCCGAGCGCCGCCAGAACGAAGCCGCACGGCTCCTTCAGCGCCATGCGAAAGGTGCGCTCGTCGACCGCCTTCAGCTCGGCAACGAATTCGAAGAGTTTTTGGCCCATCGTGTCGCGCCTGGCCCAGCGCTGCAGCGAAGGGATGACGTCGGCCGACGTCACCGCGCTGCCGTCATGGAATTTGAGGCCGGGCCGCAGGCGGAAGGTGTAGGTCAAGTTGTCGGTGGAGACATCCCAGGCCTCGACCATCTGCGGCTTGATTTCGAATTTCGAATTGGTCGAGAACAGCGTGTCATAGATCATGTAGCCGTGGTTGCGCGCGGTCCACGCCGTCGTCATGATCGGGTCGGTGGCGCGCAGCGGCGCGTGCATGACGGCCGTGATCGTCTTCGAACTGGCCCGCGCGATGCGCGGCATCGCAATGCCGAGGCTTGCTCCCGCGCTAATCTGCAGCAGACGGCGGCGGTTGATCGATGGTCCCATGGTGTCCCCCTGTCGCAATCGGTCAGCTCTTGCCGGCAAGCCTGGCCGCGATCGCGCGATAGCCGCGCATCCACATGTGATCGAGATCGAGATCCATCGGCAGCGGCTGCGAGGAGACGCGTGCGATCACGGTCTCATTGGCCGGATCGATGTAGATCCACTGGCCATGGATGCCGACCGCGGCAAAACGCGTTTCGCGCCGGTCGAGCGTGTACCACTTGTTGCGGTAATTGCCGTGGAAACACTTTCGTCAGGTCGCCGCGCGACCAGGCCTCGGCATTGCCGTTCTGCCTGATGTCGTCGATCCACCAGCCGGGGACGACCTGTCGTCCGTTGCTGATGCCGTGATTGCGCATCATCTCGCCGAAGCGGGCGAGATCCCGCAGCGTCGCGCAGATGCCGCCGGCGACGCGGCCTGCGCCGCGTGAATCGACCGTGATGTAGGCGTCGTGCTCGGCGCCCATCGGCTGCCACAGATAGTGGGAGAGGATCTTTGCGTAGGACAGGCCGCAGGCGCGCTCGTAAACCCAGCCGAGCACATCGGTGTTGGTCGAGACGTAGTGGAAGGTCTCTCCATGCGGTGCGCCGTTCGGCCGCAGCGTGCGCAGATAGTCGCGCAGATTGCTCGGCGGAATCGCCGGATCGGGCAGCTCCCAGCCGGTCGAGCGCCGGTAGTTCATGACGTCGCCGTCGCGCGCCATGTAATCCTCGTCGAAGCGGATGCCGACGCTCATGTCGAGCAGATGCCGCACCCTGCAGCTGCCGCCATAGACCGAGCTTTCCATCTCCGGGATGTAGCGCGTCACCGGCGCGTCGGGGTCGAGCTTGCCGTGATCGGCGAGGATGCCGCCGAGCGTTCCGGCGACCGACTTGCTGACGGAGAAGATCAGGTGCGGGGTATCGGGCGTCAGGCCATGGGCATACCATTCGAACGCGACCTGTCCGCGATGCGACACGACGATGCCGTCGGTGTGGCTGGCGCGCAGCGCCTCGCCGACGCCGACCGTCTCGCCGCGCGGGTTGGCGAAGCTGAGGTCGTCGAGATAGCGCGGCGCAAAGGACAGTGGCGCCGGCGCTGCGGCGCGCGCGATGTTCGCGGTGGGCAGCAATTCGCGGACATTGCGGAATGCCCACTCGTTGAAGGGATGTTGGCGCCAGTTGGCGAGCGTGACCTGTTCGTCGGCCGCCGACGGGAAGGCGGCCATGATGCGACGCGAATTCATTCTTGATCCAGCAATGACATCGGATGATGCGCGAAAGTTCCGCATGGCTCGCGTCGCTCGCAATCAACCGGATGGTGGAGGGGGCCGTTGGGTTACTTCGGCGTAACCGTTTCCCCGGATCTGCGCTTCGTGCGTTTGGCCCGCAATTTGCTTGACTATGGCTCGCGCGTGCCTCAGCGTGACGGTTACGCGACGCGCAGACGTTCGCCATCGGGAAACATCGGGAGGTAGGTCATGATCGCGCTTCTGGGCCGACCGGATCCGGCAACCACGCAGGCCATTCAGTTCGCGCGCGGCATTCTCGAGGGGTCGGCGACCGCGTTTTACGAGGTCGACGGCAATTTGACCCTCAACCGCTTCGTGCTCAGCAGCAACGTGCCGCCGAGTTTCCACGACCAGTATCTTGCCGGCATGAACCGGCTCGATCCGTTACATCCGCGCTCGGCGAGCAACCGGCCGATTGCGCGGCTGAGCACGGCGCTCGACCAATGCGCGACCCAGGAGGCGGCGACCTACCGCGCCTTCGCCGGCCAATGCGGCGTCGCCGATATGATCGAGTTCTTCTTCCGCCGCAACGACCGCATCGTCGCCGGAATGAGCGTGCTGTGGGCGCCGGGCTGCGCGATCCCCGACGGCAGCATGCACATTGCGGAGAAGATCCACGACTATCTCGAGTTCAACCTCACCAGCCGCCTGTCGTCGAATGCCGACGAGCCGGCGCGCTTTGGCCTGACCTCGCGCGAGATGGAAGTCGTCGAGCTATTGTGCTGCGGCCGAACCAACCGCGAGATCGGCGAGTGCCTGAACATCGGCCTAGCGACGGTGAAGACGCATCTGATCCATATCTTCGAAAAGCTCGGCGTCGAGACCCGCTCCGCCGTCGTGGCAATGATGTCGCGGCCGCATTGAGGCGCGGGCTGTCGATTAGAGCCCGCGGCTCTTCCAGCACGTCGTCCCTGCGAAAGCAGGGACCCATACGCCGCGGAGGATGTTGTGAATGGGATTCGTCACTCCAGCGTCGTGAAACGATAAACATCGGTGGTTATGGGTCCCTGCTTTCGCAGGGACGACGATGAGGATCGTTCTCGCGCGAGACAACGCACCGTCATTGCGCTCCCATCTTCGGTGTCATCACCCGCGCATGCGAGTGATCCAGTACTTCAGAGATGCCTGTGCTTGAATCGAGAGGCCGCGGCGTACTGGATCGCCCGGTCCCGTCTCCGCCAAGGCTTCAACGAGGCCATGCATCCTTGGCGCGCCGAAGCTTTAGCGGAGGCGGCGAGCCGGGCAATGACAGTGCGGATGCGACACACGATCGTCGTCCTGGCGAAAGCCAGGACCCATATGTGGACGGCCCCCGTGGCACAAGAGCTGTTTGGTGAGATCGGATCGCTTGCATCCATATGTCCGGCCTGTTGGGTGCGATCGAATGGATCGCTGGCCAAGATGGTTTGCGCGATGCGAGTTCCAAACAACCACGCGGCCTGTTGGCGGCCGATGGGTCCTGCGGACTGTCTCGCATCGTTGCTCGATCGATCGCTCCATCTGCTCTTGCAGCTCCGGTCGGCCGGCGAGCGAGCCCGCCGGCTAATCGATTAGGCGGCGGCTGTCA